>JBBILQ010000015.1:30377-46338 GCA_037444845.1 Candidatus Aminicenantota bacterium | reverse complement strand
TCCCCCCAGGGGAGGGGCCTGCTTTCTGGCATAATTTGTGAATAGGTCAGGTTAGTTCTATTTTCAAACATTCCCAAGAAAGGATAAAACTTTTTAGTCTAAAGAGCAAGGATGATCGTTTTTTCTTGATTTACCGCAGATGAGGAGAGTGACTTCCCCCTTCAATACGATTCTTCCCAGTTTTTCTCTCAGTTTTCGGACGTCTTCTCGAATGAATTCCTCATGCATTTTTGTCAGCTCTCTGGCTAAGACAGAGGGGCGGCTTCCCAAAACTTCCTCCACGGCCTCGAGAAAATCGGCCAGTTTGCGCGGCGGGAGGTAAAAAATGATGGTTGCTTCCTCGTCTTTAAGGGACTTAAGGAGCTTTTTTGCCCGTTCCTTTTTGGCGGGAGGAAAGCCTAAAAAGAGGAATCTGTGAGCGGGCAGCCCGGCTGCGCAAAGAGCGGCCGTGAGCGCAGAGGGCCCGGGTACGGGGATGACTTTCAATCCCCGGCTTATGGCCTCCCTTACCAGCTTGAAGCCAGGGTCGGAGATACCCGGAGTTCCAGAGTCCGATACCAAGGCCACGTCTTTGCCTTCTTCCAAAAGACCAATTATTTGGGGAATTTTTTGCCCCTCTTTTGGCTGAAAATAGCTGATGAGTCTCTTCTTTATTTTATACCGGGAGAGGAGCTTGAGTGTCTGCCGGGTGTCCTCGCACGCGATGGCTTCTACTTGGCTGAGAATCCTGAGAGCCCGGAAACTCAGGTCTTCCAGGTTACCGATGGGCGTGGCCACGACGTAGAGATTTCCGGCCATCCCTCATCTGTTCCGGTCGTAAGGATAGAGGAAGTCGTGTCCGATAGTCCGCGAGGAAATTTTGGCAATAGGCGGCATTTTTCTTTTGAACTCGGAATTCCTGATCAGGAAGACAATCTTCTCCACTGATTCTCTTCTGAACCCGGCACCGATAACGGCTTCGGGAGTCTGCCTCTCGTCGACGAGCCTGAAAAGGATTCGGTCGATCTCCTCGTAGCTGAGGCCGATCTCTCCCTCATCGGTCTGGCCAAGCCAGAGCCCTGCGGTCGGCTTTTTGGCGAGAATTTTCTCCGGAACTCCAAGGTGAGCGGCAAGCTCCCTGACCTGCGCTTTGTACAGGTCGCCGAGCGGGTTGATGGCGCAGGCCGTGTCGCCGTGGATTGTTCCGTAGCCTAGGAGCAGCTCTGTTTTGTTGCTCGTTCCCAGGATGAGGGCCTTTTCCTTAGCTGAGAGGTCGTACAGGATGGACATCCTTTCTCTTGCCATCTTGTTCCCGATCCTGATTTTATCCCTGGCAGGGAATCGAGAAAAATAAGCATCGACCATCGGGCCGATGTCAATGAGGCGGGAGCGGATGCCGAGGCGCCGGGCCACCGACCGGGCATCCCTGACGTCTTCGCTAAAGGTCTTCCTGTAGGGAAGGATAAGCCCGATGACATTCTTGGGGCCGAGGGCTTTTGCGGCGAGAAAAGCGCAGACCGATGAATCCAGGCCCCCTGAAAGGCCAATGATTCCCCTGCTGTAGTGAAATTTCGATAGCTCTTCTTTGATGAAGGCGCAGAGAACCTTTTCCACAAACGGCGGGTTAATCTTCATCGTCGTGAACAATCCTTTGGAGAGCCTGAAGAAGCAGCTCTGGCCTGTCATCTCTTTTAAAGGGCCACTTTTTGCGCGCGCTCCGGACTTCCTCAAGGTCAAGGTCGGCGATGATCATCTGCTCATCGACGCCTGGAGCTTTAGCGATTAGGTTTCCCAGGGGATTGTAAATAAAAGAGCCTCCGGCAAAAGCTTTGCCGTCCTCAAACCCGACCCGGTTGGAGTAGGCGACGAAAGAGGAGGAAAAAAATGACAGCGCTTCTCCCATGAGCTCCCACATCCGGGTCGTGGCGAACCCGCCTTCGTTTGAAAACCCCCGGCCAGGGGCTGCGCTGATGACGACGATGACCTCGGCCCCCCCCACAAAAAGAATGTAGCCTGCTCCGAAGCTGAGGAAATCCCGGCAGATCATCAGCCCCATTTTCCCGAAAGGCGTGGCGAATGGCCGGAAGTTCTTCCCCTGGCCGAAGAACTTCCCTTCTTCGAACATTCCGTACGTAGGAAGAAAGACCTTGCGATGGATGTGAAGGATCTGGTCTTTGGAGAGATAGGCCGCCGAGTTGTAAAAAAGCCCCGGTTCTTTTTCTTCGACAAACCCCAGGACGATGTCGATTTCGCGGCTCGAGGCTCTCAGGCGCTTGAAGAGAGGCGCTTTGGCCGGGTTGAGCCCGACTTCCTGGACCATGTCCATGAGCGTGTAGCCGGTGAGGCTCAGCTCGGGGAACACGATGAGGTCGGCTTTTTTCTTCCTGGCTTTTTCGATAAAATAGTTATGAAGTTCGAGGTTTTTCTGGAGATTGCCCAGGCGGGGTGCGACCTGCGCCAGGCTGATTCTCATAGGACACTAATTAGCATATTTCGTCAGGGTTTGCAATTTGACAGCCGGCTGCGCTATAAATAATTAGGTGACAGGGAAGGCATGAATCACATCGCCGTTTACCTTCGCAGGGTCTGCTTCAATAAGATGAGCGGGCAGATCATCTTCAAGCGCGGCCCGATCCAGAAGATTCTTTTTTTCGAGAACGGAGACCTGGTCCATGCCAAAACCAATGTTCCCGAGGAGAGGCTGGGCGAGATCCTGTTCAAGCTGGGCAAGATTTCAGACGACGCCCACTCAAAGATTGAGCGTTACATCGAGCCCGGTCAGGCCATCGGAAAGAGTTTGACCAAGAAGGGGCTGACTTCCCAAAGGAATGTAGAGGACGGGGTGACCTACCAGATAAGAGAGATCGGGTTGAGCCTGTTCCCGTATTTCGACGCTGGAATCGCTTTTCAGGAGAAGGCTTCGCTCGTCGGCCAAGATTTTGCTGCGAGAATTAACGTTCCTTATCTGATCGAAGACGGGATCAGACGGATGAAACCCGACCCCGCCATACAAAAATATTTCGCCAAGAAGATCGCCTGTCCATCCAAGGCTGGAAAGTTGCAGCATCTTTTGACCGAGGAGGAGAAGGAGATGCTGAGCAGGATTGAGGGAGAGGGAAATTGCGAGACTCTGTGGCGGCGGCTGAAGTACAACCCTGAATTTTTCTGGAAGACCCTGTATCTCCTGTATTGCTTGAACATGATTGATTTCCGGGATGAGGATGAGACCGCGCCCGAGACGGGGAAAAAAGAGGAGGCCCCCGGTGCGGAAGCTCAGGAGCAAATCGAAGAAGTCGTGAAGTTCCGCGAGAAGATCTCTGCGATGAACTACTACCAGATTCTTCGTGTCGGCAAAGAGGCCTCCGGAGACGAGATAAAAAAAGCCTATTTTCAACTGGCACGAAAGTTCCACCCCGACAGGTTTGACCGCTCTGTTAACGATCATTACAGAGCTCAAATCGGAGAGGTCTTTGACGCTATCACCAAGGCCTACCGCACGTTAAGCGACAGGGCGCTGAGAAGAGAGTACGACGCGAGGTCCCCTGCCGCAGCGAAGGAAGACAGCCGCGATTTTTCCCGGAAAGCGGACATCAAATTCCGCCAGGCCAAGACGCTTTATAGCCTTGGAAGGTATGAAGATGCCCTCATCCTTCTCGAGGAAGCTCTCAGCTTGAAAAGAGACAAGGCCGATTATTTCCTGCTTCTGGCCATGACGGAGGCGAAGATTCCCTCTTATCACCGAAAAGCCGAGGAACACTTCTTAAAGGCTAAGGAGCTGGAGCCGTGGAATCCCGAGGCATATGTCGGCTTGGGCTTACTCTATAAAAGGGAAGGCCTGCTGGCCAAGGCCACGAAATCATTCCAGAAAGCCCTGGAGTTGGACCGCGATCACGATCTGGCCCGGCGTGAGATCGACGCGCTCGGGAAAGGAGTTAAGAAGGGGGGGCTAAAGGGCCTCTTGTCCATCAACATCTTCGGGCCCAAGAAGAAATAAGCCGGGATTATTTAATTCCCAGCCTCAGTTTCGTGTCATCGAGGAGTTTGTTGAACTTGGCGATGGCCATGTTCTGCTCGGCCTGGAGTTTTTCCAACGCTTTTTGTTCGGCTTCGATGCTGGCCAGCAGGGCCTTCATTTCTTTTTTCTCAGCGTCGTTGAGGTCCTCTTCCTCCTTGCCGCCGAACTTGGTGTTGTACGTCGTGGTTAGGCCGTCGATTTTCTTGCTCCGGGCCTGAATCTCGGTCACCGTCTCGTTATACCTGATCTCTTTATTGGACAGGAAGAAAAGATTTTCGGCCAGCCTCATGGCCTGCTCAGACTGGGAGGGATAAGTGAAGCTTGCCTCTAACAAATACCGGATGGCTTCCGGAGCCAGGGAAGGGGTAGTCTTGGCGTCCTTGGCCAGGATAATGCCGATGTTGTAGGCGATCTCCCCGCTTTTTTGCTTGGCGTAGGCCTCCTTGAAATAGGTCAGAGACTCGCCGTTTTTATTGTTGCGGAAAAGAGATTTGGCGTAAAAAAGTGTGCTCTCGAAATCCTTGGTCGCAGCGTAGGAAGCCTTGAACGCTTTTTCTGCGTCTCCGTAAGCCTTGGCGTCGTAAAGCAATTTGCCCAATTTCTTGACGGTCGCCATGATCTGGACGTTCTTCAGCAGGCTGTAAGAAGCGACATAAGAGTCAACCGCTCCTTTGTAGTCCTTGGCCTTTTCCTGAGCCTGGCCGAGCGTGAAATGTCCGGCGCCGATGAGCTGGTTCCATTGCGCAGCGCTTTCGCTTCCCTCTCCCTTCGCCTTGGCGGCTTTGGCCACTTCGACAACCTGTGTGGCATAGGTTTTTGCTTTCTCCAGGTTCTGTCCGGACTGGCTGTACAGGGCTGAAACCTGGATAAGAATCTGGCATTTCGTCAGATAATCCAGCCCCCCAAGAGTTAGAGCTTTTTCCCCGTGGTCGATAGCGTCCTTGGCTGTTTTGCCGGGATATTCCATAAGGGAAAGATTGGCGTAAGCGAAGTTCTCGTTCTGGGCGCCTTTCCCGCCGCATTTGCTGATAAAGTCCTTGAGCAGTTGAGCTCTTTGAGCGGGCGTTTGAGCAGTCATGGCCTTGATGTAGGCCTCGTCGCATGGATCGACCTGAGCTACCAGGGGAGGGAGAATCATCAAAGTCAGAACGAGCAACGGAATGATTTTTTTGATCATGGCTGAACCTCGCACCAAAATTTTTAGCATAATAACCTGAACAATTCTTCTTGTCAACATGAAACCGCCTTTATTATAGCAAAATATGTGCCAAGAGGACATGGCGCAGGAGGCTGCCCCAGCCCCCCGCGCCCCGGGGAACCAGTCCTGTCTGTTCCCCCCGTCGGACAAGCCGACGGGTCCTGCCGCGGTTCACTCCCGCCTCCCGAGCGGACATTCCTGTTTATTATCAGTCAGGGAGATGGGTAGCATCAAACGCTCGGGTCAAAATTCCGAGACGCTTCCGGACTTTATTCTTTATGTATTTATCTCCCCTACCCCTCTTAGCGAAATAAGAGGGGACAATGGTCAGCGTCTCGGGTAAGGTCGGACCCCTTCCTTTTCTCGGCTGCATTAGATAGAATTGAGACCGTGGAACCCGATTGCCCTTCCATTGCCCGCCTTTTCAGGACGGACGTGAAACGGACGCTGCGGCAGTCGGTTAGCCTCCGGCTTCATTCGAATTTCAAGATCGGGGGCCTGGCCGATTTTTTTTTCGCGGCCCGTTCCCAAGAAGAGCTCCAATCCTCCATCCGTTTTGCCGGCAACCGCAGCCTCCCTTTTTATGTGATCGGGTCGGGCACGAACGTTTTGTTTGATGATGAGGGGTTTCGCGGGCTCATCATCAGGAGCGAAGTCCAGGGGATGGAGAAACTCAAGGAGGGCAGAGTGGAAGCCTTCTGCGGGACGTCGCTGTCCGACCTGGTGGAGTTCACCGCGGCCGAGGGCCTCCGGGGACTGGAGTTTGCGGCCGGGATTCCAGGGACAGTCGGCGGAGCCGTCTTCGGCAACGCCGGCGCTTTCGGCCGATCGGTCGGAGATGTTTTAGAAGAAGCCATCCTCCTGGATGGACACGGCCGTGATTTCCGGGTTGACAACGAATACTTCGAATTCGGCTACCGGCATTCATCGCTTAAAAAGAGGCACTTGACCCTATTGAAAGCTGTTTTCCAGCTCAAGAAAGGGGACAAGGAGAAAATTAAGGCCGAGATAGAGAAAAACCTGGAAGAAAGGAAGGCTCGGCATCCTTCTACGAAAACAGCCTGTGCCGGGAGCTATTTCAAGAATCCCATCCAGGACGACGGGACTAAAGTCGCCGCCGGCTATCTTTTGGAAAAGGCAGGCGCCAAAGGGCTGAAGGTCGGGGATGCGGCCGTGTTTGCAGGCCATGCGAATTTCATCATCAACCTCGGCCGGGCCAGGGCCAGGGATGTCCTTCTCCTTGCTCAGGAGCTCAAGGCCCGGGTTAAGAAAGAGTTTGGGGTCGAGCTCGAAGAAGAGGTTGTTTACCTTCCAGCAAATTTTTCAATGCCCTGACTGTATGAGGCGGCAGTCCCCTGCCCTTGGCCTGTTCCAGGGCTAAAAGGCAAAGAGCCTTGTAGGCATTAGCGTATCCCGGAAGACGGCGGAGAGCTTCGAGGTGAGCCTCTACAGAGGCGCGATCTCCTCTGGCCACTGGACCGGTCAGAGACGCGTGCGTGTCAAATATCTTGACATTCTGTAAAGTTCCTTCCACGAGCGGAAAAAGCAGGCGAGAAGCCTTGTTTTTCTCGATTCCAGCCTGGCCGAGAAGCTGGGCGGCCGCATCCAACAGGACGACAAGAAAATTGGAAGCGACGGAGCAGGCAGCATGGTAAGCCGGCTTTGCCTCTGCGGAGAGGAGAAAAGCGCGTCCGCCGAGCTGTCTGGCAATGGCCCTTCCGAGACGGCAGGCCTTTCCGTCGCCTTCGAGGCCAAAATAGACCCCTTGAAACTGGGAAGGCGAAGTCTCCTTCCGGGCGAAAGATTGGACCGGATGAAAGGAGGCGGTCGCCGCCCCTCTGTTTTGAAGAGGCTTGAGAACGGCCGCCGGGAGCAAGCCGCTCGTGTGGAAGACGATTTTTCGGCTCCATTCGATTCGCGAGCGGGAGAGCACGGCGGCGGCCTTTGGAATATCTTCATCGGGAAGGCAAAGAAAAATGATAGCTCCGCGGCGAGCGGCAGCCGAGTTGTCCGTCGTGCTTACACCCTGACCGATGATCTTCCGGCTCTCCCGGGCCGAGGCGGCCCTGCGGCAGGTGACGGCTTTGATGGCGTGCCCTTTTGCCGCCAGGGCTCGGCCGAGGCTCGTGCCCAGGCGCCCGGCTCCGATGATGACGATATTGGCCATTCTTTTCAGTCCAGTGAGAGCCTGGGAAAATGGGCGACGTTAGAGAGTGAAGGATTCTCCCGGCTTGAGGACGATGACCTCGGCCAGGCTGCCGACGCGGCGTTTGAATTCCTCCGGGTCGGCTTTGACAATCGGAAAGGTGTCGTAATGGATGGGAATCACTCGCCTCGCCTGGACGAATTCGACGGCCTTGGCTGCCGAAGGGATGCCCATCGTGTACCTGTCGCCGATGGGGATGAAGCTCAGGTCAGGGTGGAAAAATTCGCCGATGATCTTCATGTCGTACGTGAGGCCGGTGTCTCCGGCATGGTAGAGCCGCTTGCCGTCCATTTCCACGACCACGCCGGCGGCGCAGCCCTTCTCCGCCGAATGGAGAGCCGGGACCATGTGAACCTTGACACCTTTGACGTCAACCGTCCCGCCGATGTTCATCCCTTCAGCGGTGATTCCCTCTGCCTGGGCGTCGACAGCGATTTCATGGATGCCCACCAGGGTCGCCCCGGTTTTTAGGGCTAAGGCAAAGGCATCTCCCGTGTGGTCGCCGTGGCAATGGGTGACGATGACGATATCCGCCTCCTTGATTTTGTCCGGAGCGATTGCCGCCGCCGGGTTGCCTGTAAGAAAGGGGTCAATGTAGACTGTTTTCGACCCTTTGATTTTGACAGCTGAATGGCCTAGCCAGGTAACTTCCATGGCCAATCCTCCTTGTCTTTTAATATTTTATTCTTTCGATCGAGGCGCCGAGAAGCTTCAGTTTTTCCTCGATCCTTTCGTAGCCGCGGTCGAGGTGTTCCACGTCGTTGATGACTGTCTCACCCCGGGCGATGAGACCGGCCAGGATGAGAGAAGCCGACGCCCTCAGGTCGGTGGCGATGACTTCAGCTCCGGACAGGGGTGTTCTGCCCTTGACGATGGCTTTATCCCCGTGGACCTCGATAGAGGCGCCCAGACGGAGGAGTTCATTGACATGGGAGAAACGCCGGTCGAAAATCGTTTCGGTGATGATGGATACACCTGAGGCCTGCGTCATCAAGACCATGAACTGAGCCTGCATGTCCGTGGGAAATCCTGGATAGGGCGATGTCGTGATATCCTGAGGTTTGATCTCCGCGCTGCCCACAACCCGGAGCATACGGCCGGCGGTGTTCTCGACTCTGGCTCCCGAAAAGAGCAGCCTCTCGATGATTGTCACGAGATGGCGTGGCTCGACATTCTCCAGGGTGATATCGCCCTGGGCGAGAGCGCCGGCGACGAGAAATGTGCCGGCCTCGATGCGGTCGGGAATGATCTCATGGGTCGCGCCGCCCAGCTCTTTCACCCCGCGGATGCGGATGACCTCCTCGCCAATGCCGTCTATCCGGGCGCCCATCTTCACTAATAGCTCGCACAGGTTGACGACCTCAGGCTCCAGCGCACAGTTTCTGAGGGTCGTCTCCCCCTGGGCCAGGGTGGCGGCCATGAGCAAATTTTCCGTGCCGCCGACTGTCTTCTTCTCGAACTCGACATCCGCTCCCCTGAGTCTCGGCGCTTCTGCTTTGATGTAGCCATGCTCGAGGGAGATGGAAGCGCCGAGCTTCTGCATGCCGCTAATGTGGAGGTCGATCGGCCTCGACCCGATGGCGCAGCCTCCGGGCAAGGCGACGACGGCCTTTCCGTAGCGCGCCAGAAGCGGCCCCAGCACGAGGATGGATGCCCTCATCGAGCGGACGAGCTCGTAAGAAGCTTCATCCGACGTGATCCTCTTAGCGCGGATAGAAATGGAGTTATTCTTGAGCTTGGACCGCGCTCCCAGCTCTTCCATCAGGGTCAGGATGGTGAAAACATCCTTCACCCTCGGGATGTTGTCCAGCTGGAGGCGTTCCTCCGTGAGCAGCGCGGCGGCAATCGCCGGGAGCACGGCGTTTTTTGACCCGCTGATCCTGACTTTTCCGCTCAGCCGGAGAGAAGGATTGCCCAGGATTTTGATTTTTTCCATCCGGATTGATTTTAGAATAACACAGGTTGAATTTCAAGAAACGGCCCATCAAGAGAATCCATGAAAAATAATATCTTAATCTTTAAGGGCCTGGTCGAGGTCGGCGATGATGTCGTCGGGGTCCTCTGCCCCAACGCACAGCCGGATGAGTTGCGGTGGGATGTCGGCCATGCGCCTCGCCTCCTCCCCCTGCTGCTGGTGTGTCGAGATGGCCGGGATGGTGGCCACGCTCTTGACCCTTCCAAGGTCTGTGGCGCGGTAGATAATCTGGAATTTATCGAAAACCCGGCGGGCGTTTTCCGGGGGGCCATCTACCCGAAAGCTCATCAAGTGACCGTACCGGTTCACCTCATTCCTCTGGCCATCATCTGAATCCACAAGCTTCATGTATTGTTTCGCCAGCTTGTGGAAACGGAAGCTGGGGAGGCCCAGATAATCAACCTGGTAGACGCGCGGATGGCGGATTAGAAATTCTGCCACTTTCTGGCAGTTCTGGCTGACCAGGTCCATCCGCGAGCGCAACGTCCGGACATCATTGATGGCAAAAAGCGCGTTCATGGGTGAGGCCGAAGGGCCTTGATCTCTGCAAGGCAGGAACTGGATGTACTCAGCGAAGCTTCCCTTGAAGAGCGGGTTGTCGTTTTTGAGCTTGGTGACGACCGGTTTGCGGCTGATCAGGGCGCCGCCGATGGCCAGGCCGCCCGCCGTGATTGATTTTGTCAGAGAGTGGATGACGACGTCGGCGCCGTAGGCGATCGGCCGCATCAGGGCCGGCGTGGCGCAGGTGGCGTCGATGATGAAGGGAATCTCCCAGGAATGGGCCAGGTCGGCGAGAGCCTTGATATCAGCAAACGACTGCTGCGGGTTGCTCGGCGCTTCCATGTAGAGAAAGCGGGTGTCCTCGTCGATGCGGGATTTCCATTCCCCGAGGTCGTCGGGGTTGAGAACCCAGCGGACCTCGATCCCCCTTTCCTGGCTCTTCCTCACGTTGAAATTCTGGAACGTCCCCCCATAAAGCTGGACCGAGGAAACAAAGTTGATTTTTTCGGGGCCGCTTTTCTGCTTGGCCAGGAAAGCGTCTGTGGCCAGGGCGATGGCGGACATTCCCGAAGCGGTCACGACACAGGATGTCTCCGCGCCGGTCTTGTAGCCTTCAAGGAGGGCGAGGACATCCTGAAGATAGTTTGTTGTCGGGTTGGCGATCCGAGTGTAGCACCAGGTGGGGATCAGATAGGCCAGGGCAGCCTCGAGCTCGTCTGAATCCCGGTAGGCCTGAGATGTGGCAAAGTAGACGGGCTCGATGATCGCGCCTTGATTCTGGTCGAGGGCCTCCTCCACGGAGTAGAGGCCGTGGACGGCGATGGTGTCAAACTTATATTTTTTTGCCCGTTCTAAGAGGGCCTGCCGCCTGGCGAGGAGTTTTTTGGATTCCTCGATATAACGCCTGACTCCCGGGCCGTACATTGGACCATCACTCATGATTCCTCCCAATATAATAAGCGCACGAATCTATCCCTTTATTATCTTTTTTGGCGGGTTTCGTCAACAGGCCAAGCCCATGTACAAAAATAAGAAAGCACGGTGCAATTCCCCCGCTTATCGGATCAGGCGGCTGTGGATGGCCAGGATGTCGGAGAGGAGAGAATAGCCGGTCTCAATTTTTCCGGCGCCGGCGCCCTGGATCGTGATCTTCCCCATCAAATCGAGGTCGAAGGTGAGGGCGTTTTGGGCGCCCATGATTCCAGCCAGAGGATCGGAAAGGGGGAGTTTGTGCGGCGACACGGCGGCTTCGATTCGACCGCCAGCTCTCCGGGCCCGGGCAATAAGCTTGTAGCGGAATCCTTCAGCTTTAGCAGTCAGCACCCGGTCTTTGCTCAGAGCCGTGATGCCTTCTCTTCGAACCTCACTGGGCGAAAGATTCCCGCCGAGAAGGACGTTGGACAGGATGACGATTTTGGCCACGGCATCGTATCCCTCGACGTCGGCGGTCGGGTCGGCTTCCGCGTAGCCCAGTTCCTGGGCCAGTTTGAGGGCGTCAGCATAATCCATGTTCTCCTGCTCCATCTTGGTCAGGATAAAATTGGTCGTGCCGTTAAGGATGCCTTTGACCTCGCGAATGTCGTTACCGGCAAGTCCTGTCTCGAACAGGCTGAACACGGGCGTTCCGCTCATCACCGTTCCCTCGATCCGGAAAGAAAGGTTGTTGCTGTCGGCCATTCTCTTGAGCTCGTGGTAATGGAGGGCGGCTGGCCCTTTGTTGGAAGTGACGACATGCTTTCCCGACCGGAATGCTTTCTTAATATAGCTTGTGGCCGGCTCGCCGGTCTTGATGTCCGTGTATGTTAGCTCAGCGATGACATCGGCCTCGCATTTTTCAATCAGGTCTAAGGCGTCGAGGGACTCGACCGCTCCGGTTTCTTCGAGGTACCCGTCAATCCTCTTTCCTTCATGGAGGAGGCCAAGAAGTTTACCGATGTCGATGCCCTCAGGGATACAGAGCGACCCTTTGAGCTTGTCGGTCACGGCGACAAGCCGGGCCTCAAAATCGAACGTGTCCCTCAGGTATTCTCTTTTTTTATCCAGGATTTCTAACAGCCCGGTGCCAACCGTGCCGCAGCCGATAAGGCCGATTTTAAGCTCCATTGCCCTGACCTCCAGCTCTTATGACCGCAATCATTTACGATATGTTGTCACGGCGAGCAACGCTTTCTCTCCGTTCCTTGCTTCGACTCATTATTTGGCTTCACCCAATCAAACGTAAAGCATAAAACAAACCCATCGGTGCGTTTGAAAAAAATATGCCAAAAAATAGCCCAAAATCCGACCCCTGCTGGAAGGAGAAGGGACGACCCTCAGCGAGGGCCGTCCCTGATCATCAGTCCTTCGGACTGCTGCTTACTGTTTGGGTGCGGCGGCTGCTTTGATCTGCCCTTCGATCCACTCGGTGGTGATGCTCTTGGGCCTTTCGATCGGAAGCCCGAGAGCGCGGCTCCAGATGAGCTGAGCCAGGACCCCCATGGCTCTGGAGACGCCGAAGAAGACCGTGTAGAAGTCGTACTCGGTGACTCCATAATGCCAGAGGAGACAGCCGGAGTGGGCATCGACATTGGGCCATGGGTTCTTGGCTTTGCCGTGCTTCATCAGGATGTCCGGGGTGACCTCATAAACCATGCTCACGACCTTGAAGATCGGGTCATCGGGAAGGTGCTTGAGGGCGAATTCCCTCTGGGCCGTGTAGCGGGGGTCTGTCTTGCGGAGCACGGCATGGCCGTAGCCGGGCACAACCTTGCCGGCGTTGAGCGTGTCCCAGATGTACTTCTCTAACTGCTCTTTGGTCGGAACGCCGCCAAGGTCCTTCATCAGGTCCATGATCCAGCGGAGCACTTCCTGGTTGGCCAGTCCGTGCAGCGGGCCAGCCAGCCCGTTCATGCCCGCCGAAAGGGAATAAGAAGCGTCCGAGAGAGCAGACCCGACAAGGTGGCACGTGTGAGCGGAGACGTTGCCGCCTTCGTGGTCGCTGTGGATGACGAGATACAGCCGCATCAGTTCTTTAAAGGGCTCAGGTTCGACTCCGATCATATGGGCGAGGTTGCCTCCCCAGTCTAAATTCGGGTCGGCGGGGATGTGTTTGTCTCCCTTGTAAGAGCGGCGGTAGATGTAAGCGGCGATGAGCGGGAGCTTGGCCAACAGGTTCATGACGTCTTCGTACATTGGATCCCAGTAGTCGAGCTTGTGCATTCCGGCGGTGTACTTTTGGGCGAAGATGGAATCTTTCTGGAGAGCCAGGATGCCATGGGAGAACTGGGTCATCGGGTGCATGTCAACGGGGAGAGTGTTGAGGATATCAATGAGATACTTGGGGAGGGAGCTTCGTTTCTGCCATTCCTTTGTGATTTCCCGGACATCGGCATCTGCGGGCAGCTCGCCGGTCAGGAGAAGATAGAAGATGCCCTCGGGCAGCGGCTCTTCTCCGCCCGGAGCCTTGGGCAGTTTCTCCCGGAGCTCCGGGATGGTGAAACCTCGGAAGCGGATTCCTTCCATCGGGTCGAGCGCCGAAGTTTCCCAGACCATGCACTTGACGCTGCGCATCCCGCCATAAGCCTGGGCGACGGAAACATCTCCAACTTTCATTTCTCCATGCTGCTTGAGGATCCCTTGCACTTTATCGCGCATGGGGCCGATTTGGGCAGCAAGTTTTTCTTTTAATGAAGGCATAAATTAACCTCCTTTTAACTATATGTTTCCCTCTTAAATTAGGGAAAAAAAATATACCATTCTCGATACCCCGTGTCAACGAAAAAAAGTCAAAGAAAAAACATTTATTGATTTTTTGTCTTTGAATCCATATTCTTATTTTCTACATCGGAAAATCCGGGAGACATGGACCGAATTTCCGAATTCGGGACTGCGTCCCTTGAGTTTTCTTGGAAGGAGAGAAAACATGGGAGCTTTGCTTGTTCTTTTTGTCATCGTCGGCGTCGTTATCGTCGCGGCCATCGGGATTTATAACGGCCTCATCGTCCTGAGGAACCGCTGCGAGAACGCCTGGTCGCAGGTGGATGTCCAGTTGAGGCGGCGGTACGACCTGATCCCCAACCTCGTCGAGACGGTCAAGGGCTACGCCAAGCACGAGCGCGAAGTTTTTGAAAAAGTGACGCAGGCCCGAGCTCAGGCCATTAATGCCAACTCGGTCAAGGACCAGGCGCAGGCGGAGAACATGCTGACCGGCGCCCTGAAGACGCTTTTCGCCGTGGCGGAGAATTATCCTGATTTGAAGGCCAACCAGAACTTCCTCCTGCTCCAGGAAGAACTGAGCGGCACCGAGAGCAAGATCGCCTACTCCCGGCAGTTTTACAACGACACGGTGATGAAGTTCAACCAGAAGCAGCAGGTTTTCCCTTCCAACATCGTGGCCAACATGTTCAGCTTCAAGGAGCGGGATTACTTCGAGATCGAGGAGCCGGAAGCGCGCGGCCCAGTCAAAGTCAGTTTTTAGAAAAAATGGGCCCTGTCGCGGCGCGTCCCCGTCCGTCCTCGCTTCGCCGAAAATTCGGGGACATGAACCGAATTTCCGAATTCGGTACCGCGTCGCCAGATTTTTTTGCTCTGATTCGGTATCCTGAATTCGCCTGGCCGCCTCTCCCTTGAGGGGAGAGGATTCAGGAGAGGGTGATAGAGTCAGTGCGAGGAGCGTAACGACGAAGCAATCTCACTATGTATGAACAAATTTCTCGTAATAAGTGGAAATCCTTTTTCCTCATATTGTTTTTTCTTGGCTTGATATTTCTGCTAGCCTGGTTTTTTGAACAACTCGCCGGGATGGGGACCGAAGGGCTGATCGCAGCCATCGTCATCGCCGTGGCTATGACCATCGGGAGCTATTACGCGAGCGACAAGATCGTCCTGGCCATGAGCAAGGCCAAGCCTGTGGAAAAGAAAGACTACCCTTATCTTTACAACGTCGTCGAGGGATTGACCATCGCGGCCGGCCTGCCGAGGCCACGCTGTTATATCATCGATGATTCCGCGCCGAACGCGTTTGCTACAGGGCGGAACCCCAAGAATTCGGTGATCGTAGTAACAACGGGGCTTCTTGACAAGCTCAACCGCGTCGAGCTCGAGGGCGTCATCGCCCACGAGATGTCCCATATCAAAAACTACGATGTCCTGGTCCAGACGCTGACCGTGGTCATGGTGGGCGTTGTCGCCCTGCTCAGCGACTGGATGCTCCGGACCTTTTGGCGGGGAGGGGGAAGAGGCCGGAAAGTCGGGCGAGGCAAAGGCGGAGGCGGTGCGGGAGCGATCATTGTTGTCGTCGGGCTTATCTTGGCCATCCTGTCCCCGCTTATCGCCCAGCTCATCCACTTCGCGGTGTCAAGAAAGCGGGAGTTCCTGGCCGACGCCAGCGGTGCCATGCTGACCCGCTACCCGCCTGGGCTGGCCTCGGCCTTGCGGAAGATCGCCGCCGACAAAGAGCCGCTCGAAGTGGCCAACAAAGCGACTGCCCATCTTTATATTGTTAACCCGCTCAAGGATATCGGCGGCGCCGTCAACAAGCTTTTCAGCACCCATCCGCCGATCGAGGAACGCATCGCCGCCCTCGAAAAAATGTGAAGTTAGGGGGACGCCATACATAATGCACAAAATTCGAAAAGCACTTCCTCTTCGGGCGGTGGGAGGCAAAGGGAAGATGGAGAATTTCCTTGATTTTTCCCCGTTTGATCAAGATATCGTGTAAGGAGAAGGCCGATGCCTAAAAATCCCGTTGGCCGCCGCGGGCCGGATCGAGGCCTTTCTTGATGACATGGATACTCCGATCCTGACTGCCGTCGACAGAACGCTGGCTCACGGCCTCGTCGGCGTCGGTTCATTCGACGACCTCAAATTATGGGGAAACGCAAAAAATCAAAAATAGTGCTCGGGGACGTTCCCCAAGGGATTGCAAACGATCGCTGTTACGATTATAATTTTTTTACCCTTCGGCGGGGTCGTAGTTCAGTTTGGTTAGAACGCTGGCCTGTCACGCCAGAGGTCGCGAGTTCAAGTCTCGTCGGCCCCGCCATTCCTTTCAAAGCCGCCTGACCTTATTTTCCCCCTTGATTGGACAAGGGGGATAAGGGGGATTAA
>JBBILQ010000015.1:0-30277 GCA_037444845.1 Candidatus Aminicenantota bacterium | reverse complement strand
TGTTGGGAGGCGGCTTTGCAGGCAGCCGCCTGACCTTATTTTCCCCCTTGATTGGACAAGGGGGATAAGGGGGATTAATAAATAAGAAGGAGATGTTGGGAGGCGGCTTTGCAGGCAGCCGCCTGACCTTATTTTCCCCCTTGATTGGGCATCAGCGGATAAGATGGAAGTGAGAATAGGAAAGCAGAAAGAGCGTCTCCTTAATAGGAATGCGCAAGCTGATAATGACCCGGGAGACAACCGGGGAGATGACTCTTGATTAGCCATGTGATTACATTATAATTACTCCTGAAGGGAGTACAGGTATGAAGTTGCGTCTCGTATCGATTGGCAACTCGCGCGGCCTTCGCATTCCCAAGGCCATCCTTGAACAATCCCGCCTGGAAAGCGAAGTAGAGCTCGAAATCGAGGCCGGCAGACTTGTCATCACACCTGTGAAAAGGGTGCCCCGTAAAGGCTGGGACGAGGTCTTCAAAAAGATGAGGTCGGAGGGAGAAGACCGGCTGCTGATTAGCGATCGCCTGGATCTCGATTCCAAAGACTGGGAATGGTAACGGGCGAATGAACCAGTACGACATCTTTCTTGTTTCCCTGGATCCCACGGTTGGCCATGAAATCAAGAAATCGCGCCCCTGCGTCATCCTCTCCCCAGATGAGATGAATCGGCACATCTCTACCGTCATCATTGCTCCCATGACCACCAAGTCCCATCCATATCCAACTCGTGTTCCCGTCGAATTCAAAGGCAAAGCGGGCTGGATTGTTCTCGATCATATCCGGACGGTGGATCGACGACGCATGGCCGCTAAACTGGGGCGGCTCAAACCCGGACTGGTCAAGAAAGTTAAAGCCGTGATCAAAGAGATGCTCGTGGATTAAAGCGCATGGAGTCCGGGACTGCAGAGATGTCTGGAAAGAAGCAGAAAAAATTGGGTAAATTGGAAAGGAGTCCCCAGTTCGTCAAATTCGGCCCGAATTAGCTCAGGCGATGACGATAGCAGAAGAGATGGGGTTGAGGATAACCAAAATTATGCCAAAAAGTTTTGTGGATTATGTATGGCGTCCCCCGAATTTGATATAATAAGACGACTGCACGATGGAGAATGACTAAGGAAGAAGCTCTACAGGAATTCCTCAGGAGCTTCCGGCTGGCGCTCAAGAGCGCTTCTCTCTATCCCAGAGAACACCCCGCCTTCAGGAAATCAATTCAAGACCTCAAGGAGAAAAGGGACATCCTCATGAGGTTTGCTCCCGGCTTGAAGATCGCTTTCACTCCTCACTCGGTCGTCGCAGACGGGAAGACCTGGGAAAAAGACAAACTCTGGGAGGGGCTGGCCCATTTATTCCACATCCGCCGGATCATGAGCCTTGAGGCGAGGGCAGACGCAACGATCGAGGATTGGCAAGCTTTCATCAGCCTTCTTTCGTTCACGCCGCAGGAAATAGCAAAGGCAGGCGGAATCCGCTATCTGCTGGAGAGAGAGAGAATCACTCCTTTTTCAATAGAAGAACTGGATTACTCAGAGCTCTTGGCCGGCGAAGGCTATGAGATCAAAGATGTCTGGACTTACCTGCTCTCTGAATCAGTCAGGCAGCGGGATCCAAAAAAAATGCGCCAGGTGGCAGAGTCTTTTCCTCGCGTCATCGGCGAAATCAACCTGGCCAGGATTGTAGGAGACAAGGAGCAGCTTGAAGATTTTGGCCGATTCTTTGCCTGCTTGAAAACCGAGGCTGAAGAGGAGTACCAGAGGTGTGCCCTCGAAACAGTAAAGAAAATCTTGAGAGATAAGTCCATCACCGAAGAGGACAAGCTTCGTGAGCTCAGGGAAATCGCCGCCGGAGCAAGAGATCAGGACTTAGCCTCTTTGCTTCTAAGAGAAATGGCTTCCGGCGGTCAATTCGATGCCATGAGCCTGGATATTTTCTGTCGGCTATTAGGTTCGGAAAAATGCCAGAGGGTGGCTGGCTGCCTGGAGGAGGAAGCCCGCCGAAACCCGGCCTTGCTCGAACAATCGCCGCACTTCAGGAAGAGAATAGAGGAATTCCTGGCCGGTGGCGTGCCGCCTTCTCTCTCCCCCTCCTACCGGGAGGCATTTTCCGGCGTTCTCCGCGAGATTTCAGCCCGCAAGAAGCCAGCCCTTGATCGCGAGATTCTCCGCAGGAGCTATCGCTCGATGCTCTTGAATGTCTTAGCTGCTGACCCGAGAAGGGAGGCAGCCTCAGCCCCGCTCGCGGCGATCATTGAGGAATGGGAGAGCATTACCAAGGACAGAGATCTTGAATTCTTGAAATCCCTTTTCGAGCTCCTTGAGAAAAAAGCCGATGACCTGTCGGCCGAGCCCCTTTTTAGAAAAATAAGAGCTGAGCTGACCGATTTCATCGAAAAAAGCATTCTTAAGGGAGAGGACAGGCCGGAGCTCACGTACTTCATTCAGCGTTTGCCCCGGAGCGCCTTAGGGGTCAATTATTATCTCGAGACCATTTTCGGGGAGAGCAAAGTGACGCCAACCATCTTGCGAACGTTCTTCCAGCTTTTTTCTGACGGGATTTTCTACTTCAACCTGAACCTCGATCAGAAAAAGTCCGACCGCCATTTTCTCGAGAGAATGACTGAAAGCTTGGCTGAGGTCGACTCACCGCTTTCGCTGGCCACGCTGAAGAACATTTTTGGCCTTGGAGACCGCCTGATCAAGCTCAAATCGCTGCGAGCCATGAGGCATTTGTCCGCATGTGACGAAAGTTTCCTCTTCCCGATCCTCCGCAAGGGCGATTTTTCGCAGAAAAAAGAGGCGCTGATCATCCTGAAGAGGGAAGAAGGAAACAGGCAAAAAGCCCTGAAGATGTTTTTCCTCATCCACTCGCCGTTCGGACTGAGGAATAAAACTCTCCTCGAACACCTGAGAATCGCCGCTGACCTCGAGCTGCGGGAGGCAGCCGAGGATATCGCCAGGCTGAGCCAGCGGAGATTTTTCTGGAATAAAACGCTGCGCCGGAAGGCAGCCGGCCTGCTGGAGAAATGGAGCCTTGGACAAGCTTAGGCAATTCTTGACTGATTTCACATCGGCCATTCAGGCTGGGAAGGTTTATTCAGTCGAGCATCCCCGGTTCAAGGAATTCGTGGGCAAATCTTTCCAGGCGCTCCAGGAAATCTTCCAGGACTTGGAAGAGCTGACCGTCGGTGTCGTCGAGGGTGAAGTTGCCTGCGGGAAGGAAATCTTTTTCGACCTGAGCCAAAAGCTGAGGCCTCTGCTCACCTATCTCGAGGACCGCGGCGTCGAGAGGATCTGGGTTCATCGGGCCCTGAGAGAGGGTGAGTGGGCCAAATTTATCGGCTATCTTTCTCTTCCCCGGGGCCAGGCTGTCGGCGACGCATACGAGTACCTGACGCTCGAGGGCATCGAGAACATCCGGGCGGGAAAGATCGAGGCCCCTCGGGCAGCGGCGGATAAAGGCCCGGGTTCCAGGGCCAGGCAGTATGAATTTTCGGTGGTCGCCGTCTCCCAGTCAATCGAAAAGATCCTGGCGAAGGAAAAGCTCGACCCAGTGGAGGCCAGGTTTCTTGTCTTCAGCCTGCTGGAAAATTTTTGGGGGTCGCATCAGGAGCTGCTGAGCATTTTTGCCGTCCGGCAGAAGGATCACCTGATTTTTCTCCACCTCCTCAACACGGCCATCCTGGCCATGTTCTTTTCCTCGCGTCTTGGTTTTCCCGGAGACGAAGTCTTGGACATCGGCCTGGCCGCGCTCTTTCATGATGTCGGAAAACTTGCGCAAGATAGAGACGAAGAGGTCCGGGAGCTGGGGCACGCTCTCGTTGGAGCGGAGATGCTGCTTCCCCAGACAGAATCGCTCGGGCATCTTCCTGCGGTGGTCGCGTTCGAGCATACTCTCGGGTGCGGCCTCAAAAACCGGCCGCGGCTGACTTTCCCGCGGCGGCCTCATCCGGCGACGCTCCTTATCTCGGTCTGCGACGTCTACGATGAAATGTACCAGAAGCGAGCCTCGCGAGAGTTCTTCGCGCCGCTCCGGATTTATGAGGTAATGGCGGCGCAAAAGGGCGCCTTTTTTGATTCCGAGTATTTAGATAGTTTCTATCGGATTATGGGAGTTTGGCCTGTCGGCATGATCGTCTCGCTCGTGGACGGCCGGGTGGCCGTCGTCAGAAAGCCTAACTCGCAGGATATCTTCTGCCCGCAGGTGGAAGTCGTCCACCCGCCCGAAAAAAGAGAATGGCTCGACTTGGCGCAAAAGAAGGGCGAGGTCGCCATCAGCGCTGCCCTAAACCCCTTCGGCGAGGGAAGAAAATACCTCCCCTTTGTTTGATGGGGACGGTCCTGAGGCAGGGCCGACCCCCTATGCCCAAAGGCGCCGTCCAGAAATTGCCGACAGGAAATTTTTATCAAGCGAAGACACTTGGTGTTCCAAGAAATTATCATGATAGCGACCGCACCGGTTTGGTGGCGTGGTTCGGGGGTGAACTTGGACAGGACCCGTCGGGTGATTCTATCAAATTTAGGGCGGCCCCTGATTTGCCGTTAGGAAAAGGCTATCCCTGTCATCGCGAGCGCCCGTTGGGTGCGCGGCGATCTCATCAACACAAACTGAGATTGCTTCGCTTCGCTCGCAAAGACAATTTTCTAATGGCAATTTTGGGACGGCCCCGATTGTTGACACGGGTTTCCTTGTCATTTATAATAAAAACCTGAGGATGGGGGCGAACGGATTCGACGGGGATAGTGAGGCACAAGCGGCATGTCGAGATTCCATCCACCTCGTAAAACGGTGGACCCAAGTAAGTGCAGAAGCACTGCCAGTCGCTGCCTAAGAGATAGGCATGCCGTTTCCCGGGGATTCTCCTGCGGTTTCCGGGAAGCGTCGGCGAGCAGGATAGCGAGCCTGGCGCGCCCTGAACCGGGTGAGCGAAGCATTTTCGGGGCTGGTTGGCGAGCGCCCTTCCTCTTCGGGCGACGCTCGACGAGAACAAAGAAGAGGATATGCATGTAGAGGCTTGCTGCTGAATGTCCTCGGACGCGGGTTCGATTCCCGCCGCCTCCACCATGATTCGCGATTGAGAAGAAGTGACGGGCCCTAACGAGATAAAGGCGCTGAAGCTGACCTTCCTTGTCCTTCTCTTTTTTTCCTTTCTCGCAATCGCTATCTCCCCGCCTGAATTAAAAGCCATGGCTGCGCCGCTTGCACAGCTCGAAGAGCCGCCTGCCAAAAGAATTAAAGTCATTGTCATCGACCCGGGCCACGGAGGGCTGGAAAGCGGGGCAAAAGGCAAGTTCGGGGCCTTGGAGAAGGACATCACTCTGGCCGTCGCCATCAAGCTCAAAGCTGTCATTGAACGAAACCTTGCCTTGCGCGTGGAGCTGACCAGGGATAAGGATACTGAGGTCTCGCTCGAAAACAGGGCGGCCATCGCTAACAACAATAAGGCCGACCTCTTTATCAGCATCCATACGAACAGCTCTTACAGGCGAAACGCCCGCGGCTCGGAGACCTTTTTCCTCAGCCTGAATGCCACGGATGAAGAAGCCCGTCGGCTGGCTTATCTGGAGAACAATTCGGCCGAGCTCTCAAAGCCGCTGGCCGATGAGGATCAGGATGAAATCAGGATGATCCTGTGGGATATGGCCCAGTCGGCCTACCTCAAACAGAGCCAGAGCCTGGCTGAAATCATTCAGGATGAGCTCAACTCCCTTCTTGGGACGATGAACCGGGGCATAAAGCAAGCGCCGTTCAAGGTCCTGACGGGCGTGGCCTGTCCGGCCGTCCTGGTCGAGGTGGCTTTTATCTCCAACCCGGAAGAAGAAAAAGACCTGGTAAAAGAAAGCTTCCAGAGCAACGTTGCTGAGGCCATTTATCGAGGGCTGGCCCGGTATCTAAAAATTGCCGGCTGAGAGTTGACCGTTCCATGGACACGAAGAGATGGATCTTTTTGGGATTTTCCGCTGCCCTGCTCCTCATCCTGGCGCTTATCTTTTTCCGGGGAGGCGGCGGGGAGAGAATAAAAGCATCGGTAGAAATGCCTCCCCCGGCCGAGACACCTGAACCCGCGCCGCCGGCCGAGACGAAGTTGATTACCCTTTTCCTGCCGTCAGAGGAGGATAGCCTTCTCCATCCTGAAACGAGGGAGATCCCGGCCTCAGCCTCGGTCACAGAGGAAGCCAAGCGAGTCGTCGAAGAGCTTATTAAGGGCTCAGAGCGGGGATATCTGTCGCCTTTTCCTCCCGAGACTAAGTTAAGACAGCTTTTCATCACAAGAGAAGGAGTGGCCTACGTGGATTTTTCCAGGGATATCATGGCTAAGCATCTGTCCGGGTCTTCGGCCGAGCTGGTCACGGTCTATTCCGTCGTCAACTCTCTGGCCTTTAATTTTAGGCCGATAAAAAAAGTCTTCATCCTGGTTGAGGGCGAAGAAAAAGAGACTCTGGGAGGGCACATTAACCTGAGCAAGGCTTTTCTGCCTCTTTACTCCCTGAACTCAGAGTAGCTTCAACCATAAGCCCTGTGGAAATTTGTCTTCATGAAACGTTTGCCTCAGGTGGTCATTGCCGGATTTCCCAACGTCGGGAAATCAACCCTGTTTAACCGACTCCTCCGCCAGAAAAAGTCCCTGGTCCATTCCTTGCCCGGCATGACACGGGACGCCGTCTCGGCAGTGTGCGTGTTGGGCGGGAAGGCGTTCATCCTAACAGACACGGGCGGGATGGCTGATTCTTCAGCCGAGTCCCTCGCATCGGCCGTCATGGATAGAGCCTGGGTCTCGGCGAAAAAGGCCGATATCATCCTCTTCGTCCTCGACGGAAGAAGAGAGTTGCTCCCGGCTGAAGAGGAGCTCTTCTGGCATTTGAAAAAGCTTGGCAAGCCGCTTGTGGCTGTCGTCAACAAGATTGATTCGGAAGCGCAGGAAGCAAAGTGCGGAGATTTCTATAACCGGTTGAAGGTTGGGTCGGTCTTTGCTGTTTCTGCTGAGCACAGAAGAAACCTGGACGCGCTGGAAGATGAGCTGGCCCGGTTTCTTCCCGGAGCCCCGGCCGAAAAGGAGCTCTCCCGGCCCATCCGGGTGGCCATCATCGGCCGGATTAATGTCGGCAAATCCTCCCTTATCAACCGGCTCTGCGGCGAGGAGCGCCTGATCACGGACAGCGCTCCAGGGACGACCCGCGACAGCACGGACACTCTGGTCATTCGAGACAAAAAAATCTTTTGCCTCATCGACACAGCCGGCATCCGCAAGCTCAGCCGGACCAGGGATGAAAGAGAAAAGGCGAGCATCCTGAAAGCGAAAAAGAGCATTGCCCGGGCGGACGTCCTCTGTCAGGTTTTGGACGCCCAGGAATTCCCGACTCGCCAGGATCTGGCCATCGCTCATCTTGCTCAAAAATCGGGGAAGCCGCTCATCCTGGCCGTCAACAAATGGGACCTGGCGCCAGCCGGGGTGACGGCGGACGGCTCGAGAGAGGCCATCGGCCGCGGGATGGCCTTTGTCGATTATGCGCCGGTCCTCGCCGTCTCCGCCCTTACGGGGAAAAGAGCGGTCAAGATCCTTGACCTGGCAGAAGAGGTCTATGTTTCTGCTTCCAGGCGTGTGGACACTCCCCGCCTCAATGACTTTCTGGCATGGGTCAACGCCTCTCATCCGCCGCTCACAAAGAACAGGAGGAGACTCAAAATCAAGTACATGACCCAGCAGGGAATCCGGCCGCCGACATTCCTTCTGTTCGTCCACCGGCCGGCGGCTCTCCTGCCCGCCTACGAAAAATTCTTCCTCCAGCTCCTCAGGAAGAAGTTCGGGTTCCGGGGGACCCCGCTGCGCCTGAGGATGAGGATAAGTTGAAGTTTCCTGTTGTTCTTGACTTAAACCCGGCTTCTATTATACATTGAGTTTCCTTGCTGACATCATCCGATGACTTGACGAGTTAAGGAGGCTGAGATGAGAAAGAAAAAAGCAGCCGTTTTGGTTATTGGGCTTCTGGCGCTGGCTTTCATGTTGACCTTTGCATCCTGCCAGAAGCTGAACGTAAATCGGCTGCGGGCGAATTATCATTTTTCCAAGGCCAACCATCTTTTTGAGAGCGGCAAGTACACTAAAGCGATCAGCGAGTACGAGAACACGCTAAAGTACAACCCGACCATGGTTGAGGCCTACCGGTTTTTGGGGGAGAGCCATAAGAGCCGCTACAAGCCGCTCGATGAATCGGCCGATAACCTATTGACTGCGAATAAGGCCATGGAAGCGCTGACCAAAGCCTATGAGTTCGATCCGACAAACAAACAGGTTATCTATTCCTTAGGAGACATGTATGACAAGATGAGGAATTTTGAGTCGGCCGAGAGATACTACGTGAAGATCCTTGAGCTCGAACCGACGAACATGGACAACTACTACGTTGTCGCCGAATTCTACAAAAGATACGCGGGTGAGAAGCAGGAGCTGAAAAGCAAGGTTGAAGCAATGTACCTGCGGAGGATCGAGCTCGACCCGGAAACTCCGCAAGCGTACGCGTACATGGCCAATTATTACGACATGATAACGCCTGTGCCTGATTTTGATAAGGCTTTGGAATTTCAAAAAAAGCGCCTCGAACTGGATCCAGATAATGCCGAGATCTATTACACGATCGGGGTGAATCGTTTTTCAAAGGGCTATCGCCTGCAAAATATATTGTCCCTGCAGGAAAGGGAAAAACTCGGCATTGAAAGCGAAAAAGCGTTATTGAAGGCTGCTGAGATCGACCCCTCTTATCCCGATACGTATGCATACATCAACCTCGTCCACAGGAATATTTTCGCCCATGTTTACCCGGAGAGGGCGGGCCGGCACATCGCTGAAGCGGACCGATGGCTGGAGAGGTTCAAGGAAATCAGGAAAAGAGCCATGGAAAAAGCGAGGCTGGAGAAGGAGCTGGCCAGGATAGATTGATGAATGTTTCTTCCGCTGAGGGATGAGAACCCCACCCGGCGGTTTCCGGCCGTCACGATCCTCCTCATCGCCTCGAACTTGCTGATTTTTCTTGTCCAGGCCTTTTCCGATAAGGGGTTGGTTTATTATGTCCAAAAAATGGGCCTCATTCCCTACGAGATCACCCATTTTCAGTCGTTGCCGCATCTCCTTCGGCTTTCACCAGCCTTGACCCTGCTTACGTCGATGTTCCTTCACGGCAGCGTGTTCCACATCTTGGGAAACATGCTCTATCTTTGGATCTTCGGCAACAACGTCGAAGACTATCTTGGCTCCATCCGATTCGTTTTTTTCTACCTCCTGGCGGGGCTGGCCGCGAGCTTGACTCAAATCGCCTTCAGCCCGAACTCCCGCGTGCCGATGATCGGCGCCAGCGGGGCTGTCGCCGGCGTGCTCGGCGCCTATCTCCTCCTTTTTCCGGGCGCCAGGGTCATAACCCTGGTTTTCCTTTTTGTCTTCATCCGGGTTGTTCCCATTCCCGCTGTTTATGTCCTCGGTTTCTGGTTTTTGGCCCAGGTGCTGAACCTCGGCCTGGGAGGAGGAGTGGCCTGGTTCGCCCATGTCGGCGGGTTTCTCGCCGGCATTATCCTCATTCGGAGCTTTTCCAGGCGCCGCCGCCGAAGGGTCTGGGTGAATTGATCAGCTCCTGCGGCAGGCTAACATCGTCATAATGAGCAAGATAGACGCGTCATCAGGCCCATGACCCGGATAGCTCAAGGTTGACAACCGGCTCAATATTTAGTATTTTATTGGATCATTTTTATTTTTTATTAAATCCTTGGCTGCTGAGGAAAATGAGGATGAAAACTTTTGTCCCCAAAGAGGAGGACGTCGAAAAGAAATGGTGGCTGGTCAACGCTGAGGGGAGAGTTCTGGGTCGTCTGGCCACTCAAGTGGCGACTCTGCTGCGCGGCAAGAGCAAGCCGCAGTTTGCCGAGCACTGCGACACCGGCGACTTCGTCATCGTGGTCAACGCCGAAAAAATCCGGCTTACCGGCAGGAAAACAGAAGAAAAAGTCTACTATTCGCATTCGGGATATCCAGGCGGCTTAAAGAGCGAAAAGCTCAAGGACCTCCTCAGGGACAAACCCGAAGAGGTCATCCGCCGAGCCGTTTGGGGGATGATCCCCAAGAACAAGTTAGGCCGCCGCGTCTTTAAAAAACTGAAAATCTACCGCGGCCCTGATCATCCTCACCAAGCCCAGAACCCTCGCGAATACCAGTTTTAGGAGGAATCTTGAGCTTAATCCAGTATTACGGAACAGGAAAACGAAAATCATCCGTGGCAAGAGTCTTTTTGCGCTCGGGAAAGGGAGATATGACGCTGATCGTGGACAAGAAGACGCGTCCGTTTGCCGAGTATTTTCGTCTGGATACCCATAAATACCTCATCCGCCAGCCGCTTGCCCTGACGGATACCGAGAACAAGTTTGATGTCTTCATGCGCGTCAGGGGTGGAGGAATCAGGGGCCAGGCTGAGGCTGTCAGGCTCGGGATCGCCCGAGCGCTGGTTGAATTCAACAGGGAACTCAAGCCGGCCTTGAAAAACGCCGGTCTGCTGACCAGGGATTCTCGGATCAAAGAGCGGAAGAAATACGGACTCCTGGGCGCGAGGAAAGCACCGCAGTACCACAAGAGATAAGGGAGGACTGAACTTGGTATCCGTAACGATGAAAGAACTTTTAGAGGCGGGCGTTCATTTTGGTCACCAGACAAAACGGTGGAATCCCAAGATGAAGGAGTACATCTTCGGCCAGCGAAACGGCATCTACATCGTCGACCTGCAGAAGACGGTCAAAATCTTCAAGGAAGCTCTCCAGTTCGTCCGGAGCATCGCTGAAGGAGAAAAGGACATCCTTTTTATTGGAACGAAAAAGCAGGCTCAGGACATCATCAGGGAAGCGGCGGCTCGCTGTGAATGCAGCTACGTCAACCAGCGCTGGCTGGGAGGACTTCTGACCAACTTCGCTGTGATCAGGGGCAGCGCGGAAAAACTCATCGAACTCGAGGAGATGAAAGAAGACGGCCGATGGGAGCTGCTCTCCAAGAAAGACCAGTCCAAGATGGAGAAATTCTACAGAAAGCTGGCCAAGAACCTGGGCGGGATCAAAAACATGAGGAGTCTCCCCGGCGCCCTGTTTGTCGTCGATTCAGCCAAAGAAGAGATTGCCATCCAGGAAGGCCAGAAGCTTGGGATTCCGATTGTCGCTGTCGTCGACACAAACGGAAATCCTGAGAATATCGATTATCCGATTCCCGGCAATGATGACGCCGTGAGGGCGATCGAGCTGTTCAGCTCTAAGATCGCCGAGGCGGTCACCGAAGGAAGAAAGAGCCGTCTGGAGAAAGAGCTCGAGGCTGCAAAAAGAGAAGAGGGCGCGGCCGGGGAGGCCGTCCTCTCCCCTTTGGCCGGACCATCAGCGGAAAAAAAGAAGCTCAGCTCAGACACGAAAGGATAGAAGGGTGGATATACCAGCAGAAATGGTAAAAGAGCTCCGGCAGCGGACCGGAATCGGAGTCATGGAGTGCAAAGAAGCGCTCCAGGAAAGCCAGGGAGACATCGACAGGGCCATCGCCATCCTGAGAAAAAAAGGCTATGCCCGGGCCAAAGAGAAGATGAGCCGGGAGACGACTCAGGGGATTGTCCAGTCCTACATCCATCTTGACGGGAAATTGGGTGTGCTCGTAGAGGTTAACTGCGAATCTGATTTTGTGGCTCGTAACGAGGAGTTCAGGGAGTTGGTGAAGAACATCGCCATGCAAATCGCGGCCGCCAGCCCCCGTTTTGTTTCGGCCGAGGAGATCCCGCCTGCCGAGCTCGAGGAAGAAAGGGAGATCATCAGGGCTCAGCTGAAAGATATGCAAAAGCCGCCTCAGATCATCGAGAAGATTGTTGAGGGCAAGCTGAAGAAGTTTTACGAGGAGGTCTGCCTTCTCCAGCAGCCCTACATCAAGGACGATAAGGTGACCGTCCAGCAGCTCATCGCCTCTTATATCGCCAAGATCGGGGAAAACATCAGAGTCAGAAGGTTTGCCCGGTTTGAGCTGGGCAAAGATTGATAGATCGACCAATGGCCCATCCAGCTCCGGCCTACAAGAGGATTCTCCTCAAACTCTCGGGGGAATCCCTGCTTGGGAAGTTGTCCTGCGGCATCGACTTCGAGAGAGCCCGGTCCGTCGCCCGGGAAGTTAAAGAAATCCATGGCTTAGGCGTTCAGGTCGCCATCATGATCGGCGGCGGGAACATCTTCCGCGGCAAGCAGGGCATTGATGCAGGGATGGACCGGGCTGCTGCCGACCAGATGGGGCTCCTGGCCACTGTCATCAACGGGATCGCCCTCCAGGAAGCGCTGGAACAGGTAGGCCTCTTCAGCCGCCATGTCTCGGCCGTCGAAATAAAGGCCCTGGCCGAGCCGTTCATCAGGCGCCGGGTCATCCGGCATCTGGAAAAGGGACGTGTGGTCGTCTTTAGCGCGGGGATAGGCAGCCCTTATTTCACAACCGACACCGCCGCTGCGCTGCGCGCCTTAGAGATCAAGGCGCAGGTGATCCTGAAGGCAACGAAAGTGGACGGGGTTTACAGCGCTGACCCGATGTTAGATAAAAAGGCCCGGAAGTATGCGGAGATCAGCTATCTCGAAGTCATCAAGAAAGGCCTCAAGGTGATGGACTCCACGGCGATCTCCCTGTGCAAGGACAACAACCTGCCGATTGTTGTCTTTAACTTGAACAAAAGAGGAAACATCAGAAAGGCGGTCCTGGGCCAACAAGTCGGGACCTGGGTTCGGTCGTAACATTCGCTTAAGCCGGATCGGGAGAAGAACGACGATGGTCAAAGAGGTTTTGAGGGAGCTCGAGAAACGGATGAAAGTCTCGCTCGAGCACTTCCGCAAGGATTTGAGCAAGTTGAGGACGGGGCGGGCCAACATCAGCCTCTTCGAAGACATCAGGGTTGAGTACTACGGGACGCTAACTCCCATCAACCAGGTGGCCACGCTGGGCATTCCCGACCCTACGCTGATAACCGTCCAGCCGTGGGATCCTTCACTGTTAAACACGGTCGACAAAGCCATCCGGTCAGCGGACTTGGGCCTTAATCCCATCAACGACGGGAAAATTTTGAAAGTCCCGATCCCTCCTCTCGACGAAGAACGGCGCCACGAAATAGCAAGGCGCGTAAAGAAGATGTTAGAGGAGGAGAAGACAGCCCTGCGAAACATGCGCCGTGAGAGCAAGGACGAGATCGAAAAACTGGAGAAAGACAAAAAGATCACGGAGGACGACAAGTTCAACGGGTTGGAGCAGCTTCAGAAAATCATGGACGAGTACACAAAAAAGACAGAAGAGATGGCCGCCGCCAAAGAGAAAGAAATCCTCGAGCTCTAAACAGGCCTTTTTTTACCCCGAAGTCAGGCTTTTCTCCTGAACCAGTTCTCTGTTGAGCCGAATTTTGTCCGGATGACGACACCCCAGGCGATAAGGCTAAGGCAGAAAGAAAAGAGAAACCCGACGAAGGGGATGAAACTGATGAGGCTGACGATGACGATGCCAAGGACAACGGCCAATAGCGGAGCCGGCGCCCGGACGCCTAAAGCCTTGCCCAGGCTCTCGCCGAAGAAATGGAATAAGACGACCTGACCGAATATCTTGATGGCCAGGCCTACGGCGATAAGAAAAAGCAGGAAGGGAATCCCGATCAGGACGAGCGAGAGGAAGGCCGAGAAGAGAATAAGGGTGACGAATATAATCAGGGACATGGCGCCCGTGCCCACGACAGGCCAGAAGGTGGCACGAACCTGGGCGGATGCGAAAACGAGCTGGCGGGGGAAAAGGCCCGCCACGACGACAGCCAGAAGCAGCCAGATGAAAACGGCGAACAGCTTGAGGATCAAAACAATGGGGAGAAGCGGGACTGAGAAAAGGCCGCCGCGGAGAATCCTGGACAGAAACTCCGATGATTTGAAGTAGACGGTATCGCCCTGGATGCTGCAGCCTGGCTCTTTGTTGAGGACGCCGCCGAGCGAGACCAGGTCGCCTTTGATGACGGCAGTCGGGCGCAGGGTAATCGCTGAGCCGAGGCCGACGACGGTGTCGCCGACTTCGCCGCTCAGGGTGATCGTGCCGCCGAAAGCGACGACGTTTTCTTTAACCCTGCCCTCGACGGTCACGTTTCCGCCAAAGCTGATGATGTTGTCCTGGACATCGTCCTTGGCAACAAAGACATCTTCCTTGACGCTGATGTTTTCCCGGGCGCAGAGAGGCGACAGGCCTCCGCAGAGGAAAATCCCGATAAAGAGCCCGAGGAGTTTGTTCTTCATGTTTTTTCTCCCTGCCAAAGTATCTTCTTGAACGCCAGATAAAGGCTGATGAGCGCCGCCAGGGTCACGGTCAGTGCCAGGACAAGAACCCCGGGGCTCGTGAGGGCCGTCAGCAGAGAAATCCCCTTGAACAAGGTCAAAACTAAGGTCTGGATAATCTTCCAGGCCGAAGTTAGGAGGGTTGTGGCTTTGGCCAGCCATACAATCGAGTTTTTTACATAGATCAGGACAGCATGATTGAACCCGGCCAGGATTGCCATCGTGCTCTTTCCTCCCGACAGGATAAGGATGAGAGAGAGGAGGCCGAGAGAAGACAAGCCCACGATAAAGGCGGTTAGCCAAACCGGCAAAGAGGGAACCGGAGATGAGATCTTGGCCATGACCCGGCGGGCTAGGTCATCCGGGACTTCGAGGGCCGGCAGGCTTGAAGCGGCCTCAGTCAGGCGGCGCCTCCCTTCGATTGCCCGGCGGCACTTTGGGCATAAGCCCAAGTGTTCGTTGATATCTGGCATTTGTTCAGGGAGGAGATCGTCTTCAAGATAGGCGTAAATCTCAGCGACCTTGAGGCAGCTCATGATGACTCCTCCAAAAGCCGGCGGATCGTCTCTTTGGCCTGGTAGACGCGGTTCTTGACAGTCCCCAGGGGAAGGTTTTTTATTTCCGCCATTTCTTCGTAGCTCAACCCGTTGACGTGCCGCCAGATGAAAAGCTCCCTCTGGGAGACTGGCAGCTGCTCTAAGGTCTTCTCGATCCGCCGCCTCAATTCCGCCAGTTCGAACTTCCGAGCAACCGACGGCCCGTTATCCGGGATGTCGAGCGCTGGCCCCCTGTCTTCATCAGCAGGTTCGCTGATGGACAGCGCCTGGATCTTCTTCTTTCGCCAGTGGTCGATGACGAGGTTTGAGGCAATCCTGAACAGCCAGGTCGTGAACTTGTGCGTGGGGTCGAAGGAGCGGAGAGAAGAGTAAGCCCTAACGAAGACATCCTGCGTAAAATCGATAGCCATTTCCCGGTCTCTGACCATCCGGCCGATGTAGTTCATGATGGATTGCTGGTATTTCCGGACGAGAATTTCGAACGCCTTCGTCTCGCCCCGGAGAGTGCGCCGGATAGCTTCCTTGTCCTGTTCTTCATTCATCGAGGACATCCTGTCCTCAATCGTTTATACGAAACGGCAAAAGAATAGTTTAATCATTCTTGATGGGCGGAAAGTCGTCGATGACTTCGCAGTCAGGAGGGATATCCAGGTCGAAAATCTTGGCGGGAAGCCGAGAGTTTGGCCTTATCCGGCTGAAGCGGAATTCCTGCTTGTTTCCTGCCGAGTCAAACAGGATGAGTTTTTGGACAAGCCAAGTCTTTTCGTCAGTTTCGAGCAGGATGTATGAAACATTTCCTTCCTGTTTAGGAACCAGCTTGATCTGCAAAGCGTCCTTTTTTTCTGAGGGAAAGGAGGCCGGCTCGGCGGTGTAGCTTTCGTCCAGGCTGGCCTGGCCCAGGAGCAGGGTGAAGAGCTCGGAACCCTTTTCTTCCGGAGTGAGGGCATGGCGGAAAAGCTGGTTGTCCTCAGGAAAATAGGCCAGGGACAAGCCCTTTTTATAGAGATAAACGTAATCCTCGGGCCCCAGGTATTCCCAGCGCATGAGGTCCGGTTTCTGGAAGTAGACCTTTCCTTTTTCCTTGAGGGGCGTGGATATGGACGACGGAAAATAGGACTGTTCAAAATCGGCCTGGAGCGACCGGAGCGAAGCGAGCTTTTTTTCGATGTTCTGCGCCACTTGCCGGGGAGAGTAGGCAGGGGCTGTCCATAGAAAAGCGCGCGCCCCCAGAAAGCACATGCAAGCAGCCCAAAATAAGTTTTTCATTGTGTGCATTCTCTTGCCCCTTTTGCGAGGCGGGACCACGGCATCTGCTTGATTTAATTTAAGATAGATCATTTTTACATCCTTTTTTCTTGCCTGTTTAAGCTTTTCTGGGCCACAAAATGTCTTTTTTCGACTCTGATCTTGCCGCCGCAGCCGAAGGTATCATGGAAATAATCCCACGCGTCTTTGATGGACGTCTGGGCATCGATATAGCTGTGGTCGAAAGCGGCCCGGCTCTTCGCATTGTCGTAATAGGCTGTCCAACCGCTCAGCCGTCCGTACGCGGCTGTGAGCAACGGTCTCCGCCCCGTCAGCCGGCTCATCTGCTCAGAAGCTATCCCGGCGAGAGTGACAAAGAAGGCTGGAAGGCGGAGCGGATAGGCCTTCCGGCCGCAAGCCTGGCTGATGAGACGGACGACCTCGGCATAGCTGAGGTTGGCCCCGACCACGTTGTAGCTCTCGCCGTCCTTTCCCCATCCTTCAAGAGCCTTCAAGATGATGGCCGCAAGGTCACGGACGTCGACCAAAGCCAGCCCGCCGGCGAAAGAACCGATGAGGCGGCGGCAGCAGACTCGTCGGTAGAGCTCGTTGTGCGGTGTCGCGGGGTTGTGATCGCCGGGCCCGATGATCGAGGCAGGGTTGAGGAGGATAGCCGGAAGTCCCCGCTCCTTGACTGCCCGTTCGACAATGTCCTGCCCTTTCCTTTTGGAAGCCATGTAAAGGATCGCCGTGGGCCAGTTAAAGGGAGTCGTCTCATCGGCCAGACGTCCGTCCCGGTGAAAGCCGACAGCGCCGACCGAGGAGACATGAATGAGTCGGCGGACCGCGCTCCTGAGACAGGCTTCAACCACCCGGCAGACGCCTTCAACATTGACTCGCTCGAGCTGCCGGGCCTCGCCTTTCCAGTATGAGATAAACCCGGCCAGATGGACGACATGGGTGTTGCCCTCAACAGCACGTTGGACAGCGGTGGTATCGGCGATATCGCCTTCGAAAAGCCGGACTTCACTCTCCTCCCACGAGGAGGGGATTTGGTCTTCGGGCAGGACGAAAGCCGAGACGGCTTCTTCTCCGTAGCGAGCGACCAACAGCGGCATCAAGACCGCTCCGACAAAACCTGTGGCTCCTGTAACGAGGACTCTCACGCCTGGCTCCTTTTCCGGAAATAGAGAAAAGCATCGGTGCTGATGCCGGCCGCAGCATGGAGGACCGTTGTGTAGAAGATGGAATGGGTGGCATAGGCGATGAGCCCGAAAGCGAACCCGGCTCCGAAGGCGGCGAAGACTTCTGAATCGGGATGGCCGATGTGATAAAGAGTCGAAGCAATGGTCTGGACGGCCAATGCTGGCAGGAGCCCGATAGCAGGGATAAAAGGGAAAAAGAGGAGGCCGCGAAAAGCGAATTCCCAGGCTAAATAATAGAAGACAAAATAATAGCTCTCGTAAAGCAGGAAAGGCGCGAGGTTTGCGCAAGCTTTTTTGGAGAAGGGGTACAACCGTTGCATTTCCGGGTCACGCGAGCCGATAAGCCCGCAGGCGATCGCGACCGGGATTCCCGCCGCGAGGATGAGAAGACCCAGCCTGGTCCGGCCAAAAGTCAAACCAAACGAAGAGAGGAGAGCTGCGGGCTGAGGAGCCGCCAGCACAGTGATCAGACACGGGATGGCAAAGAGAAGGACAAAGAAGAAGACGAAATAAAGGAGGACAGCTTCCATGTCCCGGCGGACGCGCCGGAGCCGGCGGAAATGGAGGACTGTAGCCAGAAGGGTTAAAGCCAGGCTCACTTCGACAGTGATAAGAGCCGTCGTGAAGCCTGAGCTCGCTGCCCGTTCAAGCCAGATATCCATTCTTTCTCTCCTGGAGATACCAGTTCACAATCTGGGCCATCTGAGCCTCGAAATTATCATCCGGCCTGTACTCGAGCTCGGACACGGTCCTGGAAATATCATATGTTGTCTCCGTTGTAATCCTCTTTATCCTGTAGTAATTCAGGGGCGGCTTGTAGCCAGGGAAAATGTGCCCGAGTCCTTTCATCATCCAAGCCACGGCGAAGGCGAACCAGGCAGGGATGTAAACGCGCTGTTTCTTGCCCAGCCCTTTCTGAATAGCCTCGAAAAAATCACGCCAGGACGGCAGCTCTCTGTTTGTAACGGTGTATGCGCGGCCCTCGATTCCTTCTCTGCTTATAGCCAACTCAACGGCCTGGCAGAGGTTTCCTACATAGCAATATCCAAAACGCCACCGGCCGTGTCCGACGATCAGAGGGACACCCCGCTCGCATCCCCTGAGGATTTGGGCACAGGTCGTGCGGTCGTTAGGTCCGTAGACATCCCCTGGCCGGAGGATGACAACCGGAAACCCTCTCTCTTCGTGCTCGGACAGGAGAAACCGCTCTGTGCGTTTCTTCTGCCTTGTGTAGGGGAGAAATTCAGCGCCCTCGCCTGGCCGCTCCTCGGAGATCTCGATTCCGTTATATCCCAGGACAAGAGCTGTGGACAGGTAAACAAATCGCCGCAGAGGAATTGCCTCAGCCTGAAGCTTCCGGACGAAGTTGATGGTTGCCTGAAAAATATTCATCTCACAGGCTTTCTCCACGGCCTCATCAGATACAAGAGAGGCCGAATGAACGACGGCTGAGATGTCGTCCGGGATCCTGCTATCCCCTATCTCCCTGAGCTCTCCGCGGACGAGGCAAACATCAAGCCCTTCGAGGAAGCGGAGGTTCGATGACTCCCTGACAAAGCCGTAGACGCGGACGCCCCGGTTTAGAAAGTGGCGGCAAAGGTTCGACCCGATAAACCCGTTGGCGCCGGTGATCAGGACTGAGTTCATCGGCAACTCCCGATGCGGCTATCTGCCCGTCGGTTCCAGCCACGGACAAGAGTTGGCCCGGCAGCGAGGACCAGGAATCCCGTCAGGATGCCGATGATCGAGTCGGACGCGTAATGGAACCATCCGTAGACCGTCGAACCATAGAGGGAGAGGATGACCGGAGCCAATAAGAAAAACTCTCGCCAGGCCTGGACGGACGCCGTGCGAACCAGAAAGCGGAGAGTTTTTGTCCTCAGGCGAGTGAGCCAGAGGATTGACCCGATGTAGAGGCAACCTGCGAGCGAGCTTTTCCCGATAAAGGAAAGCGGGTTGTCGAGCCGGCCCGAAAAAACCGCGGCCAGAAGAAGGAAAAAGATGAGCCCGCCGAGAATTGCTGCGTCAATGATTCTGACAGGCAGACCGAGGATGCAGACAGGCTTGTATTCGTTCATGTCGAACCACTCTCTCCCCGGGCCGTCCCTTCTTCACGGAGAATCCATTTCACGGTCCGGCGGATCGAACCCGGCATGTCCCAAGCTGGTTTGAAGCCGAGCTCACGCCGAATTTTTGTCCCATCGTAGATCCAGTAGTACTTCCGGACTGCCAGGACGTGCTCTCTGGTCAGCCGGGGAGGCCGGCGTTGCCGTCTTGCTGTCCTTTCTTCGATCCACGAAGCCGCATACTGGACGGCGAACGGGACTTTAAGAAACGGCGGACGCAGCCCCAGCTCCCGGATAGTCGCCGCGACGATCTCTCGCCAGGCGTATGCCTTTCCGTCCGTGATGAAGTATATTTCACCCATAGCCCTCGGGTTCTCGGCGCAGAGGACCATAGCCTCCGCGATATCAGCGACATCGGCGAGACTGGTTTGAGGGCGGCCGTTTCCTACGACCGGGACGATTCGGCGACGAATCAGCCTTATAGATTCCTGGAGTTCTCGCTGCCGTGGTCCCAACACATTAGGCGGCCGGACGACCGCTACCGGAAGCTTGCTCCCGGCCTCGAGGACGATACGCTCGGCCTCAAGCTTGCTCCGGCCGTATTCTGAAATTGGCCGGGGTTCATCCGTTTCGCTAAGGGCTCGGTGCTCGGAACTCGGTCCCGCGGCGCTAATACTGGAGACGAAAACAAAACGCTTGAGGCCGGGAGCCTCTTTGAGAATGACATGGACAAGCTTCCAGGTGCCATGAACGTTGACAGCCTCATATTCCTGCCGGTCCAGGGAGGTGATGACGCCTGCCAGATGGAAGACATAGTCCATACCCCGGACAGCGGAGCGGAGCGAGGCGGCGTCCCTCATATCTCCGATGATGAACCTCGCCGGCAGGCCTCTCAGATGAGAAACGAGGCTGGTTTTTCGGACGAGGCAGAAAACCTCATAGCTCCGGCGGCACAATTTCTCGGCCAGGTGGCCGCCGATAAACCCGCTGGCGCCAGTGATGAGTGCTCTCACGAACTTAAGCGGATGGTCGAAACCTCCTTCGAGACCGTCAATTCGGTAGTTTATCAGAACTGCCGTTAGGGTAAAAGAGGCTTTGTCGCGTCCAGACGAATTGATGTTTACCGGCCGCGCGTTTTCTGCTATAAATCGGGCCGATGAAGCCCGAATTCTTCGCCTTCCTCGGCGGCTACTTCGCTATCATCCTTTTCCTTGGGCTGAAGTTCTCGCGCCGGATGAAAAGCCTGGAGGATTTTTTCTTGGCTTCGCGATCGCTTTCGGCCCGGCTTGTTTTTCTCTCTCTGACAGCTTCCTGGTTTGGCGCCACTTCCATGCTCGTCACGACCGACGAGGCCTACCGGGTCGGCGCGAGCGCCATCTGGCTGGTGGGTGCCCCGGCCCTCCTCACGGTGCTTATTTTTGCTTTCGTCCTGGCAGGCCCCATCCGCCGGCTGCCCATCCTGACCCTCCCTGACCTCATTGAGCTCCATTACGGAAAGACCGTCCGCCACCTGGCCTCCGCCCTGATTTTCTGGTACATGGTCGTCCTGGCTTCTTCGCAGATGGTGGCTGCGGGGAATTTCTTCCGGCCTTTCCTGGGGATGTCCTATTTCTGGAGCCTCGCTCTGGGCACGGCTGTCGTCATTGTTTATCTTGTGAGCGGAGGCCTGCGCTCTGTTGCTTTCACTGATAGCTTCCAGTGCTTGCTTCTTACAGCTGGAACGGTCGGCCTGGCCGTCTTCCTCTCCAGGTCCACTTCTTTCGAAGCCGCTTTCCATGGAATCAATTTTTTTGTTGACATCAAACAAAATTTGCTCATCACCCTTTCTTTTACTCTGGCCTGGACGATTTCTCCTATCGCCTGGCAGCGAGTTCAGGCGGCCCGGACGGCTGAGAAAGCCCGGCTCGGCCTCCTCACGACAGCAATCGCCTTTGTTTTTCTCTACGGGCTTGTCGTTGTCATCGGAATCCTGGCCCGGCCTCTTTTTTCTTCCCGGGCTCTTGCCTCACCGCTTCTTGCTGAATTCATCGCCGGGAGCATCGCTCCGGCTTTGGGGGCGCTTCTGTTCGTGGCCGTTGCGGCAGCCGTTCTTTCGACCATGGATACGGCCATCAACACGGGCGCCCTGACCCTGACCCGGGACATCTACCAGCGAATCTTCGCCCCGCACCGGGAGGCAGGGGTCGGCCTGGTCTTGGCCGGACGGATAGCCACTTTTCTCGTGGCCATCCTGTCTTTTGCTGTCGCCACCCGGTTTCAGAGCATTCTCAGGACGATCGGGCTGGCTTCTGAGATTATGGCCGAGGGTCTTTTTGTTCCCGGGATGGCCATGTTTATTTTCAAGAAAAAAATCCCCTTGGCAGGCGGCCTGAGCCTCGCGCTGGGCGGCGGGTTCGCTCTGGCGAGCTTCCTCTCGGAGTTGAAGGTTTTTCCCGCGGGTCTCCCGTCCTGGCCACATTCGGTTCCTTACGGTCTGGCCCTGAGCCTGGCCGGGTTCACGGCCGGGTTCCTCCTGGAGAAGCTCCGTCCATCCGCCCCATAACCAAACTCTTCAGTTTAGGCGGCAAATGAGGTATTATTAGGGGCAATGTCGCTGCGGGATAGGCTGCGCTGGAAGGCCATCGGGGTCCTGGGAAGAGCTCTTTTGCGGCTGTGGGCCGGGACATGCCGGATCGCCGTTGTCGGCGATCAAGAATACAGAAAGCTTAAAAAAGAGGGTAAACCCGTTATTCTGCTGACCTGGCACGGCCGTCTTCTCTTTGCCCTTTATTTCTTCCGCAGGCGCGGCATCGCCGCTCTTGTCAGTCCGAGCAAGGATGGCGAGATCATCGCGCGGATCGCTTCTGGATGGGGCTTTCGCATCCTCAGGGGATCGAGCTCCCACGCCGTTGTCCGTGCATGGAACGAGATGAAAAACGAACTCCGGCTGGGCAGCGATCTCATCATCATCCCGGACGGCCCGAAAGGCCCGGACCGGTTTCTCAAGCCCGGTTGCCTGAAATTAGCCCAGGAAACAGGAGCGTTTCTGGTGCCCTTTTCTTTTTCGGCTTCCCGGAAAAGGTTTCTTGGGAGCTGGGATCATTTTTTATTGTTCTACCCGTTCTCCCGTGTTGTCGCCGTCTTCGGTCGGCCGCTTCGGGTGACCGCCCCCCTGGATGAACAGGATTTCGAGAAAGAACGCCGGAAGCTGGAAAGCCTTCTCTCAGGGCTCGATGCTGCAGCCGACCGCTATTTTGAAAGAGCATAGCGGTTTATGGTATATATGCAGGCAAAGCACTGACCTACTTTGATAAGGAGGGCAAGTTGAAAAAGTCATCGATCTTCAAAGCCGTCATTTGGGCGTCGTTTGTCGTCGCAGCCGTTTTTCTCTACGCTCAGACTGTGGAAGATTACATCCGCCAGGGCGACGAGCATTATGCCCAGTTTGATGACGCGAGAGCTCTGGAGGCTTACAGGCTCGCTGTGGAAGCCGACCCCGCTAACTACGAGGCTCTCTGGAAGCTGACCCGGTCGTGCGTCGATGTGGCCGACCGGATCAGCCAGGTTGAGCCGGGCTGGCAAGAAAAACAGAGAAAGCTGTATAAAGAGGCCGAGGCGTACGGCAGGAAGGCGGTCAAAGCCAACGCCAACGACACGTGGGGCCACTTTTTCCTTTCCGCAGCCATGGGAAAGTACGCGCTCACCTTGGGGAAAAAAGAACAGATCGACATGTCCAAGGCCATAAAGGCCGAGATCGAAAAGGCGATCGAGCTGGATAACGCCAACGATTTTGCCTATCACGCCCTTGGACGCTGGCATCGGCGGATGGCCGAGATCGGCGGGGCCCAGCGCTTTTTCGGCGGCCTCATCTACGGCAGCATTCCGAAAGGGTCATTCGAGGAGAGCGAACAGGCTCTCAAGAAGGCCGTGGACCTGCGGCCTGAGTACACGAACCATCATCTCGAGCTCGGCCGGACCTACCTTGCCCTGAAAAAGCGCGACCTGGCCATGCAGGAATTCGAGAAGGTCCTGGAACTGCCGGTGACCTCATCAAAGTGCGAAGATTATAAAAAAGAGGCTCAGGCGGAGCTTGAGGCGTTGAAAAAAAAGACGAAGTAGGTCGTCCCGGGTTTCACTCCGAAAAAACCCGGGCGGAGAAGATTTCGACCTGCACTCCGCTCTTCCATTCGTCTTCGCAGAGATATTTCTCTTCTTGTGGAGGACGTGCCGGTCCCCGGACAATTTGAACTTGACTTTCTGCCCTTCCTGGGTTAGAGTTTTTTGCCTGCGGAAGGGAGCCGCATGTCAGAAGAGGAAGACCGCGTTCAGGTGGCTGATTCAGGGGACTCAGGCGAGACACCGGATAAAGCCGGGATCAAAATCGCCAAAGAGATTTATCACCTCTTCAGCCACGCCGTGACCTCCCTCAAGCTTTTTCCTGCCCATCATTCTACTGCTGTCAAATTCGTCGATGAGCTTTATGCGAAATTGAGGGATTATTTTGTGGGCCGCGAGGAGCTTGAAGTGGATGTTCAAGAAAACGCTTTCCTCATGGGCGGGGAGGTTGTCCTGAAGGAGGAACACCTGTCCAAGAGCCTGCCTTACCTTTTCCATAAAGACGGCATGCAAAAACTCGCCATCCTCAAGGGGATCGACAAACACGAGCTCCGCGAGCTTCTCGATGTCATCCGCGAAACATCCCTCTTGCCACTGGAGGAAAGTGATGTCGTTATTTCCATTTGGGAGAAGGATTTTTCGAGCATCCGAGTCTACGCGCCGGATGAACACCTGCTGGCTAAAATCGATATCTTCACCAGGCAGCCTTTTGATTTCTTCGTCGATAGGCATAGGCTCTTCAGTGGTCAGATCGAACTCTCGCCTGACGACCTGAAGGATATCCAGGCTAAGAGAATGTCGCTTGGGCTCGTGGAACAGGAAGAGGGAAAAGATTATGCCGAGCTTATGACGACGCTTGAAAATGAGGAAAAAGAGATGATTGATTTCATGCTGACGAAGGCCCGGCAATCTCCCCCGGAAATTGAATTCCACGATATGATCTTCGAGCTCCTGTCGCTTGAGGAAAAGCCTGAGCGTATCGTCTCGATTCTCAAGTTTCTCGAGCGTCATCATCGTGAGCTCATCCAGGAGGGCAAGTTCTCCCACGCCGTCCATTTGTTGAGACAGGTCCATGAGCTGCGCCATCTTTTTTCTGGGGAGAATCCTGGGAAGGCGGCGGAGGTTGATAAGTTCTTGGAGGAAATCAGGGGAGGACGAAGCATCGACCTGGTCCGTGAATCGATCGGCCGCAAAAGCTTCGATTCCCTTTCTGCCCTATTGGATTATTTCGGGTTTCTGGGAAGCCAGTCTGTCTCCCTGGCAACAGAACTTCTGGATGAAACCCAGGAAGCCGGGACGCGTCGCGCGGCTGTCGACTACCTCGAGGAAATCAGCCAGGAAAATGTCGATATCCTCGCCCACCAGCTCCGGGATGGAAAGCCGGTGATCACCAGGGAAATCATTGCCCTGCTCGGACGGCATCCGGGTCAAAGGGCTTTGACGTGCCTGGCCGCCCTGAGCACGTACACAAACGAGGAGGTCAAGCTGGCCGCGGTCGGAACTCTCGGCTCTTCTTGCGAACCCCTCTCGCAGAGGATTCTTCTTGCCTTTGTTCAGGATGAAAACGACGACGTCGGAACGGCAGCCGCTGAACAGCTTCGTTGGCCTGGGAAAGAGGAGGTTCTTAAACGCATAATCAAGATCACCCAGTCTCGGCAATTTCTCCTGTTCGGGCCAAAACGCAGAATAGCCATCCTCAGCTCCTTGGCCCGGAGCCGAGACCCAGAGGCTCTCGGGGCGGTGCGCCGGGCCATGGAGAAGTCTGGGCTTTTCACCAGAGAAAGACGGCTGCAGACCAGGCTGTGCGCTGTCGAAGCTTTGAGTCGCGCCCGAAACGCGGAAGCGCTTGATATCTTGAAGCAAGGATTGAAAAGCTCCAACAGAAGGGTCAGCGAGGCTTGCCGCAGAGCGCTGGAAACGTCCGGCCCAAGGGGGTTCGACCCAGGCGATCAAGGGTAACAGAATTGGAACAGAAGAAACAGGAAAAAACTGGACTGGCTCAGAAAGAGCTCATCCATATGCTCCTTCGCACCTATGCTGTTCTCAAGATTGGCAAAGTCTACGATTTTGGCAATCAGATCGTCCAGGATCAATTCAAGAAGCTCTATTCCGCCCTTAAGGGGGCTCTGGAAACGGAAGGGGAAATCGTCCTCCGCGTGCGACAGAATGCCATTTTGGTGAACGGCGTCCGCGTTAAATTTGACTATTCTAACTACCACATTTTTAAATCGCTCTGCACGGACTTTCAGGCCAAAGAAATAGCCGCAATCTCCTTCTCCCCCGAGATGCAAGAGGACGAACTTCATCGCTTCATTCGCATTCTGCTCAGAAAAAACTTCCCTTCAAAGGGCGCTTGCGACCAGATCATCGAGGACGTCGATCGGGAACACATCGAGCATATCCTTGTTGAGAAGATAGCCCCCGTTGAGCTGAATGTGAGCCGGGAGACGAGTGCTGTGCGAATGTACTTCGCCGGCATCTATCTGTTGAAAGAAGCGTTTGAGAAACAAAAACAGGGGGCATCTGTGAACTTTAACCTGATGAAGCGCTGGATGCAGTCGATCTTCAACCATATTCTGGATGACGAATCGTTCGTTTACGGGCTGACCAATATCAAGAACCATGATGATTACACCCTGAATCATTCCATCAATGTCTGCATCCTGGCCATCGCCCTTGGCCGCCGTCTGGGATTGACCAGAGAAGAGCTTGCGGATCTGGGCATAAGCGCTTTTCTCCACGACCTGGGTAAGCTCGATGTCCCCAAAGAGATCTTAGATAAGCCCTCCCAGCTGACCGGCGAAGAACGCGGCGTTGTTGAAAGGCATGTTCAGCACGGAGCGGAAAAGCTGATCGAGCTCAAAAGCGCTCGACGCCTGCCGCTGCGAGCTGTGCAGGTCGCCCTGGAGCACCATCTCAAGGCTGATATGAGTGGGTATCCCCGGTATCTCAGGAAAAGGACGTCCAACATTTTCAGCAAGATTGTGAAAATCGTCGATTACTTTGATGCCATCACCACCCCGCGCGTTTACCGGCCTCAGGCGCTCACTCGGGAGGAGGCGCTGAATGATATGAGGGAGAAAAGCGGGGATGAGTTCAACCCGACTTTTCTTCGGGCTTTCGCCAGCATGATCGGTGCGTACCCGATCGGGTCTCTTGTTGTCCTCGACAGCGGAGAGATAGGCATTGTCTTCGAAGCAAATCCTCATGCCGCCTTTCAATTGAGGCCGAAGGTTAAGATCATCGCCGATTCCGGCGGACGCATGGTTGATGGGGGAATCGTTGACCTCTCTGACATCGATGCAGAGACAGGGAAATTCAGGCGAACGATCGTCAGGTGCTTGAACGCCGAGAAGTGCGGAATCCGCGTGGCCGATTATTTCTTGGCTCGGGCGGGGTGAGAAGTTCCGGGGGAGTGGAATTGGTTTGCTTTCGCGACGACCGAACGAGCATCGGGTTTCACTCCGAAAAAACCTGGGCGGAGAAGATTTCGACCTGCACTCCGCTCTTCCATTCGTCTTCGTCAAGACCGGCCTTCAAACAGCCGTGGCTGAGGAAGGTCTCCCGGTCCCAACCGTACTCAAGAGGAACTTGAGGAAGAAGAAGGCCTTTGTGGAATCCCTTGGAAACAATGATCCCATGTTTTCCGACTTCGATGTCGGACATATTGTTGACCGGCCGGGGAAGACTGAGCACTGAGATTTCAATCCTGGTCCTGGGAAGCTCATCGGGAGTGAGCGGAGCAAAGCGATAGTCCCGAGTCGAAGCGGCTATAGCCATATCGATGATCGTCTCATGGAGGGGCTTGATAGGCAGGGGGTAGCCGATGCAGCCGCGGAGCTCCCCCCCGACTTTGAGAGTGACAAAGGCCCCCCGCTTCTCCTGCAGCTTTTTGTTTTCCACAGTCTCGACGGTCGGCGGCTCTCCTGTTTTCAAGTAGTGTTCGATCGTCTGGCGGGCCAGGCTGAGGAGAAACTGCTGTTCGTCTTCGTCCAGGATGTCGCTCATGTCCTTTCCTGCCGCGGGAGAAGAAGCGGGAGAGGCCGGAAAAAAAACGAGTTCTTATAATCGATGACAGAAGGTTTCATGGCCAGCTTTTTCCGTCCGGGCCGGATTTCGAGGTAGAGTTTTCCGCAGGCAAAAGGCCGGAAAAGCTGACGCCTCTTTTGAGAGTTTGGATCAAAGGAATAAAAACCGATGACCCTTCCGCTGAAATGATTGTCAAGAGCTCTGTAATTCTTGAGCGTTGAAAAGAAGCCTGGCCGGCAGGGAAAAGTTTTTTCAACAAAAAAGCGCGGGCCTCTTTTGTGCCCGAGAAGAAGGCCGGCGGTTTTCTTTGACAACGGGTCAAGAGCCTGTCCCTCAAGGTCAAGGAGCGCTTCATCAGAAAGATAGGCATCCACTCTATTAATTATACCAGAACTGAAATTTAGGCGTAAGCCAGAATTCAGGGTTTGCGTGCCCACATCATCAGGCTGTAGCCGGAGAGGAAAAAGAGAAGCTTATCCAGCCGGGAGAATAGCCAGACAAGCGGATAGACGAGGGAGTACAGAGCAAAAGTTTTCTGCTGGGCTTTGAACTCTTCGCCGGAGGAAGGTCGGATATGCCCGTCCCGCCTTTTCTCGACAGGCTTTCTGGAGAGCACTTTCATGTAGATGGCGTTGAGGATGAGCTCCATAAATTCAGAGAAAAAGCGGGAGTACGTCACTTTTTTTGCGGTTCTGAGCCCGGCTCGCCCCAGCTTGTCTTCGAGGTCTCGGGCTGCGTAGCCCTCTCTCTTATGTCCAAAATCTTCCAGGTTGAGCCCGAGAGCCGAGCGCAGTCTGTGAAGAAGGAAAAATTTCCCCGTGTGGGGCGTAACCAGGATGAGTTCGCCTCCTTTCTTGAGGACCCGGGCGATCTCCTCGAGCGCTCTGTCATCGGCCTCAACGTGCTCGAGGTAATCAAGGCAGAGGGCCAGGTCGAAAGCCCGATCTTTGAAGGGAAGACGGTCGCCGGTGAGCTGGACGACGCCCGAGCCCAGAAGCCCCTGAGCTTCTTTGAGGTTGGCCATGTCTTCGTCGGCGCTGACCCAGAAACCTCCCTTTTGACGGACAAAATAACTCAGAGTGCCCTGGCCGCAACCGAGGTCGAGCGCAACTCTTGAAGGAAGGAAGGGAAGGCTCATCTCGAGGAGCTTCAGCTTATCTTTTTTCTTGATGGACTTTGCGGCCAGCCGGACCTGCCAGGGTTGGTCGCTCATCGGGTGGATTATAGTGGCTCTCGCCCCAAAACACAAGAAACAGCGATTTTGCCGCCGTCCCCGATGTTCTTGACTAAGGATGGTGTTGAGTTTATGATAAGCAGCAAGACAGAACCGATGGACTACAAGCTGGTCGTGGTCGGGCCTTTAGACACCAACTGTTACCTCGTTTCCTGCAAGGAAACGCTGGAGTGCGCGGTCATCGACCCGGGAGCCGAAGCTCCCCGGATTTTTCCTGTCATCATGGAATTCGGCCTCAAGCCGATCTTCATCCTGAACACCCATGGACACATCGACCACGTCGGCGCCAACAAGGATGTCAAGGAGAAATTCAGAATTCCCCTTTATATCCATACTCTGGATAGCTCTCTGCTGGAGAAAATCCAGCAGTTTGAGCTGAGCTTTTTCCTCGGGGCCAGAGAATCGCCGCCCGCAGACCGTTTTCTACAGGATGGCGAGACCATCGCCATCGGCAGGTCGAGCTTGCGCGTCATCCACACGCCCGGACACAGCCCCGGCAGCGTCAGCTTCCTCGGTGACGGCATCCTCTTTTCGGGCGATACGCTCTTCTGCGGCGGAGTCGGCCGCACCGACTTGCCAGGCGGTTCGGCTCGGGACCTCGAGGAATCCATAAAGAGCAAAATTCTCACGCTTCCTCCCGAAACCATCGTCCTCCCGGGACATGGCCCCTGGACCACTGTCGGAGAGGAAAAAGAATCGAACCCTTTCCTGGGATGAAGAACCCTTTCTCATCGGTCGAGGAAGCCCTGCGGCTCTTCCTCGATTTCTTATCTGTGGAAAAAGCGCTTGCCGCCAACACAATCCTGTCCTACGGCCGGGATCTGAAGAAATTTCTTCTCTTCCTGAAAAAAGAAAAAATCGACTGGACCAGAGCAGGAGAGGAGACGCTCGCACGCTTTATCCATGAGCAAAGCCGAGCCGGGCTCCAGGCGCGGTCTCTGGCCAGGCTGATTTCCTCCCTGAAATCGTTCCACAAATTTCTTCTCCTCGACGGGCTGATTAAAAAAGACCCGACGGCAAATTTAGCCTCGCCAAGAAGGTGGCTTGCGTTGCCCAGATTCCTGACCGTGGCCGAGGTGGAGAACCTTCTTAGCCAGCCGGATACAAGCGATCCCCACGGACTCCGCGACAGGGCGATGCTCGAAGTCCTTTATGCTGCCGGGTTGCGCGTTTCAGAGCTCATCCTGCTCAGGCCGGCTGACCTCAACTTGGAAGACGGCTTTCTTGTCTGCCGCGGGAAGGGCGGCAAAGAAAGAGTCGTCCCCTTGGGCAAGTCCGCGGCTTCGGCAACCCGCGCGTATTTGTCCAGAGTCAGGCCTCAGCTTGACAAAGAAAACCAGGCAGCGCTCTTCCTGACCCGCCTTGGCAATCCGTTCACTCGCCAGGGCGTGTGGAAGCTTCTCCGGGAATATGCCCGCCTGGCCGGCCTGTCCGCCGGGATCAGCCCTCACATCCTCCGTCACTCCTTTGCCACCCATCTTTTAGAGAGAGGAGCCGACCTCCGGTCGGTCCAGATGATGTTAG
>JBBILQ010000014.1:0-51236 GCA_037444845.1 Candidatus Aminicenantota bacterium | reverse complement strand
GTGCGCCTTCAGGGACCGCGACTTAAGTGAAGTTATTTATGAGACGCACCACTAGATCGTTTCTTGAGGGCGATCTGGCTGGAATGCTGCGGACACATGAGCGCTTTCAGCATCGAAGAAAAAACCTATCTATCTCACCTCTCTCAAGATTCCATTTTCGGATGGGGGCCAGAGCGCCAGGAGTATAAGATGGACGTCAAGCTGGGCAAAGTCTTTCGGCCGAAAATGAAATTTTTCTGCACAAACCTCCGGAGGACAGAGCTTGCGAGTTCCGGAAGGGGCGGGGGGCTTTTTTATTTCTTTATCTTCTCGATGGCGGCAATGACATTTTTGACCTGAGGAGCTTCAGGGTTTTCCGGGTCAATCTGGAGGAAGGCGTTGAAATACTCAAGCGACTTGGCAAAATCCCCTTTGTTCAGATAGGCGTACCCTAATTTGACGTATGGTTTTGACCAGTCTTTTTTAATCCGGATAGCCAGCTCAAAATACTTGATGGCTTCATCAATCTGCTGATTGGAGAAAAAAACCTCTCCGACATTATAAGCGGCCACTTCATCTTTGGGCGAGATCTCTAAGGCCTGGCTGAACTGCTTCTGGGCAGATTGAAAATCGCCTTTCTTGAGATAAACCTCCCCCAGGCCGGAGAAGGCCCGGAACGTCGCTTCCGGATCCTTCTTGTAATCGCCGTGTGTCTGGAGGGCTTTGTCGAGGACAAGCTGGAACTCGGCCACCGCTTTATCCAGGTCGTCCTTTTTGAGGTAGCACGTCCCGATATTCAGATGGACCTGATAGATTTCCGGATACGTCGCCAGGAATTCCGCAAACACCTTCAGCGCCTCATCGAACTGTTCTTCTTTAAGCAGATCATTTCCCCTGTCGAAAAGGGCGAAGGACTTTTCATCTGTTTTCAGGGCCGCAAGCCCGGTCATTTTTTTCAGGGTGAAGGTGATCGGCGGGTTCATTACGAGCTGGCGGATATTCATTTGCACATAAGAAGATGCATAGCCCGGCTTGGAGGCTGTGACCTGCCACATCCCCGTTCCCATGCCGGCCACGGCAAAGTGTCCTTTCTTGTCGGATTTTCCCTCAAGCCTGGTTTCGGTGCTGATGCTCTCGACAGTTATAAACGCTCCCTCGACCGGATTCCCGGCTTCGTCCACGACCGTCCCGGTAATCCGTCCTTTGCCCATTTGCTCCTGAGCCAGGCCAAAGCCGGCCAAAAAAGAAAAAACAAGAAATGTCATGATTGAAAGCGACAGAGCCCGAAGTTTATTCGGGGCAAGAGTCATCATGAGGCCTCCTTCATATTCCGTTTATTCTTCTTTCGTTCTAAATATAATAAAAAATCGCCTCCCTTGGAAGAACCGACGAGGAGAAAAAAGCCTTGTCATGGGTTGCCTAAGTGCGCTTACATCTTAAGGTCAAGAAGTTTTTCAATCAACTGGTCGCCGTCTCTGTTCTCGAGACGGATGTATAGCGAGTAGCGGCCTTTTTCCAGCCAGGCGAGAACCGGCACGGTTATCTCCCAAGACCCTTCCTTGCTTCGCTCGATCTGGGCTTGTTTGAACTCGAGTTGAGAATCAGCGTCCTGCTGCCAGACGACATTCCCTGATGAGCCCCTGACCTCAAGATGAAGATCGAGCCTGGCCCGGAGGGCACCCTGATGGTCAACAAATATGATTTTCTTGTAAGGAAGCGAGATGAGCACGGAGAGGTTGCTTCCTGCTTCTTTGTTCTTGACCTTGAGAAGCTCCCATGAAAAATCAAAAAGCGCTCTCTTCGAGCGCAACGCTCCTTTCTTTGCTTCTTCCTTAGAGAGCTCGTGAGTAAACACAAGATTCGGCTCGAAAGAGGCGTGAAGACCGCCCGGGATGATCTCATCAATGTCAGTCGTCAGGGTGTAATTTCCGGTCCCCTGAGAATCGACAAAGACGAGCTTGACAGCATGGGGCCGCTGGAGCGAAGAAAAAAGGTTGTAGTAAACCCAGATTTCTGTCGGCTTCTCGCCGGTCGCGACCCTCGTGCCCTGGAGGCTCTCCGTAGGGGCGGCATAGGGGTCGATCGGCCGCCCGCCCATCGGGTTTGTCTGCCGCTCGTCAGGAGGCCCGAAGAGAATGTAGATCCTCCCTCTGTCCTGAAGCCAGCCTGGCTGAGCGCCGCGGAAAAGACGGTTCGCTTCCTCGATCCTCTCGAAATAAGCTTCCCTGTATTCGTTCGTCTCAGTATCCGGAGTCGGGTCGCGCCTCTCCCAGAACTCCTCGATGAACCGAGGCCGGGCAGACGGCGGCAGTTCCCGGAAGATCTTTGATTCTTCCTTTGTGATGATATAACGGACGCGGCTGACGAAATCCGCTGAGACCGGGTCGAGCTTGCTTTCCTCCTTGACGCTGGCGCAGCATAAAAACAAAAGCGGAAAACAGGCGACGCATAGCCAAATCCATAAACATCTTTTCATGTCAGGCCTCTTTGTTATAGCGCAAAACTTTTTTAAGAGCCACATTATAAACTGCGGATTCATGAACTCAGATGATGCCCTAAAAGGTCACCTCCATAACCTTCTGCTGCGCGTCTCCTCCTGTCAGGTTTTTCAGCCGGATGAAGAGCTTATTCTTTCCCTGACGCAGTCTCTCCAGGTTGCCTTCCAAGACAAAAGGAATTTCTTGGTTAAAAGAGGCGTTCATTTTCTTTTTGAGCTCGTCTTCGGCAATGGCGACTTCGAAGGAAGACTTATCTTCCCAGAAGAGCTCGCCGCCCGAGTCCCGGAGCTCCAGATGATATTCCACCTGCGTCTTGAGTATCCCGGCCTCTTCCTTGAACCAGATAGCAGAGTAAGGAACCTCCAAGAGGACCCGACCCTCGATTTTCTCCGGCTCGACCGTCTTTTCTACCTTCCAGTTGAAGTCGAAAAAGCCTTTTTCTCTTTTGAACGTTTTTTGAGCCCGGGCCTGGGCCAGGCTCAGCTCGTGCATGTACATCAAGTTGAAGTCGCGAAGTGAGGTCAAATCATAGGTGACGAGCTTATAGTCCCCCGTGCAGGTGCGATCCTGGAAAACCACGGGGAAATTGCCGTAGTACCAGACCTCCCGGCAGGAGCCGTATTCGTCCCCCATGGAATCAACAATTCTGTCCGTCGGCGGCCCGAAAAGGACGTAGATTCTTCCCCTGTCGGTCAGCCATCCGGGCCTGCCTTCGGCCACAAAGAGCTCAGTGGCCTGTTCGATGCGGTCGAAATACTCCATCTTGAACTCGTTTTCCTCGGTGTCCGGGTCCGGGTCGCGGCGGGCCCAGAAGTCTTCGATGAACTTGTCTTTCTCCGCATGAGGAAGCTCGAGGAAGATTTTCTCCTCTTGCCTGGTGATGATATACCTCACTTTGGAAAGGAAATCAGCGTACTCGGGCGGGAGCTGCCTGGCCAGGTTATACAGGCGGCAAGAGGAAGAAAGAACAAAGAAAATTGATAGCGCGCCGAATGAAAGCCAAAAGATTTTCGTTAGCTTTGTGTTTCTCATCGGCTTTCCCCTAATCTTCCAGGCTGAACTCGGCCACTTTTCGCCGCTCTTCCTTCCCCGTCCTGTTTTTGACAAGGACGACGAGCCTGTTCTTTCCCTCCCTGAGTGAAGCCACGTCTCTTTCCAGCATGATCGGAATCTCGATCACGTATTTTTCATCCATCCTCAGCTCGAGCTCGGAAGCGGTTAAAACGAGATCCTGGCTGATCTTGTGCTCCCAGTGGATGGCGTTCCGGCTGTCCCTGAGCTCAAGCGAAAGGTCAAACGTCGTCCGGAATGTCTCGCCTTCGGAGGCAAGCCAGATGGACCGGTAGGGAATTTCGATCACAACAAGGCCCTCGAGCCGGGACTCAACCTGAGGATTTTTCTTGATGCTGAGGTCAAAATCAAAACGCGGACCTGCCGGTGCCCCGGTTTGTCGCACGGCTTCCTGAGCCTTGTTGAGGTCATGAAGATGACTCAAGTCCAGGCTGGTCAACGTATAATTTCCGTTGCAGTAGTAATCCAGGAAAATGACAGGAAAATCACCGTAGTACCAGACCTCCCGGCAGCGGCTGTAGGCATCTCCCGACATGGGCGTTGTGACGCGGTCGGTGGGCGGTCCAAAGAGGACGTAGATTTTTCCCCTGTCGGTGAGCCAGCCGGGCTTCCCCTCCCCGAGGAAAAGTTTGTCGGCCGAATCCAAGCGCTTGAAATACTCTTCTTTGAATTCATTGATTTCAGTATAGGGGTCGGGGTCACGACGGGCCCAGAAGTCCTGGATGAACTGGGGCTTTTCTGAATCAGGGAGCTGGAGGAAAGCTCGCCTTTCTCCCTCGGTGATGATGTAACGAGCTCTGGATAAGAACTCACCGTATTCTGGCGGCAATTTCTGCTCCAGTTTGTAAAGCTGACAGGCGGGCGCCAGGAGAAAAAGTGCGGCGACAAAAGCTCCCCCGGCGAAGAGCGCTTTGTTTTTCATCTTTTTCCCTTCAGTGTCTCGACGTGCTGGCGAACTTCGGGCTGATCGGCGTTAATCTCCAGGGACTTCTCCCAGACGGTCAGGGCTGCCTTGATGTCTCCCTTCTGGAAATAACATTCACCGATAGAGTTGAGCAAGTTCGTGTTGGTCCCGTAGTGGGAAACAGCGCGGTCATAGACCGCAATGGCTTTATCCAGCTCACCCCTGTACTGGTAAGCCCTGCCCATGAGAAAGAGCAGCTCGTAGCGGGGCGTCTCATCTTTCTCCAAAAAAGGCAGCAGGAGAGGCGCAACCTTGCCAAAATCTTTCTTGACCATGTGAGCCTTAGCCAGGTTGAGGGCGAAATCCGTTGAATCGGGCTTGCGCCTCGACGCCCTCTCAAGATGGACAACGGCCTCATCGATCCGTCCAACGTTAAAAAGCTGACTGCCGACAAAATATTCGTAAACCGGGTCGCTCGGGTCGGGAAGAATCTTGGAATGGACCCAGGGCCGGCTTACAGCCTCGAAATGGGTGACGTCGAAAGCCTCGCTCGCGGACAGGGCTTCCCTCCCGTCAATGATTAAGGTCGCTTTGACATCATAATGAGCCGGGACAAAATCTGTCAGAGGAATCTCCTCCAGCAGGAAGGGAAAGTCCGGGTATTCTGAAAGCTTTCTTGAAAAGCTGCGGACTGTTTCTTCATCCTTGAGAAAAGTGTATCTGACCTCGGTTTTTTCCTTCAGCCCTGGTTCAAGGCCAAGCACCTGGAAGGCCAGGCCGAGAGTGTCCTTCTTGACGAAAACGCGGTTGGGCGCAGAGTAGATCTGGCAGGGTCCGATGCGGAAGGGTTTAAGGCTTTTCTGCCATCCTTCAACTCTTGTCACTTTATAACCAAGAATGAGCGGCGTCATCTGGAATTGAGCCTCGTCCCCCGGAATGAGAAGAGTCTGCTCCAACGAGGTAAATTCCTTGGAAACCTCGTTCTTGACCAGGATGGACAGTTTGTAGGTCCCGGGGATGAGGGGGAACATATCGTGGATGTTGAGCGGCTGGCGGCTGATGCTGGCCATCTTGGCTTCGTCTAAATCCAGGGAGATCGTCCTGTCGAACTGGTAGACTATCTTCCCGTCGGGGGTTGTCACGCTGCCGTTCAGCTTCAGGGTCGTGTAGTACTTCCTCTCGAACTGCCCTACGGATAGTCTCTCTGGCTCGATCGAGAAATGGACGAAGGTGAGGCCGGACGGCTCTTTCACGATTTTCACCAGGGAATCGCTGTCGATGTAGTTGGCCGTGTACTCCACCTCGACGATATCCTTGTACTGGAGGAATTTCTGTGCATATTTTTCTTCAATCAGGCGTTGAGGCGTCGTCTCGATCCTCTGAACGAGCAGGTCAGAGGCCAGAGAAGGACGGCCGGTCGACAACGATCCTTCTCCCGGGATAAGGGAAAGCGAGGCATCAGCCAGTTCAGGTTCAAATTCTTTGAGCTTCTCGTAAGCGCTCATATAATCAATCGGATCGCCTTCATAAGAAGTCAGCAGTTTTTGGGGCCCGTCCCTTGTCGGACTGTAGAGCCTGTATTCTCCGACCCCTCCTTCCTGGAAAAACACAAGGTTAAACCCCGGCGGCAGGCCCTCTTCCGTCTTGCCCTGGTAAAACCAGATCTCAGCCGCATAGGTCTGGGTTTTCCCCTCCAGCCGCTGGATATCGTTGGGTTCCCCGATGATGATATAAATGCGGCCTTGGTCCGTCTTCCAGCCGGGCCTTGGGGATTTCCGGCCAAAAAAATGGTTGGCATAGTTGATGCGCCTGTAGTGCTCGGTTCTGAATTCATTTTCTGGGGTCCCGGGGGTCGGGTCTCTCTGCTTCCAGAAGCCCTCGATAAAAAGGTCTCTCTCTCTGTCTGTCGCGAGTTTCAAGAAAACTTCGCGCTCCAGCCGTCCGATGATGTAAACGACCTCCTCGTCCAGCCATTTCTTGAAGCGCTCGGGAAGCTCGGCTTTCTCAGAAAAGCTGACTGAAGGAACGAAGGCGAAACTCGCGGCAAGCCAAAGAAACAGGATTCTTGTTTTCACGCCCGGACTCCTCTCTTTCTAAGATAAACCTATCAGCCGATAAATTCAAGGACGCGCGCTAATATAACGCAATTTTTATGCCAAAAAACGCTCTGATCTATACGATGGGCCCCGGAAGCCGCCCTCGGCCCCCTAACCCCGGGGAAACAGTCCCGTCGGTTCCCCCCGTCGGAGAAGCCGACGGGACCCCCCTCCGCTACGGGGGCTTCAGGGCGGCTTCCCGCACCCATCAGAATCACACATAAGCGGATTTTTACATAAGTGTATTAATCCATCGTATCTGGTTGGCTCTGTGCTATAATAGCAAATCTTTTAAGGGTGTGGCCAAGTTGTTCAGCCGAGGCGCCTGATGGTCATTTTGAAATTTGGAGTCCTTGTCTCATTCGGGCTTTCGCTAATTATTCTCGCTATTCAGGTTCTGCACACTCAATCTTTCGGCCGGCGCCGGCTCTTCTCCAAGGCGGCAGGAAACGCGTGGAAAGGCGTCGCCTATGCCTTCGGCCAGGGCATGCTTCCCCGGGAAAAGGAAAGTGCGGCTAAGCACCTGCCGACTTATAGCGCCGGGATTATCTACCATACCGGCATCTTCGTGGCCATCCTGGCAGCACTGGCGCTGGCAACTGACGTCAAACTACCGGAAGTCGCCCTTCCCTTTTTTCATGTCCTGATGGCCGGCGGGTTTTTCACAGGGGCGGGCCTTCTCCTCAAACGCGTGGTTAAACCCCAGATGAGATACATCAGTTGTCCTGACGACTTTGCCGCCAACATCCTCGTCGATATCTTCCTCCTGGCCGGCTTTCTCGCTTTATGGCACGCCGCGCTCCTGCCTGCTTTCTTCACCGCGGCCATTATACTTTTCCTTTATATGCCTATGGGCAAGATTCGTCACTGCTTCTTCTTTTTCTACAGCCGGCTTCTCTTCGGCTCTTATTTCGGAAGGCGCGGCGTCCTTCCCCGCAGACGACTGGCCAGGATTTAGGGTCTGAGAATGAGCCCATCCGTAACCCCAGCCGATCCCGTCGAGGAGAAAATCCGGACGCTCACCGAAAAAGATATCAAAAAAGTCCTGGCGGTTTTCCGGGAAAAGCTTGATGCCGCTGCCGCCGCTTCCCTCTATTCATGCGTTCACTGCGGCCTGTGCGCTGACTCCTGCCACTACCATCTCGCCACGGGAGAGCCGGAGGCGATGCCAGCCGCCAAGCTTGACCTGGTGAACCGGGTTTTTAAAAAATACCATACCCTGATAGGAAAGAACTTGCCTCAGCTCGGCGGCGCTAAAACCCTGACCCGGGAGATGATCAGGGATTGGGTGGATTCTCTCTTCGGACGCTGCACTCTGTGCGGCCGGTGTTCCCTGAGCTGCACCATGGGCATCAACATTTTCTCTCTTATCCGGACCTCCCGGTCTGCCCTGGCTGCCGTCGGGCTTGTCCCTCCGGGACTCCAATCAACGGTCGACACAGCCATCCGATCGGGAAACAACATGGGAATCTCCAGGGAGAACTGGATAGAGACAGTGGCCTGGCTGGAAGAAGAGCTCCAGAATGAGCTCGCCGCCCCCGGGCTTCGCCTGCCCGTTGACCGCAAAGGGGCGAGAATTCTCTACACCATCAACCCCCGGGAGGCGATGTTTTTTCCTCTCTCGATCTCTGCGGCCGGAAAAATCTTCTTCGCCGCGGCCGAAGACTGGACGTTTTCGAGCGCCAGCTTTGATGTCACCAACTATGGCCTTTATAACGGAGACGACGAAGCGGCCGGGATCATGTCAGCCCGGCTCCTCCAGGCCGCAGAAGAGCTCGGCTGCCGCGAGCTTGTCCTGGCCGAGTGCGGCCACGGGTTTAGCTCCAACCGCTGGGAGGCGCCGGAATGGCTGAGCCGGAAGCAGAGCCTCAGGGTCCGGAGCATCCTTGAAGTCGTGGCTGAGTACATCCAGGACGGGCGCGTCCGCCTCGATTCTTCCCGCAACTCAAAGCTTCATACTCTTCACGACCCCTGCAACCTGGTCCGCCTCGGAGGAATCATCGAGGAGCAGCGGTATATCCTTAAGCACGCTGTCCGGAATCTTGTTGAAATGCGTCCTAACCGGGGAATAAATTACTGCTGCGGCGGGGGAGGCGGCCAGTTAGCCATGACGAACTTTGCCAAGCGGAGGCTCGAAGCCGGGAAGGTCAAGGCCGATCAGATCAGGGCGACCGGCGCTGAAGTCGTCGCCACTCCCTGCCACAACTGCATCGACCAGCTCATGGAGCTCAAAAAGCTTCACAAGCTGGCGGTCGAAATCCGGACCGTCTGCGAGATCGCCGCCGACGCCCTAATCATCGAGGCGAAAACATAAACGCATTCGTATCCATACTCCTGGAAATGGCTGTCAAAAGCAAAGGCTTTTCTGACTCCGGTCCGCCGCACAATCTCAAAACTTACGCAATCGACAAGACCAGATATTCAGGCATGCGTGAAGCCGGGACTCTTTATTATTTCAATCTGAGGGATGTTTGTATCGGGACAAGGCATGATGATTTAATAGTATGGGAGAAGCCGCCAGAGTTTAGTGTTTTGAATATCCGGTATCTAACCTGGACTATTCACGAAATGAAAGGAAAAAATCCCCTCTCCCCATGTGGGAGAGGGTCGGGGTGAGGGGGATCATTCAAAGATTCCCCCTCCCCTCTATCCCCTCCCCCCAGGGGAGGGGCCTGCTTTCTGGCATAATTCGTGAATAGGTCAGGCTAAGAAAAGCAATCTTAGATTTAAGCGGCTTTCTCTGCGTGCAGGCTTAAAATAAATGGCTAACCTGAAATCGCCGGACCCGGTCGGCTGGCTGGCCAATGGCGTCTCATCGGGAAGTCTCCCGCTGGCCGTCTTCAAGGCCTGGTCCTGGCGCAGAGTTTTCGGCGTCATTTTCCCGGAGAAGAAGGACGCCGGCATCGGAGGAGACATCGCCTCCGTCAAAGTCGACTTCGAGCTTTTTTAGCTTGAGGTCTTCAAAAAGAAAGCGTTCGGTGGTATGATGAATTTTTTTCATGCTTGAAATCGAAGACATGGTTTAGTTGATGCAGCCCCTCCCCCCGGCCCTCCCCGAGCCGGCGCTATTTCCCTCGGGGCGTCTTCGCCTTGACCCTGCCGAGATTCCCGAAGCCGCTCCGGAAATCCGGCGGCTTTGCCGCGCTTGGGCCGATGACCCCGCCGAAGGCCTGCTGGAACTCGCGCGTGAGGAGTGGAGTCTCGCTGTTGCGGCTTCACCCGCTCTCCGGTTCTGGCGGGATTTCGCCAGGGATCTCTTGATCGCGCTCTGCCATACGCCCGGCCTTGAAACAGATCCTTCCAGGCCCGTCCACGAGCCTCGGCCGGAGCACTGGCGCGTGCTCGCTGAGCGTCTCCCTCCCATGAAAGGACTCGAGTACCTCACGCCCAAAATCTTGCTCCTCCTTTGGCGCTCGCTCGATAGCCGGGCGCGCCTGGAAGCCTCTCGTCACGAGGGCGGCATCGCCGGATGGCTGAGAGAGCGTCATCCGAACTGGAGGCTTGTGGGCCGGGTGACTTTTCATCTGGCAGAAAACAGGCGCGATCCCGACCGGCCTTTCGCCTTCATGGCAACTTACACAAGCCGACTTTCCGACGACGCGAGGCCACAATACATCCCACTGGGCCGGGCGCTCCAGGAGTACGCCGGCGCGAAAAACAGGAACGCCCTGCTCCGTCTTCTCTCCCCCGTGAATAGCGCTTCCGAAAAGAGCGAAGTCATCCGCCGTATGGTCGAATCCGGCGCCATTTACAGACCGCAGGCCTGGGAGCCTGAAGAAGCCTATCGCTTTCTCAAGGAAATTCCTGTATTCGAGGAGAGCGGAATCATCGTCCGCGTGCCGGACTGGTGGAAGGGCGGCCGGCCGCCTCGCCCCCAGATCAGCGTGGCCATCGGCGAGGAGAGGGCAACCGTGCTCGGCGCAGATTCTCTCCTCGATTTTCACGTCGGCGCGACACTCGAGGGAGAACCTTTGACCGAGCAAGAGTGGAGGCGGTTGCTGGAAGCTTCGTCAGGGCTTGTCCTGCTGCGCGGCAGGTGGGTGGAGGTTGACGCCGAGCGGCTGGCAGCGCTCATGGCGCGCTGGAAACGGGCGGCCCAGGAAGCCGGAAAGCAGGGGGTTTCGTTCTTGCGGGCGATGCGGCTTCTTTCGGGAGTTGAAGATGTCGCGGACGAAGCCGGAGATGAAACAGAAGTCCGGGAGTGGTTTGGCGTCCGAGCCGGCCGGCAGCTTGCCGCCCTGCTCGATGATTTGCGTAGCCCCGAACGTCTTCAAGCCCCCGATCCCGGCGACGAATTCAAGGCGGTGCTCAGGCCCTATCAGCGAGAGGGAGTCAACTGGCTCTACTTCCTGACGAGGCTCGGCCTGGGAGCCTGTCTTGCGGATGACATGGGTCTCGGGAAGACCATCCAATTGCTGGCGCTCTTGACTATGCTGAGACGGGAAGCGGCACAGGAGACGATCGTGGTCAAGCCCGGCAAACGAAAGCATGCGGCCGCCGCGGCCGGTGCGCCTCATCAGACCGCAGCGCCCGCCCTTCTTGTCGTGCCGGCTTCCCTCATCGCCAACTGGAAGTCGGAGATCGGGCGGTTTGCGCCCTCGTTCAAAGTATTTTATGCCCATCCGTCAGAGACTCCGGCAGAGGAATTGAAACGCCGGCTCGAAGCTGTCAAAGACACTTCCGTCACCCAGCCCGACCTAATCATCACATCCTACGGAATGCTTCATCGGCTGAGAGAGCTGCAGGATGGGGATTGGGGTCTCGTGGCGCTCGATGAAGCGCAGGCCATCAAGAACCCTTCGACGAGGCAGGCCCGCGCCGTGAAGGAGGTCAAGACATCCCGTCGCGTAGTGCTGACCGGGACCCCGGTCGAAAACCGGCTCATGGACCTGTGGTCGATATTCGATTTCCTCAACCCGGGCCTTCTCGGCTCGGCCAAGTCCTTCGGCGCCTATGCGAAGAGTCTTGCCACCCGCGGAGCCGATGGCTATGGTCCGGTGCGCCGGCTAGTGAGGTCCTATATTCTGCGGCGGTTGAAGACCGATAAGAAGGTCATCGCGGACCTCCCGGACAAAACTGAAGTGTCGGCGTACTGTCCCCTTGCCCCGGTCCAGGCGGCGCTCTACGAGCACGCTGTGCGCGATCTCGCCGAAAGACTCGAGAAGTGTGAGGGGATCGAGAGGCGCGGCGCCGTCCTTGCCGCCATCCTCCGTTTCAAACAAATTTGCAACCATCCGGCCCATGCTCTTGGCGACGGCGACTACAACCCGGCCAGGAGCGGCAAGTTCGGCCGCCTGCGTGAGATTTGCGAGGAACTTTCGGAAAGACAGGAAAAAGCGCTGGTGTTCACCCAGTTCCGCGAGATCGCCGGCCCGCTCGCAGATTTCCTGGCTGCAGTCTTCGGCCGCCCGGGGCTCATCATGCACGGAGGAATTCCCGTCGGGCGCCGGAGGGAGCTCGTCGCTGCGTTTCAGAAGGAGGATGGGCCGGCGTTTTTTGTCCTGTCGCTTAAGGTCGGCGGGACCGGATTGAACTTGACTCAGGCCGGGCATGTGATCCACTTTGACCGGTGGTGGAATCCGGCCGTGGAGAACCAGGCCACGGACCGGGCGTTCCGGATCGGCCAGACAAAAAACGTAATGGTGCACAAGTTCGTCTGCCGGGGCACGATCGAGGAACGGATCGACGCCCTGATCAGTGAGAAGACGGGCCTGGCCCGTGAGGTGCTCGAAGCCGGCGTAGAGAAGCGCCTTACGGAGATGTCGAATCGGGAGCTTCTGCAGTTCGTGGAACTTGACCTGAGCCGGGCTCGGGAAGATTAGCCGGTGGCGTCTGCGGGAGGATGAGATGTCCTGGAGAAAAAGGAAGCGCCGAAGGATCTGGTCAGACTATTCCGGCGGCGGATATGACTCCGGCGGGTGGGGTTATCCGGCCTATGTGCCCGCGGCGACAAGGAAGGCGAAGGCCGAGCGCCTGGTGGAAAAACTGAGAAGGAAAGGCGAGCGGCTTGACCCCGTGAGAATCGAAGGGTATGCCATTGCCCGCACGTTCTGGGGGAAAGCCTGGTGCAACCACCTGGAATCCCACAGTGATTTCGCCAACCGGCTCCCGCGCGGCCGGTCTTACGTGCGGAACGGTTTGGTTTGCGACCTGAAAATCGAACCGGGACGTGTGTTGGCCCGCGTGGCCGGCAACGACATTTATGAAGTCGAGATCACGATCGAAAGATTGACGGCGCAGCGCTGGGCGGCGATTCGGCGGAAATGCGCCGGGGGGATTGCGTCGTTGATCGAACTTCTTCAAGGACGGTTGTCCTCGGCCGTGATGAAGATCATCACGGACCGGGAAAATGGGCTGTTCCCGCGGCCGGCCGAGATCGAGATGGTCTGTTCCTGTCCCGACTGGGCGACGATGTGTAAACACGTGGCTGCAGCCCTCTACGGGATCGGGGCGCGTTTCGATAATCGTCCGGAACTGCTGTTCCTGCTTCGGGGCGTGGATCATCAGGATTTAGTCAGCGAGCGCGCCATCGCCAGGCTCGTTGCAGGGGGAGAGAAGCGGCCGGCTAAACCCTCAGCGCGCGGCCTGAAGGCTCCAAAGACTTGTGGAAAAGGCGGGCGGGAGACTGAAGAAAGAACTCACGATCTCGCCGAATCCGAACTGGCCGAAGTGTTCGGTGTCGATATCCTGCTCACTCCGCCGAAGCGCAAGTCTCCTGCGGTACAAAAAGCCGGAAAACACAAGCATCACCCGAAATAGAAGCCCGCGAAGTATCTTTGGCGCTCGGGCTTCCTCTTTGGGTTTTTTTCCCGCCCCGGCTAGTGTCGCATCTCGTAACTTCCTTGCCAAAGTCCTCCGCAAAGACGGGACACTTCCATGGGGGGGCAAGCTTCCCCCTCGGCGCTTCGCTCCGCTCCACTGACCCCCTGAGGGGAACGACGCCGTCCCCCTCAAACTCCCCCGCGGCGGTGCGTCTTCAGGGACCGCGACTTAGGTGGAGTTATTTACGAGACGCACCACTAGGGGGATATCCGAACCTATTCGGTTATGAACACGTTATCTGAAATGCGTGCCGATTTATGGTATATTGAAAATATTGGAAATCAGGAGTCCAAGGGAGGTTATACATGAGAGAAAAATTTGATGCCGTAAAATTTCAGAGGAAAATCAGAGAGGAATTAAGTAAAAAATATGCTGCCGACAGAGAAGCTTTTTTAAAAGAACTTAAAACAAAATATGGTTCTCTTAAAAAAAGAAAATCGGCACGCACCTCAGATAACACGGTGCATGTGTAAAAATAAAAAATGCTTGCAACTTCACATGCACAGAAAACGTTAAGTGAAATCGTGGACAAGAAAGAGCAAATAGAAAGTTTAAGAAGGAGGCGGAAAAATGGAAATCAGAATTAAAAGGGAGAAAGAATTCACAAAAGGACTTTTATCAGGTAAGAATGGGGAGGAGGTCAGCTTTATTGTCCGAAGAGGAGAAGAATCTAATAAAGAAATACCATGACCCGTGGATCAGCGAAATAAGCGAAATTCGACCTAGGTGTGAAGATAAAGACGAGCAATTTAAAGCCATAAAAATAACCGTATCGGAGAGCGATTTAAGTAAATTCAGCTTAGTCGCTCATGTTGATGATGGATTTCACCCTTTGGAAAACATACAGGGACTTGAAAAGGCAGTTTGCCAAGCATTAAACCATGCATTTGAATATTTGAAACCCTTGGATGCCTGGGAAGGCGAAGAGATAATTACAGTTTAGATCAAAGAAGGAGAGATAAAAAATGCCAAGAAGAATATGTGACTCTTGTGGTAAAGAAAAAGATGTTCGTGGAGGAAAAGTATGTGCCAATGGGCACTTTATATGTGCGGATTGTGTTTATGGGGGGGTGTCAAGAGGCGTGTAGTATTACGAGGTATATCGGCGCTTCGCTCCGCTCCACTGACCCCCTGAGGGGAACGACGCCGTCTCCCTCAAACTCCCCCGCGGCGGTGCGTCTTCAGGGACCGCGACTTAGGTGGAGTTATTTACGAGACGACCCGCTAGCGTTTCATAGAGCACCGGGACGATGAATAATCGCAGCAAAATGGCGAAAAAGAAACCGCCTATATAGACCACAGCCAGCGGCCGGTGGAGCTCGGCTCCGGTTGTAGCGATGAGCGCAAGCGGAAGGACGCTGGCGATCATGACCATGTCCGTCATGAAGATGGGCCGGAACTTTACCAGAGCGCCCTCGATCACCGCCTGGCGAACCGAAAGGCCCTGCTTTCTCAAGTCGTTGATCTTGGCCACAAGAATCACGTCGTTCTGAACGCAGATGCCGAAGAGAGCGATCAGCCCGATCGTCGAGGAAACGTTAATCATCTCTCCTGCTATCAACAAGGCCAGTATTCCCCCGACGAGGGTCGAGGGAATGTTGAGGATGATGAGGAAGGCCTGACGGATGGAGCCAAACGAAGAAAACAGGATGATGAAGATGATCAGGAGCACAAGGAGCATGACGAGAGTCAGATGCCGCAACGCCCGCTGCTGGCTTTCGAACTGACCGCCGAATGTCACGAAATAGCCGGGGGGGAGCGCAACCTCCTCGGCGATTCGCTGGCGCGCTTCCTCAACAAAACTTCCGATATCGCGTTTGACCACGCTGCAGAGAATGATCTTGCGCCGCATCAGGTTTTCCCGGAAGATAGTCTGCGGACCCTCGCCATGAGAAATGTGGGCCAGCTCAGAAAGGGGAATCCTTTCTCCTCCCGGTGTGTCAACGAGGAGATTCTTGATCGCCTCCTCGTCGTTCCTGTATCGCTCGGGGAGCCTGATGAGAACAGAAGTAATCCGGTCGGGCTCGTAGACATCAGTGGCTTCAATCCCGTTCAGCGCCGTCTCGATGACTTCAGCCACCTGGTTGACGGGAATGCCAAAACGGGCCAGCTTCTCCCGGTTCAGCCTGATGATGAGCTGCGGCACACCGGTCGTTTGTTCGATCTGGAGGTCCGCCACTCCCCTGACCCCAGCCAGAACATTCCAGACTTCTTCAATTTTCTCGTTGAGAAGGCCGAGGTCGGGGCCAAAAAGCTTGACCGAAAGCTGTCCTTCGGTGCCCGCTAGCATTTCAGCAAGTTTGTTGGCGATGGGCTGTTCGAAGATATAGGCAATGCCCGGAATCCTGTCCAGCTCGGCGCGCATCGCCTGAGTGATCTCCTTAAACCCGCGCTTCCTTTTTTCGCGCGGCAGAAGCTCGATGTTGTAATGGCTGTGGTTAACGGGATGGAGATGCTCGGAACCTTCAGCCGCGCCGGTCGTCCTCGATACAGAAACGACCTCCGGGAACGACAGAAAGATTTTCTCAACCCGGCTGCCCATCTTGACCGATTCTTCAAGCGAAGTCTCGGGAAGCATGACAGTCGAAGCCATAATGGCTCCCTCATCGAGAGGCGGGACAAACTCTTTCCCCAAAAAGTTGTAAGCAACTCCTGTCACGACAATAAGGAGCACGAAAACAGTGATCAGCTTGGTCCTGTGCTTTAGACTGCTGAGCAGGAGCGAGCGATAGGCCTTCAGAAGAAATTCTGAGATCGGATTTCGCCTGTCCTTAAGATGCTTTTCTTTGAGAAAAACAACTGCCAGGATGGGCTGGAGGGTCAGGTTGAGAATCATGGCGGCAAAAAGGGCAGCGGCCACAGCGAAGGCGGTCGGCCGGAACATGGCTCCTTCGATGCCCTGGAGTGTTAGCAAAGGCAGAAAGACCAGGATGATGATGAGGCTGGCCGAAAAAAGGTATCTCCCGACTTCCTTAGCGGCCATGCCGACGCATTCCTGCCGGCCAGCTTGTCCTTTCTTTTCTTTAAGAACGCGGAAGATATTCTCGACCATGATGATGGACCCGTTGGCCATCTTGCCGATGCCGATGGCCAGCCCGCCGATGGACATGACGGTCATGTTGACACCGAAGAGATCCATCAGGACAAAAGAGATAAGGATAGAAAAGGGAATGGTCAAAGAAGCAATGAGGGAGCTTCTCAGATTCCACATGAAGACCATCATGACCAGGACGATGAGGAGCACGCCCTCGAGCATCGAAATTTCCACGTGCCGGATGGACTTCAGGATCAGGCCGGATTGGTCATAAAAAGGCTTGATTTTAATGTTCGCGGGAAGGTCTCTGGCCACCTGATCAAGCGCGTTTTTGATGTTAGCGATGGCGGTCAGAGTGTCGCCGCCGTACTGCTTCTCGACCGTCACATAGACGGCTTCTCTGCCGTTGTGGCTGGCTGCTTCCCGCCGGAATTTCCGGCCAACCCGGACGTCAGCCACATCCTTGATGAATATGGGGACATTGTCGCGCGCTGTAATGACCGTGTTTTCGATGTGCTCGAGAGTCTCAATCCTTCCCATCCCCTTGATCAAGACCTCTTGCGCGCCTTTGGAAATGATGCCTCCGGAAAAATTGCGGTTGCTGCTCTCGATGGCCCCTTTGACCTCAGTGATACTGATGCCGTAGTGTTTTAACATATCCGGCTTAAGAAAGACCTGGTATTGTTTGACAAACCCGCCTAAGTTGATGATGAAAGAAACACCCGGCACGCCCTGAAGTCGGTAGCGGATCGTCCAGTCGGCCACCGACCTCAGCTCCATCGGGTCGGTCTCGTCCCTACCGGTCACAGCAAACTCGAAGACTTCGCCCATTCGCGAGGAAACCGGCCCCAGGATGGGCGGGGTCGTGCCCAGGGGCAGGCGGCCGGCGATGAGCTCGAGCTTGCTGGAGACAATCTGGCGGGCGTGGTAGATATCTGTCCCCCAGTCGAACTCCACAGTAACGACTGAGTCGCCCGTCGCCGATTCCGACCGCACCCTGTTTACTCCAGGAGCGCCGGAGAGGAGGCTTTCGAGCGGGAACGATATCAGGCGTTCGACATCCTCGGAAGCCATGCCCGGGTTTTCGGTGATGATCTTGACCAGGGGGGCGTTGAGGTCTGGATAGATATCCTTGGGAATGCGAAAATAAGCGATGATGCCCCAAAGACAGGCCAGGACAATAAGGAAGACCATGAGAAGTTTATGTTTCAAGGAAAAATCAATCAGGCGGTCAATCATGAGTCTTTCTCCATCCCCGTCCTCAGCGAACTCCTGCCTGTCGCAAGATCTCTTCGTACATCTTGGACTTGAGCTGGAAATTGCCGGCGGTCACGACTTCCTCGCCTTCCTCAAGACCGCTGCGGATTTCCCAATAACCAGCTTCTTTTGTCCCGACCTGGACGCGTTGCAGCCGGTAGCCGCCGTCCACGCAGACGAAAACAACCTTGTACTCGCCGTTATCCAGGAAGGCCTCTTGGGGGAGAGCCAGAACCCTGGCCTGGTGATCGAGATAGATCGTCATATCGGCGAACATGCCCGGCTTGAGCTTCTGTTTTTTATTGTTAACTTCCGTCCGCACAATGATAGTCCGGCTGTCTTCCTTGAGCACGTCACCGATGAAGCTTATTTTGCCGCTGAAGGCCTCTTCCGGGTAAGCCGGCACCGCTACCCTGACTTCCTGCCCGATCTTAATCCTGGCAATGTCCCGCTCGTAGATTTCCGCATCTACCCAAAGGACGGTCGGGTCCATGATGGCCAAGATTTCCGTGTTTTGATCCACCATGGCCCCGCGCACGGCATTCGACTGGATGATTTTTCCGCTGATGGGGGCGTAGAGAGTGATGACGGGGTGAACCTGATGGCTTTCTTCCATCTCCTCGATATGGCCTTCGGTGAACCCGAGCACGTGGAGCTTTTTCTCTGCCGCATCCAGGCTGACCTCGGCCACCTTGAACTCAGCCTCGGCCGTGAGCAGGTTCTTTCGCGCGCCGACGCCGCGCTCGAATAGACTCTTCTCCCTATCGAGGTTGCGCCGGGCCAGCTCAAAATCCGCCCTGGCCTTGAAAAATTCCGCTCGAGCGTTGCCCACCTCCTCGCTTTGGAGGGTGACCAGTTTTTGCCCGGTTTTGACCCAATCCCCGATGGCGACGTGGATATCGGAGATCCGTGCCGGGAAAGCATAGCTGACGATGGCCTTTTTCGTGTGAGGGACAAGGACCTTTCCCATGGCCCTGAGCTCCGTGCGCATCGGCCGGAGGCCGGCCCTGGTCGTTTCGATCTCAACCACTTTTTCTTCTTCTTCGGTAAGCGTGATAATCCCAGCATTCCTCAGGCCCCGGCCTTGCCCTAAACCAAAGCCAATCGGTTCACCCCGCAACTTGCGGGCGTGCTTGCCTCGGCCGGTCGGAGCCCCCACTCCTGGTGCGTCTCTTTTTTCCTGGCCGGTCTGAGGAGTCACCCCTGCTTTACTCTTCTCTTGCGTCGATCTTGAACAGGACGATTCAAACGCCGCCCAAAAAACGACAAGAAAAACGATAAACAATATCGTTCCGGTCTTTTTACTCATGGATCCTCTCCTCCAGGACAAAGCCGACGGCTCTTTCGAGAGCAGCCAGGCCGATGGTAAAGTTAAACAGAGCGTCGGCGTAAGATTTCCGTGCCTCGATCAAGCTCCTTCTGGCTTCAATAAGGTCGATCCCGCCGATCTCTCCCTCCTGGAAGCTGAAGAGAAACATGTTGTACGCTTGCTCGGCCTGGGCAAGAATTTCCTTCTCATAGAGTTCAATCTGATGGCCGGCCATCAGAGCGCTGGCATGAGCTTCTTCTACTTCTAAGACGACGGCATTGGAGGTGTGTTCCTTTTCCTTTTTTAAAGCTTCCAGGTTGGCATTGGCTTCAGCAATCTCTCCTTTTTGCGGCTGCCAGAAAAAGAGAGGGATCGGGAAGGAAAGCGTGACATTCCAGGTCGTCGCCATCCCGGTTATCCTGTGCCGCGCCAGGCCCAGGGTGAAATCGGGAAGATAACTGAGATAGCCGAGGCTTTTGCGCAAGTTCTCTCTGTCCAGGGCAAAGCTGATTTTTTTCATTTCTGGCCTCAAAGCCAGTGCCCTCTCCTTGAGATCATCGAGAGTAAAGGCTGGAATTTTTTTCTTGAATTCGCCTCGAATTTCCAAAGGATCATATTTTTTCCTGGCCAGAAGAAAGTTCAGTCTCGCCCGGGCCAGCCTGACATCGTTGGCCGCTGCTCTGACCAAGTTTTCCGCTTTGGCCGCTTCCACACGGGCTCTGAGTATTTCCATCCGGGCGATATCTCCTGCTTCAAACTTGATCTCCGACTTCTGGAGATAATCCCGGGAAAGTTCCAGGTCCTGCTCGGCATACTTCAGTATTTCCTGAGCCAGCATAAGGCCGTAGAACGCCTGTTTGACCTGGTAAATGATGTCCAGTTTCAGGAGTTCTTTGTCCATTTCGAACTCCCCGGCTTCCTGTGCTGCGATTTTTCCCCTCAGGATTCTTTTGCCGGGAAACTCAAAATCCTGACTTACGCCAATATATGATTCTTGCGAGCCCTTGAAATCCATGAATTCGGGCTGCAAATCTGAATCAAAATCAAGGCTGGGCTGCGAAAACGCCTTAGCCTGGTGAACGCGTGCCAAAGAAGCTCGATGAATGTGGTGGGAGGATTGAAGAAGAGGGTTTTGTTCGAGTGCAATGGCAACGCATTCGTCAAGAGTAAGCTCCTTGGCAGGAGCGCCGGACATCTTCAAAGCCATGCCGGGAAAAGCCAAAGACGAGCCTTTTTCGTCTCCGCTGGAGGAAAACAGGAAAAAAATGCAGGAAATCGAAAGAGCTAATCCTTTCATGGTTCTCATCACCTCCTCGTTGGGGCCAGAGAGCGGGCAGAAAAACGCGCCGGCCAGGGCGCACTATGGAAGGTGTTAGCAGAAAGGCGGGGAACGGTTGATCAGGTCGATGATGAATGTAAACGTTTCGGGAAGGAAATCGGCGGGGGCAAGAATTTCGAGCAAGAGAAGCTGGGGAAGGTGAAGAGCGAGCGCCAATCCTGCGGCCAGGGATGTCTGCTGGAGACGGCAAGCCGGGCAGGAAGAGCTATGACGCGGTCCTTTTTCTATGTGAAAGAAATTGACCAGCAGGAGAGCAAGGAGAAAGGCGCCTAAAACGAAGACAAATAAAAAACCTTGCCGCCGTCGAATCATTGATATTTTTATTCTAAAACAATGCCGGTCTTAAAGTCAACTGAAGTTCAAGGTTGATGTCGAGGCAAGATCAGACAGCTGGCCAAAGAATGAGTTATCACCATCAGTCTCTGGCTGCCGGCCGCTGACAGAGCCTTTCGCTCATCGAGCAGCTCGCTAATATCGGAAGCGAAGTGGAGAGGGGTCTAAAGAGGACCACCATCAGAAATACTACGAGAAATTAGACTTCTGTGCGTTGATGCTTTGCTTTGAAGCTTTCATGCTGGGCTTTGTGCCCTGGCTTTTGGAATTTGCTTATTTGCCGACCGGAGTTTCCGGGCGCATGGATTCGTTCCCGTCTCCTGGCCACGAATGCTCCCGCCGCAAAGGCTGTTAGGGCTCCAAGGATTGACATCATAAAAGGCGCTTCAAGTCCGAGGACATAGGTAAAAAGCGGAGTCAGCACAAGCCCCGCGGCCAGCGCGCTCACGGCCGCGGCGCCTCCGCCGACTCGAGTGAAAAGCCCCATGAGAGTCACCACGAGAATCCCGGCCGTCCCGAAAGAGGAGGCTGTGAGGACGAGCTCGTATATTCCCCTGGCATGGACGGCGATCACGTAGGCCAGAACTCCCGAGGCAAGCACAACCAGCCGGGCGCTCAAGACCCGCGTCTTTTCGCTTTTAAGGCCGAACAGGGGCACGATCAAGTTATGTGAAACCAGCGCGGAGATTGCCAGCAGGATGCTGTCAACCGTGGAGACGATGGCTGAAATCAGGGCGCCGGCGAAGACGATGAAGAGCAGCCGGGGCAAGTTTTGCCCTGCCAGCCTTATCAAGAACTGCTCGGGGTCAGCCACGCCCGGAAGAATGTTCGGGCCGGCCAGCCCTAAAAGAACGGGGATTGAACCCAGGCTCAGGTAGATCCCGCAGGCCAGGAAGCTCGCTCTTCTGGCTACGGACACAGACCTGGCCGCGAGAATCCGGGAGATCGCCTCCTGGGTGACGAGCGAACCCAGCACAGGCACCATCCACCTGTCCATCCTTTGGAGCAGAGTCTCTGTGGGACCGATAAAGCTCAGGCGGACGGGATCCACGCTCCCCAGCGCTTCCCTCCAGCCGTCAAAACTCTGAAAACAGACGAAAAAAAGAACAGCGAGGCCGAGGAAGATGAAGAATCCCTGGATGATGTCCGTGTAGATGTCCCCGAGCATCCCGGCCATCATGGTGTAGACAAGGACGAAAACCGCGGCCACGGTGATGGCCGGAGTCACAGGCAGGGGTGTAGTCGAGGCAATGACCTGACCGAACGCCCTGATCTGCGCCGCTCCCCAGATCAGAGAGGAAGGGATCATGATCCAGACAGCCGTCTTCTCGACGAAAGCGCCGTAGCGTTCGCGGTAGTAGTCGGCCAGGGTGACATAGTTACCCCGCCGGAGACGGCCGGCCAGAATAAGCCCCATAAGGAAGAGGCAAAGACTGAACCCGAAAGGGTCGGCTCGGCTACCCGATAATCCCTGACGATAGACGGCGGCCGAGGAGCCCATGCAGGTTTCGGCGCCAAACCAGGTGGCAAAGAGAGAAAACGCAACCATGAGGAGCGGCAGGTTGCGGCCGCCGAGAAAAAAATCGCTTTCCGAACGAATCCGCCTGGAGATCCAGAGGCCGATCGCCAGTTGCACCACCATGAAGGCCAGGATGAACAGCCAGGTCATTAAAGGTACCCTCTGACGATGATGATAAGGAGGTTGGAGTCGGCTGAAGAAGAAAACACCGCACGCACAGGCTCTCGCCTCACAACAGAATTTTTGAAAATTTATATACGAGGAACCATCCCCTGTCAATAGCAAAAAGCTGACCCGGAATTACCGTTAGAGAATTGTCTTTGCGAGCGAAGCGAAGCAATCCGACCCAGAGGGTCGTCGCGAGGCTTCTTTTAGAAGCCATGGTGATCTCATCGAATTTCCTGAGACCGCCACGCTTCGCTCGCGGCGACTTCGTCGGATCGCCACGCACGCAATGGGTGCTCGCGATGACAGGGAAAGCGTTTTCCTAACGGCAAATCTTGGAGCTGAGTGGCTTGTCCTCTGGCCAGCGCGGTGATAGAATATATAGTACTTCCATGCGGACAATTCTTTTCACCGGGAAAGGAGGAGTGGGAAAGACCACGCTGGCCGCTGCCACGGCTCTTCTCTGCGCGGGTCACGGGCACAAGACGTTGGCCATCTCAACCGACGCCGCCCACAGCCTTTCAGATTCCTTCGAAGTCCAACTGGGCAACTCGCCCCGGCCGATTGCGGCCAATCTTTTCGGCCAGGAAGTCAACGCCTTAGAGGAAATCGAAAGGAAATGGGGAGAGATCAAAACTTATCTCACAACCCTGTTCGCCTCTCAGGGCATCGACACGATCGAGGCCGAGGAGCTGAGCGTCTTCCCAGGAATGGAAGAGCTCTTCAGCCTGATGGAAATCCGGCGGTACAGCCAGACCTCTGAGTATGAGGTCGTTGTTGTCGACTGCGCGCCAACCGGCGACACCCTCCGGCTTCTCAGCGCTCCAGAGATCACGAGCTGGTATCTCAAGCACATCTTCCCCATCCAGAGAACCGCGGCCAAGGCGGTGCGTCCGGTGGCCAACCGCATCCTGCCCTTTCCTTTTCCCGAAGACAACGTCTTCGAGGCCATGAAAAATCTGACCACCCAGCTGGCCGAAATGAAGGACATCCTCGAGGATCACCGCCGGACGTCCATCCGCCTCGTCATCAACCCCGAGAAGATGGTCATCAAGGAGGCCCAGCGGGCGTTTACCTTTTTCAGCCTGTTCGGGTACAGCGTGGACCTGATCATCGTCAACCGCATCATCCCCGGCGCTGTGGAAGATCCCCACTTTAAAACCTGGAAAACCATCCAGGAGACGTACCTCCGCCAGATCGAAGAGAGCTTCGCGCCTCTCCCGATCTTTTCAGCCGAGCTCCACAGCCGGGAGATCGTCGGGCTCGACCTCCTTTCCAGGCTGGGCCGGAGCGTCTATGGCAATGCTGATCCCTCCGGCCTGTTCTTTTCTCACAACCCGATTCAGATCGAGAAGTCCAACGGCAAACTTACCCTCTCCCTCCATCTTCCCTTTGTCGAAAAGGGCGACCTTGATTTGCTTCAAAAGGGAGAGGAGTTGTTCATCAGGGTGGGGAGCTTCAAAAGGAATATCCTTCTTCCCCGGATCCTGCTCAACCACGCTATCGAGGGAGCCAAGCTTGAGAAAGGCAGGCTGAAAGTGACCTTTGTGTAGCCATAAATTTCTCCGAAAGGAGGTGAGAGCATGGCCGCCGAGAAAACGCGCGAAATCAGGATATCGATTCCCGAAGAACTCTTCTCTTTCCTCATTCCTTCCCAAACCAGCGAACATCTGCTCCGGGCCAAGAAAGAAATCCTGCTGGCTCTTCGCTCCCTGATCGACGCCAGGATCGAATGGCTGGAGAAGAAAACCGAGCCGAAGCCGGAGACGAAGAAAAAGATCAAGGTCGAGTGACAAGTTGACTTGACTGCTGATTCGTATTAGATTAGGGAATCCTTGTCATAATACCCATGGTCCAGACACGCCCGCCAGAGGCTTCCAGCGAGAAAGTCAGGCTGCTCAACGCCGTGCCCCAGAAGCTGATCCGGGGTCTCCACGCAGGCCTCGACAGACTGGCCGATTTCTTCATCACGCTTAGCATAAGCGCCAATCTCATCACGGTCTTGGGCCTTTTGGCCGGGTTGGCCAGCGGAATTTGTTTCGCCCTCGACCGGCCGCTCGGGGCGGCGGGGCTCATCGTCATCTGCGGCCTCTTCGACATCCTGGACGGCAAAGTGGCCGCAAAGGCGAACAGGCAAAGCCTCTACGGAGCCATTTTTGACTCGACGCTCGACAGATATTCGGAGTTTTTCATCTACCTCGGCCTGGCCGTCCATTTCCGCAACCGCTGGCCCCTCTGGGTTGTCTTTTTCACATTCCTGGGTTCGACCATGGTCAGTTATACCCGCGCACGGGCTGAGGGTCTGGGCATCGAATGCCGAGAAGGGCTGATGCAGCGCGCGGAACGACTGATTCTTCTTGTGCTTGGCTCTCTCATCGGGTCGCTTCTGAAAATATTCGACCCTGTCATGGCCGCGGTATTGATTTTCATCGCCCTCGTCTCTAACATTACGGCCTTCCAGAGGACGTTTCTCGTCAAAAAAGTCGAAAAACGCCTGAAAGGCGAAAAGGAGGTCTAAAGGCATGGACAAAATCAGGGTTGCCATCATCGGCGTCGGCAATTGCGCCTCGTCGCTTGTCCAGGGTATTGAATACTACAAGAAGGCCCGGGAAGGCGATTTTATTCCCGGCGTTATGCATGTTAACCTGGGAGGCTACCACATCCGGGATATCGAATTCTCTGCAGCCTTTGACATCGATAAGAACAAGGTCGGCAAGGATTTAAACGAGGCCATCTTCACATGGCCGAACAACACGGCCAAATTTTCCGATGTCCCCCGTCTCAATATACCCGTCCACAGGGGCATGACCCACGACGGGCTCGGCAAGTACCTCTCCCAGATCATCCAGAAGGCGCCGGGCGCAACAGCCGACATCGTCTCCATCCTCAAGGAGACAAAAACGGATGTCGTCATCAGCTTTCTTCCGGTGGGAAGCGAGGAGGCCACGAAATGGTACGTCGAGCAGGTGCTTGAAGCCGGCTGCGCTTTCATCAACTGCATCCCCGTCTTCATCGCCAGCGAAAAATACTGGCAGAGGAGGTTCGAGAAAAAGGGGCTGCCCGTCATCGGCGACGATATCAAATCCCAGGTGGGGGCGACCATCCTCCACCGAACCCTGGTCAACCTGTATCTCGACCGCGGCATGCCGGTTGAAAGGACCTACCAATTGAACACGGGGGGCAACACGGATTTTCTGAACATGCTGGAAAGGGAGAGGCTGCATTCCAAGAAGATTTCCAAAACCAACGCTGTCGTCTCCCAGATCCGGGCACGCGGGCTGACGATCGACCCCGAAAACGTCCATGTCGGCCCGAGCGACTATGTCCCCTGGCAAAAGGACAACAAGCTCTGCTTCCTTCGCATAGAGAGCCGGCATTTTGGCGATGTTCCCACGACCCTGGAATGCAGGCTTTCCGTAGAAGATTCACCCAATTCAGCCGGAGTCGTTATCGATGCCATCCGCTGCGCCAAGCTGGCCCTGAACAACGGCCTTTCCGGGGCTCTTTTCGGGCCGTCATCCTACTTCATGAAAACGCCCCCCAGGCAGTACACCGACACCGAAGCCAGGGAGCTCACCGAAAAATTCATCGCTTCGTACGGCAAAAAGGCCGCGGGTCCGAAGCCGAGAAAAAAAGCGCCTAAAAGAAAGAGCAAGGGATAAACCAGCCCGGACAAATGAAGGGGTTTGCGACCTCCGAAAAACTCGACAGGAGCAAACGCGTCATGAGGAAAAAGACTGAAAAAAAAGTCTCCTTGGCGGTGATGGCGTTCGTTATCGCCATCTCCAGCCTGCTTCATGCCACTGAAACCGGAGAGATCCGGGGCAAAATCTTCGATAATAAAGGCGTGAGCCTTCCGGGCGTTGAAGTCAGAGCCGCGAGCGCAGCTCTTCAGGGCACTCGGACAGTATTCACCTCTAAGAACGGAGAGTTTACGCTCCCCCTCCTGCCGGTCGGAACATACACTCTGACATTCCTCCTGGAGGGGTTCTCGATCCTGGTCGAGGAAAACGTCGTCGTCCGGCTGGGCCAGGTGACGAGCCTCAGCGTTACGATGAAAATCGCTGAGATCAGGGAAGAGATCACCGTCATCGCCGAGACCCTTCTCATCGACAGGACAGCAAGCGACACAAGCTTCCACCTGACGACGGCCGACCTGGAAAGGCTGCCCGTCCAGAACCGGACCATTGTCGATGCCATCAAGTTCACGCCGGGCGTGACCGGGGTTCGCGTCAACACCCGCCGGGGCACGGCCACAGAAGGCCAGCCGAGCTTCCGGGGGGAAGGAGAAGAAGGGAATTCCTGGATCGTCGACGGACTGGCTGTGAGCGGCGTCAGGCTTAAAAACTCCGGCCTCAAGATCAACTTTGACAGCGTCGAGGAAATCCAGGTCATCTCCGACCCGTTCAGCCCGGAATTCGCCTCCGCTTACGGCGGAATTATCAATATGGTCACAAAAAGCGGCAGCAACATGTTCAGCGGCGATATGGCTGTGCTCTTCACCAGCCGGAACCTCCAGGCCGCCCGCGAGAATCAACTTTCCACGGCGAGGGAACCGGAATCCTTTTCCGACACGACAACCTACTTTAACCTGGGTGGACCCGTGGTCAAAGACAGGCTGTGGTTTTTCATCTCCAACAACTATTATCGAAACACGCTGGAAACAGAGGACGGCGCGCTGGGCTATTTCCGTATTCCTGCAGGCGAGCTGACGACTCACAACAACAACTTTTTTGCCAAGCTAACATATTCTCCGACGACCAGCCAGACCATCTCTTTGACCACGTTTTACGATAAATCCCTTCCCCAGAAGGGAGGAATAGGAGTGCCGGAGCTCTATAATGAAAAGGCGTTCATTAGCCTGGCCTTCCGGCTCAACTACAAAGCCATTCTCAATTCTTCGACCTTCCTCGAAACCGGGCTGGGTCGGGCGAAAAGAGATTCCTCCGAGAAACCGGCGGACGGCGACCTTGGCCCGGCTCAGTATTTTATCCAGGACCTGGGCCTGAACATCCGTAACTCCTACGGCAACGTGGCCGACAACCAGAAAAGGCTCGATTTCAGCCTGAAGCTCACAAAACACTTAGAGACGGATACGTTCGGCCGCCATGAGCTGAGCCTGGGTTTTGAGTATTACGATTTCTCCTCTGAGTTCAGCGTGGACTTCAGCGGCAATGCAGAAGACCTCTTCCCCGGCAACGGGTTCGACACTGGGACCAAGTATTATTTTGAAACCTGGCAGAGCGACCGCAAGACACCCGCGTTTTTCTACGAGTACGGACCGTTTGGTTTCATCAACTCGGCCGCCGGCGTCGGCCTGTTTTTCAAAGACAAAGTGACCTGGGGACGGGTGACCTTGATGGCCGGCCTGCGCAGCCAGACGCAGCGGTGCCTGGATGACCGCGGTCAGGCCTTGTGGGCCTGGCGGTTGGACGACTTCATCTCGCCGCGTCTAACCCTGACGTACGACATCACAGGCGACGCGGTCAATGTCCTCAAGATAGGCTGGGGCCGCTTTTCCGACCTCATCACGACGATGCCCCTCGGGTTTTTCAATTCCGGCGCCGGGCTGACTTTTCGCACCTACCGATGGCAAGGAGGGACAAACCCCACGGAGAGCGAGGTCCGTGACCCTTCATCCTGGAAGTTCGAGGCCGAGCAAAAGACTCAGCCGCTCGAGGTCAGCGAAGACATAAAACCAAATTTTCTCAGTCGCTACCTCATCGAATTCAACCGAAGGCTTGGCTCAAACTGGGCTCTTAAAGCCCGGTTCATCCACACGAGAGCGGACAAGTTGTTAGAAATCCTGGCCATCTTCGACCCGGCCAACCTGTACAAATTCCTCTATGACAATTTTGAGCACAAGCGGCGGCGCTACACCGGCTTCGAGATCGAGGTCAACGGCCGGATCGGCCAGGCCGTTTTCGTGAATGCTTCCTACGCCCATTGCTCAGCCATGGGGACAAACCCCGGCCAGGTGGAGACAGGCTCCTACGCTCAGGAAGAAGGGAGCACCAATTATATCGGGCTCTTTGGAAACCACCTCTATGTCCCCGACCTGCCAGAGCTCAAGGGAATAAAATCCTGGGTCGACAAGGCCCTGGGAGGTCTCGGAGGAAGGGGAATCGGGGATGAGGGCTGGTACGGCAAACTCCCCTACTCTGTGGACCACAACGTCAAGATCAACGCAGCTTCTATCCTTCCTTACGGGATCCTTCTGTCCTCGGCTTTCGAGTACGTATCTGGCTACTATTGGGAGAGGCTCGGCTATGTCCCCTTTTTCGGCGGCTATTATGCGTTTCCCGAAGGCAGGGGCACCCGTAAATCCCCTGGCCATTATTACATGGATGTGGCCATCGAGAAGAGCTTCCGGCTGGGAGGCTTTCCCCGCCGCAATCCCTTGACTCTGTCTCTCAGAGCCGATGTTTTCAACCTGTTCAACAGCCAGAAGCCGATTTCATTCGTGAAAGAGGACACCGCCTTATTCGGCCAGGTCTGGGGAAGACAACAGCCGCGCCAGGCAAGGGTGATGGCCAAACTCAGCTGGTAATTAAAATTGGGTCTGGAGGTCAGCCTTTCTTTTTGTAGCCCGCTGGCACCTGGAAATCAGCGGCGCCGAGTGCAGGAGTCGAGATTTCGAGGACCTCGGTGCGATAAGCGAGGACGGGCTCGTTGGCGCTTGCGGTTTCTGCCGGCTTCTTCTTTAGGCTCTTCTTAAGCAGCCCGCCCAGGCGGCCCTTGACATCCGTCGCAGACGGCTCCTCTTCAGCTTCGGCGACCGCGCCAACCGGCTTCTCGCCGCTGACGAAATACTTGCCGTCGATAACGATCGGATAGCCTTTGATTTTCTCCATCTCGGACGCCGCCTTGGAGTAATCGCGGCCCGGCCGGCCCCTCGCCTGGCCGAAGGAGTCCAGGATGGACATCCATCTGACACCCAGCACATCCTCCTCCATCTTTCCGGCCTCTACGCCGATTTTTTCCAGGTAAGCGCGGGAAAATTCCATTTCCTCTTGGTGGGCCTTCTGCAAGGTGTCATTCATGGGCGTCGTCCAGACCAGCGTATCCAGGCGGCTGGCCCCCTTTTCTCCTGTCTCGATGTTCTCCCATTCGAGGAGCCAGAAAACCAAGTACTTGCGGACAGGGAAGTTGTTGGCCGTTGATTCTTCCCCCGTGTCCTCGACTTTGAATTCATTTTTTGTGACTCTGACCTTGCTTTCAGCCTCCTCCTCTTCCTTTATTTCTTCCCCGGCTCCAGCCTTATCCTCCGCCATCTCCTTCAGCTTCTCGATGGGACTGACTGTGTATTCTTTCTTCTTATTGTCCAGCCGGTAGAGGGTCGCGGCTGGCAGGTCGATGATCTCGCCGGTGTCACCCGACCTGAGGATGGTCTTTGCCGCCAGGCCACCGGCCAGCCCCTGGCCTTTGAAATCAGTCAGCATGTTGGACCATCTTTGTTCGACGGTCAGCCTGTCGCTCTGGGCCAGGGTGAATTTGCCGAACCCCCGGAAGGTGATATCCGACCTGGTCTTTTTGACGACTCCGGAAAAGCCCGGCGCTGCCAGAATCAGAAGCAAAGCACAGACGGCGATCGTCTTTCTCATTTCTGCCTCCCTTCCTTTATACTCTATTTTTCCTATAGAAATTATATATTAAGTAAAGATTAAGTCACCTCGCGCCATTTTTCTCCCTTATCCATTATCGTCACTTTCCGTAAAAATTCAACCGTCCGCCTGCCTGGATGAGGTATAGAGAGCTACTCCACCGTGACGCTTTTCGCCAGGTTCCGCGGCTGGTCAACATCGGCTCCCCTCCTGGCGGCAATATAATAGGCAAAGAGCTGGAGCGGAAGAATCGTCAGGAAGGGACTCAGCAGAGGGGAGACGGCGGGAACGCGGATAACGTCGTCCACCTGGCTAACGATTTCATGGTCGGTGTCAAAAGCCACGGCCAGCACGTAGCCAAGCCGCGTCTTGACTTCTGAAATGTTGCTCAACATTTTCTCATAGGCTCTGTCTCTGGGGGTGACGGCCAGGGTGGGCATTTTTTCATCGATGAGGGCGATCGGGCCGTGTTTCATCTCCCCGCCCGCGTAGCCTTCGGCATGGACGTAGGATATCTCCTTGAGCTTGAGGGCTCCTTCCAGGGCGACAGGGAAGCTGACCCAGCGGCCGAGATAAAGGAAATGCGAAAAGACGAGAAAACGTTGAGCCAGGTCCTCGAGCCTTCTGGAATCGGCCAGGAACCGCTCCATCTGATGAGGAACCCGGAGCAGGTCCTGGACAACGGGCAGGCTGGATTCTTCGTCCATCCTTCCCTTAGCCTGGGCGAAGAAGAGGGCGAGGAGCGAAAGAGCGGCCAGTTGCGCGGAGAACGTCTTTGTGGCAGCCACCCCGATTTCCGGCCCGGCATGGGTGTAGAGGACAGCTCCGGCTTCCCTCGGGATCGAGGAGTTCACGACATTGGAAATGGCCATGGTCAGAGCTCCAGACTTTTTCGTCGCCCGCAGCGCGGCCAGGCTGTCGGCCGTTTCACCGGATTGAGAGATAACAACAACAAGGGCCTTTCTGTCCAGCGGCAGGTCTTGATAACGGAATTCCGAGGCATATTCGACCGCGACCGGAATCCCGGCCAGTGATTCGATAAAGCACTTGCCCACGAGGCCGGCGTGGTAAGACGTGCCGCAGGCGATGATGACCACCCTCTTGATTTTCTGGAGCGCCGCCTCGGCCAGACCTGTTTCGCCGAGAAAGACTTTCCCCGAGCCCTGAGAGATACGGCCCTGGAGGGTGTCTCGAACGACCTGAGGCTGCTCGAAAATCTCTTTGAGCATAAAATGCTTGAACCCCTTTTTTTCAATCATCAAGGGAGTCCATGAAAGCTGGTTTTCTGTCTTAGTAAGCGGCTGGCCGCTAAAATCAACGTACCGAACGCCACCCCTCTCCAGGACGGCAATTTCCCTGTCTTCGAGGAAGACGACCTTTGATGTATGGCTAAGGATAGGGTTGATGTCCGAGGAGACAAAAAACTCGTCCTCTCCCAGGCCGACAACGGCCGGAGGGCCTGATTTGGCGGCGACAATCCTATCCGGGTCCCTGGCTGAGATGATGGCCACAGCGTAAGCGCCCTGGATCTCCGGCAACGCCCTGCGCACGGCCTCCACGAGGGAGCCCGCAAAATGCTTTTCTACCAGGTGAGCGATGACCTCCGTGTCGGTCTCAGTCACAAAGGCATGGCCCTCTGCCTGGAGCTTCTCCTTGAGAGTCAGGTAGTTCTCGATGATACCGTTGTGGACGACGACAAGAGTGCCTGAACAATCGCGGTGAGGATGGGCGTTTTCCTCGCTCGGCCGGCCGTGAGTGGCCCAGCGGGTGTGCCCGAGACCGCAGCTTCCTTCAAGGACAGAATCTTTCAGACTTTCCTCAAGGTCACGGATCTTCCCCTTGACCCGCTTGACCTGGATCTGGGCTTCCTTGATAACCGCGATTCCCGCCGAATCATACCCCCTGTATTCAAGTTTCTTCAGGCCCTCGACGAGAACAGGGACAGCGTTCTTAGGCCCGACATAGCCGATTATCCCGCACACGGCTTCTTCATCCTTCGCCTGGCCCAGCCGGGCTTCTCGACCTGGCGACTTCGCGCGACAGCCAGGGCTTCGGCTGAGACGTTTTTCGTGATCGTCGACCCCGCGCCGACATAGGCATTCCGTCCGACTTTGACCGGCGCCACAAGCTCGGTGCCCGAACCGACAAAAGCCCCGCTTTCGATCACAGTCTGATGTTTCCTTAAGCCATCATAGTTGCAGGTAATGGTGCCAGCGCCGATATTGACTTTGTCCCCGACAACGCAATCGCCGAGGTAAGAGAGATGGCCCGCCTTGGACCCCGGGCCAAAGACGGTGTTTTTCAGCTCGACGAAATTGCCGACTTTGGCTTTTTGCCTCAAAACCGTGTTCGGCCTGAAATGAGCGAAGGGCCCCACCTGGGCATCCGATTCCACCTTACTCCCCTCGATCATCGTCGAGCTTAGAATCCTGACCCGGTCTCCAACCTTTGTGTTGATGAGATGGACAAAAGGATAGATGCGGCATTCCCTGCCCAGGCGGGAGCGGCCTTCGATGACCACGGAAGGATAGAGAATGGTGTCTCGACCGACCCGAACGTTGAGGTCAACCCACGTCGAAAGCGGGTCGAGCACGGTCACTCCCTTGGCCTCGAGCTCGTGGATTTTTCTTTGTCTGAGGACCCGCACAGCCGCAGCCATAGCAGCCGGAGTCTCGAGACACAACGCCTCGTCGGGCGGCAAGGAGAAAGCATTGCCCTTTTTTCTGGTTCCACTCAGGGCCTGGATGAGCCTGCTCAGGTGAAGGTCAGGTTTTTTGCCCCCCGTGAACCCATCCCAGACCTCCAGAAGATCTTTGATCCTCATGATAGAAGCAGGAGCGAGAGCACGCTTATTGCCGGATATCCCGTGGCTCGGCCTCTGAGGAATATGCAACCCGGCGCTCAACACCGTCAGGCTGCTTTTTTCTGCGCGATGATAGCCCAGCATTCCCCTTAAGGTCTTTGGCCTGAGAAGAGGAAACCGGCCATCCAGGATCAACAAGTCTTTCCCCCTGTGCTTGTCCAGAATGCCCCTCATGGAGAGAAGAAAGCTCAGGTTCCCGGGCTGCCCTTTCCAGGACAGGAAACGAAGGCCCGGGAAAAAATCTACTCCAACCAAGTCCTTCTTGTCGCGGCAGGCGACGAGATAAACCTGCTCCGGTTTGAAGCTCGCGACAGCTTCGAAGGCCAGTTCGAGAGAAGACTTTCCCAGGAGCGGCTGAAGAAAGGCAGCCTTTGCCGGCCCGGATTCTGTGCCTGATTCGGCCGCCACAACCAGCGCAAGGAGATCACGGTTCATGTCATGCGGGTGAGAAGCTTGAATTTTTTGTCTTCCCAGAGCGGCTCAAAATCCGTCTCGTTCTGAGCCATGATTCTTAAAAACTTATCCTTCTGAAAAGCTTTTTTCAAATGCTCGAGAGCGTCTTCATTTCTTCCCAGACGAATGCAGGCATTGGCCATCAGGTAGTGTGTCCGCCCTTCCTCCTGCCCAAAAGTCAGCGCTTTATCCAGGAGCTTCAGCGCTCCTTCGCTATCCCCGCTGTTGATCTTGTAAACGCTGCAAAAAAAATAATCATCAATGGTCTTCAGAGAGATGAACTCCTTTTTCCCTCTTTCCTGTATGATCTTGACATAAAGATTCGCTCTGTCGACAAGCTCTTTTTCCCCATCATATTTTTCCAAAAAGACCCGGAACAACTCCTGCGCCTTCTCTAACCTTCCTTTCTGAAATTCCTTCACTGCATCCGCATAGGCCGCCAAGGCTTTCTCATAATTGTCTTTCTTGCTTTTTTCTTCCTTCACCTAAAATCTCCCGTTTTCGAAAATTTGATTGTCCCATTTTACTCCAGAACGCCGCCTCTTGACAAGAAGCGCTGCCTTCAGATCTCGAGGAAACAGGGGGCTTCGGATTCCTCGAAAGCCCAAAAGTCAGGGTTGCGGAGAAGAAAGCGGATGGTTTTCAGATGAAGGCTGTGGCCGGCCCGATAAGCCTGGAAATGACCCAGAAGGGGATGACCCCATAGGGCAAGATCGCCGATCAAATCAAGAATTTTGTGCCGGACAAACTCATCGGGAAAACGAAGCGGGCCGTTGATCACCTTTTCGTCATCCAAAATCACGGCGTTCTCGAGCGTCCCTCCCTTTGCCAGCCCTTTTTTCCAGAGCTCCGGGACGTCTTTGAGGAAGCCGAACGTACGAGATGGAGCAATCTCAGCCAGGAACCCCCTTCTGGTTGCGACGAAGGAGAACTCCTGCCGGCCGATCGCCGGATGGGGAAAGTCGATTGAATAAGTTAACCTGAAGTCCTGATCAGGGCTAAAAGAGAGGCTGGCTTGCCCTTCCTTAATGGTATGTGTCCTGAGTATTTTGACCACGTTTCTCTTGCCGGGCAGCCTGCTGATGCCTGGCTCAAGGATCGCGCGCGCCAGAGGAAGGGCGCTTCCGTCCATGACCGGGATCTCGCCGCCGTCAAGGTCGATCTCAATGCTGTCAATGCCGAGAATGTAAAGGACAGCGAGGAGGTGCTCCACGGTTTGAATGGCGCAATCTTCCGAAATCAGGGAGGAAGAGTTCCGGGATTCGACACTCAACGGGTCAACTTCGACTTCCCGGCCGCCCAGGTCCAGGCGCCGAAAGACTATCCGGCCGCAACCAGAAGGTCTTAAAGTCAAGGAGACTCGCTTGCCGGAATGGATGCCAACTCCGGAAAGAAAAACCTCTCTCTGAATCGTCCTCTTCTCGTCCATCCTCGACCTGCACCTTACCTTTTTCAAGTATACTTTAAAATGCCATCAGGTTAAAGCGCCCGCCGTTTTGCGGGGACTGGCAAGAATTGGCCTCTTGTGCTAAAATAAAAAACATGAATTCCTGCCTGGAGGAGATCCTCGCGAGGGTCTATAAAAAAGAAATTTCCCCTGAGGAGGCCTTTCAAAAGCTTAAAGACTTGTCCTACCAGGACTTGGGCTTCGCCAAGGTCGACCACCACCGAGGGGTACGGAAAGGCTTTCCCGAGGTGATCTATGGCCCGGGGAAAAGCGAAGACCAGATTATCAGGATCGCCCGGGAAATCAAAAAAAGCGGGAACAACCTGCTAATCACGCGGCTGGAGGCCCCGGTCTACGCCAAGCTGAGGAAAAAAATCCCGGGATGCCTCTACAACCGAGACGGAAAAATCGCCTATCTCAAACAGAAAAAAACCCTCCCAGGAAAAGGAAAAATCGTGATCATAACGGCCGGGACATCTGACATTCCTGTGGCCGAGGAAGCAGCCATCACCTGCGAAATTCTGGGCAACGACGTGGAAAGAATCTACGACGTCGGCGTGGCCGGAATCCACCGCCTTTTCGGAGAAATGGAAAAGATCAGGGCGGCCAGGCTGATCATTGTCGTGGCCGGAATGGAGGGCGCTTTGCCAAGCGTCGTCGCTGGACTGGTCAGAGTGCCGGTCATCGCGGTCCCGACAAGCGTCGGATACGGCGCCAATTTCCGGGGGCTTTCCGCTCTTCTGGCCATGCTCAACTCCTGCCCCGGCGGAGTGGCTGTGGTCAACATCGACAACGGGTTCGGCGCCGCCTGCATGGCCAGCCTGATCAACCATCTGTAAGAAAAATGAGGGAGAAAAAGAGGGCCGTTGACTTGACAACAACAGGATCGCTCCCTATATTTACGTAGACTTTTTCGGCCTGGTTTGCGCTGCGAATGGAGACCATCGATCAAATTCGGCAGGTTGCCAATATCGTAGAGATTGCCTCCCTCTACACGACCCTGAGAAAACGGGGGAAAAAGCACGTCGGACTATGTCCGTTCCATTCGGAAAAAGACCCGTCCTTCACCGTCGACGGCGAAAAGCAGCTCTTCCACTGCTTCGGCTGCGGAGCTGGCGGAGATGTCTTCACGCTGGTCATGGAGAAGGAAAACCTGTGCTTTCCCGAAGCTGTAAAGTATCTGGCCGAGAAATTCCACATCCCCCTCCCCCGCCAGACAAGGCTCTCTCCTGAAGCCCTCAAGCTTGAGGAAAGAATCTTCAAGGTCAACGAAGCCGCTCTCGGCTTCTTCCGGAAAAGCCTTTATCAGAGCAAGGAGGGAGAGGCTGCCCTGGATTATTTGAAAAAAAGAGGTTTAGCTCCGCAAACTTTGGGAACGCTTAAAGTCGGCTATGCCCCGAATTCATGGAACGCGCTCCGCTCCCACCTTGAAGGAAGGGAAGCCGATGCTTCTCTCCTCCAGAAGGCTGGCCTCATCCTGCCCGGGCAAAAAAAGGATGAGTTTCACGATCGTTTCAGAGGCCGCCTTATCTTCCCCATTTTGAGCCTCACCGGAAAGGTATTAGGGTTTGGGGGCAGGACCATCTTCAACGCCGAACCCAAGTACCTCAATTCTCCGGAAACCCCCGTTTATTCCAAGGGCAAGGTCCTTTACGGGTTGAACTGGACAAAGGAAGTTGTCCGCGAGACGGGCGAGCTCATCCTCGTCGAGGGGTACACGGACTTTGCCTCTCTCTTCCAGGCAGGCATCCGCAACCTCGCCGCTTCGCTCGGAACGAGCCTGACCGAGCACCAAGTCGCCCTGGCCGGACGTTTTGCTCCTCGACTGATTATCAATTATGACGGGGATTCAGCCGGAAAGAACGCCGCCTTCCGTGCCCTGCCGACGTGCTTTGAGAAGGGCTTGCACGTTAAGGTCCTTGTCCTGCCTATGAACTTGGACCCTGATGGGTTTATCCGTCAACACGGCCGGGAGCCTTATCTCGACCTTTCAAAAAAAGCTGTCTCTGGCCTCGAGTTTCTGGTCGACTTTGTTGTCCAGTCAGGAAGGATGGACGTCCCCGAGGAAAAAGCCAGGATAGTCAGAGATGTCATGGGCGTATTAGAAAAAATTCCCGACTCCCTTGTCCGGAGTGAATACCTCAGGCTGGCAAGCGAACTCCTGTCCGTCGAAGAGTCCTTGCTCCGCCAGATCATCGCGAAAAGAGCTGGCGAGCCGGGAAAGGAAGAAAACGACTTTTTTCTGCCGGCTGAAAAAAGACTGCTCCAGATTCTGCTCGAAGACAACAGGATTGCCGCTTTTTTGGGGACGAAAATGACGCCTGAAGATTATAAAGGTTTGAAGAGCGAGACCGCCTTCGGCTTTATCCTCCAGAGCTCAAGAAAAGGGAAAGCGGTTGTCTTTCCCGAGCTCTCCATGGCCATCGGTCCCCAGTTGGCCAGGCGCCTGTCCCAGATCAGCCTGGAACAGACTGGCCAGGCCACAGAAGAAGAAGCGCTCGATTGCCTTTGCAGCCTGCGCAAAACTGCCCTCGAGAATCAGCTCCGGGCCCTCCAGAAGGAAATCGTCTGTTGCGAGCGGAACGGCGAGAAGGATCGGCTTTCCCGCCTGCTCAGCCAGAAGCAGAGCCTGGTCAGACAGATCCTTGCCCTTGAAGAAGGAACACAATGAGCTTAAGCCGAGTTTTCTCTAAAGAAGAAAAAATAACTCCAAGAAGAGGTGCTGGCCTTGTCATCAGCGAATAAATACCAAAAAGACGAGATCACCGAACTCCTGTCCAAGGGGCGGAAACAGGGATACCTGCTGTTCGAGGAGATCGATAAAACCTTCCACGACGAGGTCGAGTCCGAGGAGGATTTTGACGATTTCCTGACCTCCATGGGCGATTACGGCATCAGGATTTTAGATTCTAAACAACGGGATATCCTTCCCAAGAGGAGAAAGGCCGACCTGATTACTGTCCATGGCTTGGAGAGGACGACCGACCCGGTGAAGCTCTACTTGCGGGAGATGGGCAATATCTCTCTTCTCACCAGGGAGGGAGAAATCGCCATCGCCCGCGAGATCGAGCGCGGAGAAAAGGCGATCCTCAAAGCGTTATCCAAAACGCGCCTGGTCCTGACCTATGTCTTGTCTCTGGAGGAGCAGATCAAGACAAGCCCGTTGGTCTTCCTGGAAGTGTTCGACCTGAGCGACGAGGAAATCACAGAAGAAAAACTGGAAGAGAAAAAGAAGCAGGTGCTGGCTAAAATCAAGAAAACGAGGGACCTGAGCAAGAAGTTAGACAGCATTCCTGATGCCAGAAAATACAACTTTGCCCGGGGCCGGGTCATCGTCAAAATGAGCCGTCTAATCAGAGAGCTCAACATCAGGCCGAGCGAGAGAGAAAAAATCATCGACGCCCTCCGGGAAAAGCTGAGGGATGTTAACGATCTCGAGGAAACCAAAGAGGAGCTGGCCCTGGCCCTGAACCGGTCCCGGACGAAAAAAAGCGAGCTGGCGCTCGCCCAGAAGATCAAAGACGTCAACAAACAGCTGAAGGCCTTTCAGAAGGAGATCGGCCTTGACACCCAGAACCTCAGAAAAATCATCCGGGCCATCACGACAGGGAAGAAAGTGAGCAATCAGGCGAAAAAAGAGCTGGTTGCCGCCAACCTGAGACTCGTCGTCTCCATCGCCAAAAAATACAGCAACCGCGGCCTTCAGTTCCTCGACCTCATCCAGGAAGGCAACATGGGCCTGATGAAGGCTGTGGATAAGTTTGAGTACCGCCGGGGCTACAAGTTTTCAACGTACGCCACATGGTGGATCCGTCAGGCTATCACGCGGGCCATAGCCGACCAGGCCCGGACAATCCGCATCCCCGTTCACATGATCGAGACGATCAACAAGCTGATCCGGGTCTCCCGCGGCCTCGTCCAGGAAATCGGCCGGGAGCCCACCAGCGAAGAGATCGCCAGAAAAATGGACATGCCGGTCAACAAGGTGCGCAAAATCATCAAAATCGCTCAGGAGCCGATCTCGCTGGAGACTCCGATCGGCGAGGAAGAGGACAGTCACCTGGGCGACTTCATCGAAGACAAACTCATGCCCTCTCCTCCCGACACAGTCATCCACATCAACCTCCGTGAGCAGATTGAGGAGGCCTTGAAATCGCTGACCGAGAGGGAAGCAAAAGTCCTGAAAATGAGGTTCGGCCTGGGGGACGGCAACGAGCACACCCTGGAGGAGGTCGGCCAGCAGTTCAAGGTCACCCGGGAGAGGATAAGGCAGATCGAGGCCAAAGCTTTGAGGAAGCTGAAGCATCCCAGCCGCAGCCGCAAGCTCAAATCCTTCACGAACAACAAATAGCCGCCCCGGTCGCTGGCGGCCCCAAACCCGAGCTTTCTGCTTCAATTGACTTGGTGTTTGATATTTGCTATAAAAAATCGAGGGCCTATAGCTCAGCGGTAGAGCCACCGGCTCATAACCGGCAGGTCCCAGGTTCGAATCCTGGTAGGCCCATACCGAGACCGAGGACACGATGTGGAAATCGAGTTCGAGAAGCTAATCATCCTCCAGCAGCTTGAATCAGAAATCCGGCAGGTCAGCCTTTTTCTTGAAAACACCCCCCCTTTGATCGAGGAAATCGACAAAAAAATCGAAAAAAGCTCCCATCTGGCGGCCGCGGCCAAGGAGAAACTCGTCGAAAACCAGAAAAAAAGACGGGAGCTCGAGGCTGAAGTCAAAGTTGTCAAAGCTCAAGTGGCCAAATACAAGAGACAGCTAAACGACGTCAAAACGAACAAAGAGTACGCGGCCATGCTCAAAGAAATCAAGGAGTCCGAGAAAAAGATCGATGGACTGGAAGAGGTCATCATCGCCGAGATGCTCAGGGCTGACGAGATCGAGGCCGAAATCAAAGAGTCCAACCGGAGGTTTGCTGAAGCCAAGGAAAAGCTCTTTCAAGAAAAAGAGACGATTTCCCAGAAAAAGAAAGAGATCGAGGAGAAAGCCAAGCAGTTAGGTCAAGACAGACAGAAGCTCCTGCCACAGATCCCGGCCGACCAGGTTACCCTTTATCTCAGGATATCTAACAAAAAGAGCGGAATCGCCCTTTCTCCTGTGAAGGATGACTTCTGCGCCATGTGTCACATGCGCATCCGCCCTCAAGTCCTCAACGAGCTCAGGGACACGCGCAAGCTTATTCTCTGCGAAAACTGCGGCCGCATTCTCTACTGGCAGGACAAGCAGCCTAAATCCAACTAAACGCCGGCGTTGTTCCTGTCTTCCTCGTAGAGGGCGTTGATCCAATCCTGGTATTTCTTCTCGATGATATTCCTTTTAACCTTGAGGGTCGGGGTGATCTCTCCCTTTTCTATCTCGAAGTCGCGGTCAAGGAGGGCTATTTTCTTGATTTTTTCGAACGAGGCCAGGTTGGGGGTGGCCCGGTCGATTTCCGCCTGGATAAAGTTAACGATTTTTTCATTCCTGACGAGGTCTGCACGATCCGCAAAGGGGATGCCGTTAAACCGGGCGTACCCTTCGAGTTTCTCAAAATTCGGCACGATGAGCGCCGAGACAAACCGCCGCCTGTCGCCGATGACGACCGCGTTCGAGATATAGGGATTCGTCTTCAGGATATTCTCGATGGGTTGAGGGGCGATGTTCTTGCCGCCCGCCGTGACGATGATGTCCTTCTTGCGGTCGGTGATAAAGAGGAAGCCTTCCTCGTCGAAACGACCGATATCGCCCGTGTGGAACCAGCCTCCTTCAAACGCCTCTCTGGTCTCAGGTTCCTTTTTATAATACCCCTTCATGATATTCGGCCCTCTGGCCAGGATCTCACCGTCCGGGGCAACCTTGACATCCACGTCAGGGATGGGCTTGCCGACAGAGCCGAACCTCAGGTCCTCGAAGGTGTTGACAGAGATGACGGGAGAAGTTTCGGTCAGCCCGTAGCCTTCGAGGATCATCAAGCCCAGGGCGTAAAAGAATTCAGCAATATCCTTTGACAGGGGAGCTCCCCCGGAGACAAAGAAACGGACATTGCCGCCCGTCTTCTCGATGATCTTGGAGAAAACGAGCTTGTGGGCCAGGTTCTTTTTCCTCTGAAGCCCGCGGGGAATCGGTTCTTTGTTGAGCTTCCTTCGGCCGTAATCCTTCCCCACGTTCAAAGCCCAGAAAAAGATTTTTTTCTTCAGAGCCGAGCTGGAGAGGACGTTGTCCATGACCCGGGCGTAGATCTTTTCGAAGACACGGGGGACGCTGACCATGATGTTGGGCCGGATTTCGAGCAAGTTCTCGGCCACGGTCTCCAGGCTTTCTGCATAGCCGATCCGGCAGCCTTTATAGATGTAAGTGAACGTGACCATCCTTTCCAGGACATGGGACAGGGGGAGGAACGAAAGGACAGTATCCCTATCGGAAAACTCGATTATCTCGGAAACCGCCTGGATGTTGCTGAGAAAATTGCTGTGGGTAAGAATGACTCCCTTGGGGACGCCCGTTGTTCCGGAGGTGTAGATGAGCGAGGCCTCATCGCCTGGCCTGACGCCGAAGGCCACCTGCTCGAACAAACCGGGATTCTGAGCGTTGACCTTCTGGCCCAGCTCCTGGATTTGGCTTAAAGTCAGGACTCCATCAGGCCCTTCTTCCATAAAAGTGATGTAATGCCGGACCTTGGAGAGAGCCGGCCGGATGGACTCGATTTTCTTCCATTGCTCCTGGTTGCTGACGATGACCGCCTTGGCATCGGAATCATCAATAATGTACTTGATCTGTTCGGGAACGAGTGATGTGTAGATGGGAACCGTGATCGCTCCCAAGCACAGGTTGGCCAGGTCGGCCATCACCCATTCGGGCCTGTTCTCGGAGAGAATGATGATTTTATCTCCCTTCGTCAATCCCAGCTCTCGCAGGCCCAGACAAAAATATCGGACCCGCCGGCCGAATTCTTCCGTCGAGATGGGGACATAGCGGCCCTCTTTCTTGCAGAGCATAAAATCCGGCTTGGGGTAATTCTTGACAGTGTCAAGCAAAACCTGGGCGAGTGTCTCGGGCATTTTTCCCTCCTCTTTTCAAGGTGTGTCCATTTTAGATACGAGGAGACGCACTGTCAAGCAGAAATTTTGACCGATTCTCCGGGTCAGTCTTCGCCGGCCTTGGCCACCGAGCAGATCTTATCTTTGTTCTCGAGGTTGATCAGGCGAACGCCCTGAGTCGCCCGGCCCGAAGCCCGGACATGCTTAGTCTTGATTCGGATGACCTTGCCCGAGTGGGTCACGATGATAAGGTCTTCTTCAGCCACACTTAGCACGGACACGGCCGGGCCGATCTTGGGTGTGATCTTGAGGTTGATCAGTCCTTTTCCGCCGCGAAACTGCTTTCTGTAAAAGGAGACCTCGGTCTTTTTCCCGTAGCCTTTCTCGCTGGCCGTGAAGATAAACGTGTCCTCAGGGCCGAGGGCGACCAACCCGATGACTTCGTCCCTCTTGGCCAGGGTGATGGCCCGCACTCCGGCTGCCGTGCGGCCCATCGGCCGGATGTCTTTCTCGCTGAACCTGATGGCCTTGCCGAGCCTGGTGGCGATGACGATGTCGCGCTCTCCGTCGGTGAGACGGGACCACAGCAATTCGCTCTTCTTACGGAGGCTCATGGCGATGATCCCTCCTCGACGGATGTTGCGGAACTCATCGAGGCGCGTCTTTTTGATCAGGCCGTTTGTCGCCAGCATGACGATGTGCTTGTCTTCGCCGAAGTCTTTGACAGCGACGACTGATGTCACCCTTTCCCCGGGCTGAAACCCGATCAAATTGGCGATGGCTTTGCCCCGGCCGGAAACGCCAACGTCGGGAATTTCGAGCGCTTTGAGCCAGTAGACGCGGCCGGTGTTGGTGAAAAAAAGCAGGTAGGAGTGGGTGGAGCAGACAAAAACATCCTCAACGACATCCTCAGCTTTCATGCTGATCCCTCGCCGTCCCTTGCCGCCGCGCATCTGGAAGCGGTAAGAAGACAGCGATGTCCGTTTGACGTAGCCGGATTGGGTCGTCATGACAACGACATCCTCTTCCTTGATCAGGTCCTCGGGACGGATTTCTGAAATGGCTTCGTCCCGGATCTCAGTCCTCCTTTTATCTCCGTACTGGCCTCTGACCTCCTTGAGCTCGTTGACGATGATCTCCTGGATAAGTTTGTCCGACCCCAGGATCCTTTTGAGCTTGGTGATGAGGGCTCTGACTTCCTTGTATTCCTGGACAATCTTATCGCGCTCCAAGTGGGTGAGGCGCTGGAGCTGCATCTCCAGGATGGCCTGGGCCTGGATCTGCGTCAGTCCAAAGCGCTCCATCAGGCCTTGACGAGCCACCTCCACAGTCTTGGAGCCGCGAATAAGTTTGATGATGGCGTCGATATGATCGAGGGCGATGGTCAGCCCCTCCAGGATGTGAGCCCTGTGCTCGGCCTTTTTCAAGTCGAAACGAGTCCGGCGCCTGATCACGTCCTGGCGGTGGGAGATGAAATATTTCATCATCTCCAGCAGCCCCATCATCTTCGGCTGCTTGTCGACAATGGCGAGCATGATGATCCCGAACGATGTCTGCAGGACTGTGTGTTTATAAAGGTTATTGAGGACAACCTCGGGCAATTCGCCCTTCTTTATTTCAAGGACAATGCGGATGCCTTCGCGGTCGGATTCGTCCCGGATATCGGCAATCCCTTCGATCTTCTTGGCGTTGACCAGGTCGGCGATGCTCTCGAGCAGCCGGGATTTATTGACGGCGTACGGGATTTCGGTGACGACAATGCGTTCGCGTTCTCCCTTCTCTCCCCGTTCGATTGTCGACTTGGCACGGATCTGGATGACTCCCCGGCCGTCGCGGTAGGCCTCGCTGATGCCCGGCTTGTTGAATATATACCCGCCGGTGGGGAAATCAGGGCCGGGAGTGAAATCCATCATTTTTTCGAGCGAGGCGTTGGGGTGCTGGACGAGGTAGATGAGGCCATCGCAGACCTCAGTCAGGTTATGGGGAGGAATGTTCGTGGCCATCCCTACGGCGATGCCAGAGCCGCCGTTGACAAGGAGGTTGGGGAACCTGGTCGGCAGCACCTCGGGCATGGTCAGACTCTCGTCGTAGTTGGGAACGAAGTTCACTGTGTCTTTGTCGATGTCGGCCATCATCTCGCCGGCTAGCTTCGACATCCGGACCTCGGTGTACCGCATGGCTGCGGGCGGGTCGCCGTCGATCGAGCCGAAATTCCCCTGGCCGTCGACCAGGACATATCGCATGCTGAAATCCTGGGCCATCCGGACCAGGGTGTCGTAGACGGCCTGATCGCCGTGGGGATGGTATTTTCCGATGACGTCGCCGACAATCCTGGCCGATTTCTTGTAAGGCCTGTTGTGCGTCGTTCCTGACTCGTGCAGGGCGTAGAGCACCCGCCTGTGGACGGGCTTGAGGCCGTCCTTGATGTCGGGGATGGCCCGGCCGATGATCACGCTCATGGCATAATCAAGGTAGGAGCGTTTCATCTCTTCCTCAAGGCTGACCACCGTGAGGTCGGCGGCGGGCTTCGGGAGAGGAGGCTGTTCCGGGTTTTCTGTTTGCTTGTCTTTCTTCTTATCCATGTCGCATCAATCCGGGTTTAGGGAGGACAATCTAAATATCCAGGTTTGACGCCAGGAGGGCGTTTGACTCGATGAACTTCCGGCGCCTCTCAACTTCATCTCCCATGAGGATGGAGAAGACTTCGCCGGCCTCGAAGGCGTCCTGGATAGAAACTTTGAGCAGAGTCCGGTTCTCCGGGTTCATCGTCGTCTCCCATAGCTGCTCCGGCGTCATCTCGCCCAGCCCCTTGTACCGCTGTATAGCGACGCCTTTCTTCCCTCGTTCCTGGAGGTAATCGACGAGTTTGTTCTCGTTCTCGATGACGGTGGTCTCTCCGTTGCTGATGACTTCATAGGGCGGACGGAACTCGTCGAGCTCTTTGTAAATCTTGTAGAGGTTCTTGTACTCCACAGAATCGATGAGCGTCAGGTCGACCTTGCAGGTGATGGCCATCCCGTTGACCTGAAACTCGACTCCCAGCTCGTACGCTTCATATTCCTCGTCTTTGGTCAGTTCAGTCTGCAAGCCCTTAGCCTCGACGAGCGACTGGATCCTTTTGACCGCTTTCCTGTCCTGGAGGAATTCCAGGCCGTTAACTCCCTCCCGGATCAAGAGGTCGATGAGGAAGAGGGGATAATTCTTCCGCTCGAGAAGCTGAATGTAGCTTTTCTTCTGCATGATCCGCAGGAAGAGCCTCCGGAACTTCTCTCCCTCGAAGACTTCCTTTTTCGCTCTGGGCCGGACCTTAAAATCCTCAGAAATTTTCCTGACCAGCCACTTCTCATAGTCCCGCTCCTCCTTGAGATAAATAACCTCCTTGCCCCGGGAAATCTTATAAAGAGGCGGCTGGGCGATGTACAGATGCCCCTGTTCGATCAGCGGTTTCAGATGCCTGTAGAAGAAGGTCATGAGCAGGGTGCGAATGTGGGAACCGTCCACATCAGCGTCGGTCATGATGATGACTCGATGGTAGCGGAGCTTGTCGATAGACGACTCAGCCTCGCCCAGGCTCGTGCCTAACGCTGCGACCATCATCCCGATCTCGTCGTTGTTGAAAATTTTATCCGCCTGGGCTTTCCAGACGTTGAGGATTTTTCCTTTGAGAGGAAGGATAGCCTGAAACCGGCGGTCACGGCCCTGCTTGGCCGAGCCGCCGGCCGAATCCCCTTCGACGATGAAAATTTCGGCCAGGGCCGGGTCGCGCTCCTGGCAGTCGGCCAGCTTCCCGGGAAGGGAGGCGGACTCGAGGACGCCCTTTCTCCGGGCCAGGTCGCGCGCTTTGCGGGCCGCTTCGCGAGCGCGGGCCGCTTCCAGCGCTTTCAGCACAATGCGTTTGGCGTTGGTCGGGTTCTCCTCGAGGTAGGCAACGAGTTGCTCGTTAACCAGAGACTCGACGATTCCTTTGACCTCGGAGTTGCCCAATTTGGTCTTTGTCTGGCCCTCAAATTGAGGGTCGCGCATCTTGATGCTGAGGACCGCGCACAGCCCTTCTCTGGCGTCGTCTCCAGAGAGGGATCCGGCGCTCAGGTCTCTGAACAATTTGTTGGCTTCGGCGTAGCTGTTGAGGCAGCGCGTCAGGGCTGCCTTGAACCCGATGAGATGAGTTCCCCCCTCGGTCGTGTTGATGTTGTTGACGAACGTGAAGATCGTTTCGGTGTAGCCGGTGTTGTACTGGAAGGCCAGCTCGACGACAACATCATCCTTCCGGCTTTCGAAGCAGACGGGACGCGGGTTGAGGACGGTCTTGTTCTGGTTGAGATACTGGACAAACTCGACAATGCCGCCTTTGTACTGGAATTCATGCGACTTCTCGGTCCGCTCGTCAGCGATCGTTATCCGGATGCCGCGGTTGAGGAAGCTGAGCTCCCGCAGCCTCTGGGTCAGGACTTCGAAGTTGAACTCGATCGTGTCGAAGATTTCGTCGTCGGGCCAGAAGGTGACCTTTGTCCCGGTTTTTTTGGTTTTGCCGACCTGCTTCAGCCGGGTGATGGGAAGGCCCCGCTCGTAGCTCTGGGCGAAAATCCCGCCGTTACGTTTGACCTCGAGGTCGAGACGCTTGGACAGGGCGTTGACAACAGAAACCCCAACCCCGTGCAAGCCTCCAGAAACCTTGTAGATCTTGTCGTCGAACTTGCCGCCGGCGTGGAGCATGGTCATGACGACCTCGGCCGCAGACTTCTTTTCTTTTTTGTGCTGCTCGACGGGAATGCCGCGGCCGTCGTCGATGACGGTCACCGAGTTGTCGACATGGATCGCGACATCGATCGCCTTGCAAAAACCGGCCAGGGCTTCATCGATGGAATTATCGACAACTTCATAGACAAGGTGATGAAGCCCTTCCGGTCCGGTGCTCCCGACGTACATGGCCGGACGTTTCCGGACAGCTTCAAGCCCCTTTAGGACTTTTATACTCTCAGCCGTGTATTTTTTATCTTTCATTTTCGTCCGATGAGGAAAAAAATATGGCTATGCGAAGGAGCCGAGCGCATGACCTGGGCGTCATGAATTTGACACCTTATTATACCTGAAATATTGTGGTGGAGTAAAGAAAAAAACACATGATTTTGCGTTTTTATGCATTTTCCGTCACCTCCAAAAACGCCGTTAAAATCAGGCGTTTTATGCCCTCGGGGACGGTCCTCAGAGAGGACCATCTTTATCTTTGAATAGACGCTCGAGTTCGATTATAATTCCCAGTGGAGATGCTTGAAATGCCGGCCAATTTAACTCCCCAGTACATCGAAGCCGAGAGGAAATTCCGGGCGGCCAAAACGGCGCAGGAAAAAATCAAATTCCTCGAGGAAATGATGGCCACTATCCCCAAGCATAAGGGAACAGAAAAGATGCAAGCCCTGCTCAAAACCAAGATGGCCAAGCTCAGGGCAGCGCTCGAGTCCCGGCCTCAACCTGCCCGCCACGGCCCGGGCTTCCACGTGGAGAAGTCCGGCGCCGGTCAGGTCATCGTCATCGGACCGCCGAACAGCGGCAAATCCTGCCTCATCGCAGCTCTCACAGGCGCCCAGCCCGAAGTCGCGGATTATCCGTACACAACCCGATTTCCCGCTCCTTACATGATGAAGCATGAAAACGTCAGGGTTCAACTCGTGGACACGCCTCCGCTTTCGCCCGAAGACATCAACACGGAGCTTGTTGAGTTAGCCAAAACAGCCGACCGCGTTATGCTCGTCCTCGACTTGGCCGACCGGGACGCCGCTTCTGTCCTGGAGGCGCTTCTCTCTGGACTCCAGGGAAAGCGGCTGGACCTGGCGCCCGAGAACGCCTCCCCTCTTCAGGAGCCCGGCAGGTTCGTTAAAAAGACGCTCGTTGTGGGAAACAAAGGCGACCTCCCGGCGGCTGAGGAAAACGCCGCTTTCCTCAGGGAATATTTTGCCGATAAAATTTCGCTCGTGGTTGTATCGGCCGTCCGGGGCGACGGCGTGGACGCGTTGCGCACAAGAGTTTTCCTTCTTCTTGACGTCATCCGCGTCTACAGCAAGATACCTGGCAAGAAAGCGGACTTAAGCGACCCTTTCGTTTTGACAAAAGCCAGCACGGTGATGGAGATGGCGCGGACCGTGCACAAGGATTTCGTCGAGAAATTCAGGTATGCCCGGATCTGGCGGAAGGGCGCGCTCCAAGGTCAAATGGTCAACCGCGACTTTATCCTCGAGGACGAGGACATCGTCGAGCTCCATATATAGGCTCGGGTCCGCTCAGTCTTCGAAGGGGCTTCCTCAACCCAAACTCTCGCCTCCGTTCAGCAAATTTGCGAGAAACTGCGCTCACTTGTCGCTCATCGGGTTATCCCGAAGGCCATGGCTTACAGTCTGGCCTTATAGGCACGCTTAAGGATAGCCAGGTAATTGTCAGCAGACATTGGCCTTGGGTTGGATGCGTTGGAGTTATTCTCAAAGGACTTTTGAGCGATCGAGACGAAATCGCCATCAGGGATTCCTAAGTCCCGAAAGGAAGGGATGGAAAGCGAGCGAGTCAGACCCTTGATTTTCTTGATGAGGGCGCCGGCGCCTTCATCTTGATTGGCTGCCCGGAGGCCGACGGCGGCGGCAATGGCCGCGTACTTTACTCTTGCCGCGGGCAGGTTGAATTCCATCACATGGGGAAGAAACGCAGCGTTGGCCACTCCGTGGGGCGTGTCGTAGAGCGAGCCTATCGCTTCTGCCAGGCAGTGAACAGCGCCGACATCGCTGTTGCCGAAGGCCATCCCGGCAAGGAGGCTTCCTAACATCAAGCCTTCTCTTGCTTCGCGGTTACTCTTTGTGTCCTGGTAGGCCTCCGGCAAATGACTGAAAATCAAACGGGAAGCTTCAAGGGCCAGCAAATCAGTGATGGGACTCGCTGGTGTAGACGTGCAGGCTTCCACCGCATGGGTGAGAGCATCAATCCCCGTTGACGCGACCAGATGCTGCGGCAAGGTCACTAACAAATCCGGGTCGACGAGGGCCATTGCCGGAAACATAAGGGGGCCCTTGATGCTCATCTTGAACCTCCGGCCAGTGTGAGTGATCACCGAAACCCAGGTGACTTCGCTTCCCGTTCCGCAGGTCGTCGGGATGGCCAGCACCGGCAACGGAGCTGCTTTATATTTCTCGCGGCCTTCATAATCCTCGATCGGGCCGGAGTTGGTCGCCAGCAAGGCTATCGCCTTGGCCGCATCGAGGACGCTGCCGCCTCCAAGCCCGATGACAAGATCGGGGCTGAGCGCCCGGGCGAGCTCTCCTCCCCTGTCGACCGTCGTGTGCTTAGGGTTCGGTTCAACCTCATCAAAAACCGGGACTCCGGCCAGCGCCTCTTTGACTCCATGCAAGACCCCCGCGGCTTCGATTCCCCTGTCCGTCACAAGCAATGGACGGCTTGCCCGAAGCTTTTCTCTGATGATTGATTCAATCATGGCGATAGTCCCCGAGCCGAAGATAACCTGGGTCGGCATGTGGTAATTCATCTCAATTCTCCCTCTCCAAGCAACACCGAATCACTTCCAAGAACTCTCGATTGCGGCACTTCTTCACCTCGCCTGCTTTTCTTTCAGGTTGTCAAGTATCCGCGAAAGCCGGCGAAGGCATGAAGCAAGCGCCAGCTATCATAAACGCGGAAAAGTTCGTTTCATCACCCCCGCCCTTTCCCTCCCCCTCGAAGGACAGGGTGAAGGAGAGGGGCGCATCACAAACAATTGCGTTTATAATGATCACTTCCGAAAGTTAAGGACTGGCTCGGCGCTCATTTCGAGAACGGCCACTAACAATAGCTGAGCCAGGTCCTCCAGGATCTCGGGCGTGATGGTCTCAATCGTGTCCTTGGTGTTGTGATAAAAAGATGGGGAGCCTGAGACGCTGAAAGAAAGGCTGGGGACGTTCTTCCAGAGGAAGCGAGCAGCATCAAGCCGCGGCCGGGCGATGTTGGCAAAAAAAGAGGAGTTGACTTGACGGTGGACGTATCGACCGTTCGCCTTCTCTATAAACGCGCAGAGCTCAGGGAAGTTCTTTCCGGCCAGGATGTTGATTTTATCTCCGCATCCGACTCCGTCGAGGTTGAGAAACGCTGTTGTTTTCTCCAGCGGAAAAGCCGGATGGTTAAGGTAAAACTCGGAGCCGGCCACGGCTTGTTCTTCAGCCCCGAAAAAGAGAAAGACGACCGAGCGGCCTGGCTTTACCGGGCATTTGGCCATGGCTTCGGCCACGCCGAGCAGCACGGCCACGGCCGAGGCGTTGTCGTTCGCGCCAGGCATGAGCTCGTAGCAGCGCCCGACGTGGTCGAGATGGCCGCCGAGGATAATGATTTCTTCCTTGAGTTTCGGGTCTGACCCTTCAAGATAGCCGATGACGTTATATCCGGTTCCCTCCGGATGGTGCTCGGTCACGTTTTTTAGGGTGAAAGTCTTTCCCGTAATAAACGACTGTGGCTTAAGTTCTTTCCTGATCTTCTCCACTGTTTCTTTGTGTGTCCGGCCTGTTCCGGCGAAGATATCGGAGACAACAACATCACCCACATGGCTGTAAATAAACCCCTGCCGGTACGAATTATTGGGGTTACAGATAGGCCCGTAGTTGTAAAGCATCCCGGCAGCGCCGAGGCCGACGGCGTTTTCAAGCTTGTACTGATGAAACGAATACGGCCGCCACTTTTCGAAAAGCTTGGGGTTGTCATCTGGAAAAACGGGGACTTCCGGTTCCATCAGGACGATTTTTCCCCTGACATCAAAACCCGCATAGTCATCATAGCCGAGCTCGGGAGCCGTGATCCCGTAGCCGACATAGATGACTCCGGCTGTGACCTCGCCCGAGCCGGAGGTTCCGCCGGGAATGAATTCCTCATCAAAGCGGTAATGTTTTTTTACGACGGCGCCGTTCACGGGCAGGTGGAGATAGGCCTCGCAACCTGGAAAAACAAGGGTATAGGGGTTTGGAAAAGCCTGGAGATAGCTGCCCTTGTCTCCAGCCGGGCGAAGCCCCCATTTCTGAAGGAGCTCAGCTACCCATCGGGCGCTGGCATTGTATCCTTCCGTCCCCGTCAGCCTGCCTCTGTACTTCTCTGAAACAAGCTCCTTGATATATTCCATGAGCGTGTGGCTGGAGATGGACTGAAAGCTGGCCAGAATCTTCTGGTCCTCCGCCTTCGTGGGCGCCTGGAGTCCGCGGAGCGGAGATAGAACACCGGACCATAGGATTAGCAAAATGAAGATAAATGCCAGGACGTGCCTTGTTTTCATGGCCTCCTCCCTATTTTGGGCAATCATGGAGTTTATAATTTACCCTGAATTTCCGCCAAAAGAAAGATGTCAACGCGCCTGGCAGCCGGGAATCTAACCCGGGGCAGTCTAGGCCCAAACGACTCCTCTTGGAGCTATCCCCTTAGTCTATAAGATCGATGCCAGGATAAAAAGAGGAGTATTTAGCCTGGACTATTCACGAAATGAAAGGAAAAAATCCCCTCTCCCCATGTG
>JBBILQ010000013.1:0-51641 GCA_037444845.1 Candidatus Aminicenantota bacterium | reverse complement strand
CCAAATCCTGTAGCGGACGATCTGGACGCCGAACTGGGCCCCGAGCTGGTCATTCTGCGGGTTTTTATCCCATTTCACCTCGGTGACGTAGCGCGTCTGGAAAAGGCTTTTGTCGACATGGGTCTGCCAGCGGATATTGAGCGGCTGGAAAAGCCGCAGGACTTCAATCGTGCGGATCTTGGAGGCGGTGGCGTTTCTATCATCCCTGACAGTGAGCCTGATGGAAAAAGTGTGAGTGACGACCCTGCCAGAGCCTGTGGCCCCGTCACCGAACTCCCAGCTATACAGGACGATGCTGCCGTCGGGGTCCGTGGAGGCAGAAGCGTCAAAAGTGACCCGGAGGGGATAAATTCCGGTCGTCGGAGAGAAGCTGAATTCCGCATTCGGAGGATAGTTAACCTGTTGAACTGTAATGGTTCTGGTGGTGCTGCCGGTTTTTCCTTCGTTATCCGTGACAGTGAGCCTTATCGTGAAGGTGCCGGCAGTCGTGTACGTATGGCTGGTCACCCGGCCAGACCCAGTGGCTCCTGTGCCGAAGCTCCATGCATAGCTAACGATCGTCCCGTCGGGGTCATAAGAGGCCGAAGCATCGAACGTGACTGTCAAGGGAGCGTTCCCCGAGGTCGGAGAAAAAGAAAAGCTGGCCACAGGGTATCCGGGCGGTGGGGGAGGCGGCGGGCCTGTTGCGCCCATGTTGCACCAGATCTCTCCTCTTGCATCCCAGACGAAATAAACCTTATCCTGGGTTGGGCTTGTTGAGACATCGACGTACGTGACGCCGACAGAGTTGGGCACAGTCGTCTGCCCGGTCCAGGCGCCGCTTATGCGCGTGTTGTAGAGAGCAGCGACTCCGTTTCCCCAGGACCCGTACTGATAGATCGCATAAAGGTTATTCCCTCTTTCATGGAGAGAAGGATAGTGGAGCAGAGCCTGCGTGGAAATGTAAAAGGGAGCAGTCCACCCGGCCCCAGTCCAGTGGGAGTAGACAGTCCATCGGTCGTAAGATAATGTATGGTGGACGCGGAGCATCCAGATGATATGAGGTGTTTCATTGCCATCTATTTCAATGGCCGGGAATTCATGGCCGTTCTCAGGCGGACTCTGGTGGACAATCACAGGAGAAGACCAGGACGCGTTAAGGCTTTTGCTCCGTCTGACGTAATACGTGTAATATTCGGCCGGGTCGCGTTGAACAAACGCTGCCCAGACCTCATTGCTGCCCACGGCGATATCGGGGAACTTTGACCTGCGACCCGCGCTTAAGGTTCTGACGCTTTCCCAGGTTCCGCCCACCCGGGCTCTGGAATAGACAACGCCAGACCAAATGCCCCACCAGCACGTATAAATGTTGCCGGCCGGGTCTACGGCAATCCTGGCGCAGTCAATTTCGTCTCCTGAATGAGTAGAAATAGCGAAAGGAGAGCTCCAACCAGCGCCCGTGGAAAAAGTCTTTAGATAGATGGTGATGTTATTATCGATATAAACCACATAAATCGTGTTGGCGCCGTCAATGTCGATCCCAACGGGCCGGTATTCACTGCTATTAACCCGGCCTGTGTTGCTGATGTTGAGCGGCGTGCTCCATGTCTGAGTGCTGACATCATACTTCGAGTAGAAAGCGTCGCCTGTTCCCGGGTTTGGGAGGGTATGTTGGGCAGGCGTGTAATACTCAGCCCAGACAACGTGCAGGTTTCCGGCAGAATCGACCGCTATCCGCGGTGCCCAGGAAGCCACATTGGGAGTCTGAGAAATATTGGCGGTTGCCTCAGCAAAGACGGCCAGAGAAAACAGAAAAAAGATGGTCGCTAATAAGATAAAGCAATTTCTAGATAAAATTTTCATTTCCAACTCCGGCCCTTATATTGCCGCAACTCCTGAAGTTTTGTCAAGGAAAATACTCCTTCCCTGGCTTCCCGGGAGCCAAAATTTAGTCGAAGAAGCGTTTTTTTGTTGGGAAATAACCGGAGGCTGCATATAATAAACCTCAGGAGGGTAAGAATGGAAATCAAAGTCATCAAGGTCGACAAGCCCGACGACATGAACTTCGTCCTTGGCCAGTCTCATTTCATCAAGACGGTTGAGGATATCCACGAGGCGATTGTGACGACGGCGCCGCAGCTCAAATTTGGCCTGGCCTTCTGCGAGTCATCAGGGCCCTCGCTCGTCCGCTATTCGGGAAATGACGACAAGCTCATCGACTTGGCCCGAAAGAATGCCCTGGCCATCGCTGCCGGACACAGCTTCATCATTTTCCTGGAGAACGGCTTTCCCATCAACATCCTCAACGCTGTCAAGAATGTTCCAGAAGTCTGCGGCATTTTTTGTGCCACCGCCAACCCCGTTGAGGTTATTGTCGCCGAGACTGAGACCGGCCGCGGCATCTTAGGTGTCGTCGACGGCCTGAAAACCAAGGGTATCGAGGCCGAGGAAGACATCAAGTTCAGAAAGGAATTCCTTAGAAAAATAGGGTACAAGTTGTGATGTGAAATTCAGGGGACATCATGATGAGCTCTCTCGCCTCCAGATATAGATAGATATCTAGCCTGATCTATTCACAAAATGATACGATAAAACGCCCCCTCCCCTGGCGGGAGGGGATAGAGGGGAGGGGGAATCTTTGAATGATCCCCCTCACCCCGACCCTCTCCCACATGGGGAGAGGGGATTTTTTCCTTTCATTTCGTGAATAGTCCAGGCTAGTAAATAAGTGAATTACGTATGGCGTCCCCCGAATTCAGGAGCAGCGGTTCCAGCCGCAGTTGGGGCAGACCGGGCATTTCTCATCGGGAAGGGTGGCCCCGCAGACCTTGCAGATCGTCTGGAAAAGGTCCTTGGCGTTGTTCTGAACCTGGCCGATGTGCCTCTCCAAAATCTTGGCGATAGCGTCAGGGATTGACTGGACCAGGCCGCCCTCGGTGAAAATCGGCTCTGACCCGCCAATCCCTTTAAGCTGGCTGATGACTTCCTTTGCGTCTACGCCGCTTCTAAGGGCCAGCGAAATCAGCCTGCCTAAGGCTTCGGCGTCGGCCATGGTCGTGTAGCCGCTCTTTCCGATGCTCGTGAAGACCTCGAAGGGCTTCTGGTTGTAGTAAGAGATGGTCACGTAGAGGTTGCCGAAACCGGTCTTAATCTTGTCGGTGACGGAGGGCAGAGAGCCCGGCCTTTCCTTGGGATAGAGCCTGGCTTCTGGCGACGCTTTGTACAGGACCTGCTCGGCGCGGCTTCCGTCGCGGTAGATCGTGATTCCCTTTGTTCCAAGCTCATAAGCTGACAGATACGCCGCTTCCACATCTCTGGCGCTCGCCTTGTTGGGGAAATTGATCGTCTTGGAAACCGAGTTATCCACGTGCTTCTGGAAAGCGGCCTGCATCCGGACATGCCATTCAGGCGGGACTTCATGAGCCGTGCGAAAATAATCAGGGAGGGGCTCGCCCCCGTGCTTGCTCTTCCACTCCTCATAGAGCGGGTGGACATCTCTGATCTCGCCGTCGATGATTTTGGACGTGAACTCGAAGGCGAAAACGGGCTCGATTGACGAGGAGCAGCCGGCGATGCGGGAGATGGTGCCGGTTGGAGCGATAGTCAGGGTTGTCGCGTTCCGCATCTTTTTTCCCCTGAAAACGGACTTTCCGATGTTGGGAAAGTTGCCCCGCTCCCCGGCCAGGCGGGCTGATTCGGCTATGGCCTGTCGGCGCATGAACGACATGGTTTTCTCGGCCAGCCTTGCCGCAGCCGCCGAATCATACTTGATTTTCATCAGGAGGAGCAGGTCTGCCCATCCCATGACGCCCAGGCCGATCCGGCGGTTGGCTTTGGTCATCTTTTCGATTTCCGGGAGGGGGTACTTGTTGACGTCGATCACGTTGTCGAGGAAGCGCACCGCCAGGCTGATGACATGACCGAACCTTTTCCAGTCGAACTGGTCTTTTTTCCGGGCGATGTAAAACCGGCTGAGGTTGACCGAGCCGAGATTGCAGGATTCGTACTCGTGGAGGGGTTGTTCGCCGCAGGGGTTTGTGGCCCGTATTGGCCCAAGACTCCGGGTGGAGTTGTGTTTGTTGATCCGGTCGATGAAGATCAAGCCTGGGTCGCCCACGGCCCAGGCTGACTCGACGATCATATCAAATATCTGACGCGCTTTTTTCTTGCCCACGACGGCCTTACGGTAGGGGTCGAAAATGTCGTAGGCGGCGTCGTTTCTCACGGCCTCCATGAAGGCATCGGTAGCCGCGACTGAAATGTTGAAATTGTTGACGCTCCGGCCGTCGATTTTCATCCGGATGAACTCCTCGATATCGGGGTGGTCAACGCGGAGAATGCCCATGTTGGCCCCGCGGCGCGTTCCTCCCTGTTTGACGGCTTCGGTGGCGGCGTCGATGACCCTGAGGAAAGACACGGGACCCGAGGCAATGCCCTGGGTCTTTCGGACGAAGCTTCCTTTGGGACGGAGCTGGCTGAAGTCAAACCCTGTGCCGCCGCCTTCCTTGTGCACCAAAGCGGCGTTCTTGACCGTCTCGAAGATCGAGCCGAGAGAGTCTTCGATGGGCAGGACGAAGCAGGCGCTGAGGCACATGTCCCGTCCTGCGCCTGTCAGGGTCGGGCTGTTGGGCAGGAAGTCGCGGGCCATCATCGCCTCGAAGAATTTCCGGGCCCAGCACGATTGCTCTTTTTTCGTTCTTTCGGCAGAAGCGACAAACGTGGCCGCGCGCCAGAAAAGATCGGCCGGCTCTTTATCGAGAAAATCGCCTTTTTCATTGCGCATGAAATAACGGGCCTTGAGGATCTTCAAGGCGTTTTCGGAAAAACCTCTGTCTTCGGACATGGGATTTCTCCTTTATAATAACTATATAATCTATCGTTTCGATAAATATACTCAATAAGTAGTATATCCGAGATTGTGTCGCAGAGCAACAAGCCTCTCCTCCCCAGATTTGCCGTTAGGAAAACGCTACGCCTGTCATCGCGAGCACCCATTGGGTGCGTGGCGATCCGACGAAGTCGCCGCGAGCGAAGCGTGGCGGTCTCGGGTCCGTTTATTCTTTCCCCACGGCCTTGAGCTTGGAAGCGATGGTGGCCTCTTTGTCCAGCCGATGATCAACCCTGAGATCGATGTGGATCCTCCTGGCTCCCATCTCGAGGATGGCTGCGTGGGCCTCTTTGATGACCCGGAAAAGGCTGTCGAGGTCTGGCGCTTCAATGGTCGTGGACATCCCTCCCGTCTGGCTGTAGAAGCCGGAAGCCTCGATTATCCGAATGGCCTCCCTGACGAAACGGCTGACCGAGGCGCCTTCGCTCGTCGGAAAAATCGCAAACTCGGCTATGATCATGTCTCTTTCTCCCTTGTTGGCGACGCTGGCGAGTCGAGATAGGTGATCGGTCTCGTAAAGACCGCCAGTCCCAAGTTTAGATTTTTATTCTAAACGCCTGCCACAAGAATTTCAACGACGGCACAGCCAACAGCCCAAAATTAGGAAATTATCGTCAACGATAAATGCTTCTTGTTCGAAAAAATCAGCACGACGGGGAGCACACCGACAGGACCCGTCGGGTATTTCTATCAATTTTGGTAACACCAAATGGGGTTGATTTGGGGAGAAAATTGGCTAAAATAAAAACTCCCCGATTCCGGGGAAGAATTTTAAGAGCTCATGAACAGGAGAGGAGACGATGCGTAACGAGCTTCCGGAAATCGGAAAGATATCGGCCGAGATTTTTGACGAGCTCATTTTCCCTCACTTAGGAAAGCGCAAAAAGTCGGTCCTGGTCGGGCCCAAGCACGGCGTCGATATCGGGATCGTCGATATCGGCGGCGGCAAGGTCATGGCCATGACGACCGACCCGGTCTTTATCGTCCCGGAGTACGGGTTCGAAAGAGCGGCCTGGTTTGCCGTCCACATCCTCTGCTCGGACGCGGTCACGTCGGCGCTCCGGCCTTCCTACCTTTCCATTGACCTCAACCTCCCTTTGAGCATGACCAGGGACGAGCTCGAGGTCGTCTGGAAGGCGATCGACGCGGAGTGCAAGAAACTGGGCGTTGCCATCGTCTGCGGGCACACGGCGCGCTACACCGGCTGCAATTACCCGATGGTGGGCGGCGCCACGGTCATCAGCGTCGGCGAAAAGTCGCGCTACGTCACCCCGCAGATGGCGCGGCGAGGCGACATCATCGTCATCACCAAAGGGGCGGCCATCGAAGCGACCGGAATCTTCGCCCTCGCCTTTAAAGACAGGATTGCTGATTATTTCGGCGAAGAATTCAGCCGGCGGGCCGAGGGAATATTCTATCAAATGTCCGTCGTTGAGGACGCGCTCACGGCCGCTTCGGTCGGGACGCGCCGGGACGGCGTGACAGCCATGCACGATGCCACGGAGTGCGGCGTCTGGGGAGGCCTCTATGAAGTGGCCAAGGCCTCAGGCGTGGGGATGAGAGTGGAGAAGGAAAAAATCATCGTCCTGGACGAGGTCGAAAAAATCTGCAGCCGGTTCGGGATGGACCCGTATTCTTCCATTTCCGAGGGGACTCTCATTATCACTTGCAAGGAGATCAAGGTCGACATGCTTCTGAAAAGGCTTGCCCGGAAGAATATTCCTGCTTCCGTTGTTGGCGAGGTCATCCCCGAGGCAAAGGGGATTGTGCTCGTCGAACAGGGGAGGGAGCGGCCGCTCGAACATCCCCGCGTTGACCCGTTCTGGCCGGCCTTCGCCCGGGCCCTGGAAGAAGGGAAGAAATAACTTCAAGTCAGTTTATTATCTGGCCAATCATCCGGATTATTGGCTTGAGACACTTCCGGCCGATGGCCTTGAGAAGCTCTTTATCCCGGATGAAGTCGGCCACGCCAGGGCTTATCCAGTAGTAGACATTCACGACAGCGCGTCCTGCTGGGAAGGGGAGAAGGTATTTGTCCCTGAAAGCGCAGAGGATTTTAACTTCCTCTGCCATCGGCGTCCCGAAACAGGCCGTGGCAATGGCACACCCGCCCCCTTTGCTCCCTCCGGGTGTCCCTCCCGGGCTGCCTCCTGGATTTCCTCCGCCGCTGCCGCTGGACGAGGTCGTCGCCTGGGCGGCGTTGGAATAATTGGAGTCGCCTGCGTTGTTGTACGCCCTGACTCGGTAATAATAGGTCGTGCTCGGAGTTAAGCCCGTGTCGTTATACGTTGTGACGTTGGCTCCGACGGTTGTTAGCTGAGAAAAGGATTCTGTATCGCCCTTCTTTCTCTCAATCTTAAAACCGGTCTCATCGTCAGAATTGTCGCTCCAGGTCAAATTAATCTGGCTGCTCGAGACAGCGGTTGCCGTGAGCCCGGCGGGGGCTGTATCGAGTCCGAAAATGCGGATCGTGCTGTCTCCGTATCCAGCTGCCAAATATTTTGCATCATCCGATATGGCGACTGCGATGGCCCCTCTGTGAGCATGATTATATTCATAGGGGTAACTGATTTCCCCTTTATCCCGACGGTCCTGGGACTCATGGCTCCATAATTTGCTTCCGTTTTTATCCATGAGGACAATGGCACCGCTTTGCCCCACTTCTCCGGCGCCGCCGAACAGAATCCATTTTCCATCTGGAGTCACATCAAAAGCATTGTGCCCCTGAGAATTACCGGGCAGCTTTCGTTGCCATAAAACGTCACCGTTTTTATTGATGGCGATTGCTAAAGCGCCCCCTGTCCCGAAAGCGATATAGGTTCCGTTATCATCCATGTTGTTCGCTCCGGCCGTGGGTGAATGGTTGGCGATCCGCCTTCGCCACCGCGGGTTGCCGCTTGAATCATAAGAGAAAATTTCCCGGTTCTTCCCCCCCGCATAGATATTGTATTCCCTGTCGATTTCCAGGACCATCGGGAACTCTCCGATGGTGGCGGTCCAGAGAAGGGCACCTGTATCGGTCAGCATGTCCAGCCGGCCGCCGGAAAACCCGGCGATAATTCGCCTGCCATCAGGGCTGAAGCGGCTGTTGCGAAGCCACGTCTGCCCTGCGTTGTGCCCCCAGACAATGCTCCCCGTGCTGACGCTGACGAGAGCTGAGTCATAGCCGCCGTAAGGGCCCGTGAAGAGGAAATTTCCATCAGGGCTAAACCTGACTTCTCTGACCATCGGGCCCGCGCTCGCCGCCCAGAGCGGACTACCCGATGAATTGACCATATAGACCGTTCCGTCATGACTTCCGGCGGAAATGAGTCCTTTTTTATGGAAATCGAACCCCCAGCATTCATCGTCTGTGACGAGTCTCCACAGCTCTGCGCCGGATAGTTCTGTCATCACGATATGTCCTGGAACATTCAGAGAGCTTGGATGTCGAGCTTGAACGGCAGCAAGCCTGGTAAAATCCGCGTTGGGAAACAGCCACCAGTAGCCATGGGGAGTTTCTGTTTTCAGCTCTCCGATCTTCTGGTAAGAGCGAAGACTGACCCGGTCAATCGACAGGTCCACTGTCACGGTGCCGCCCCGTGATGGCCTGATGTTTCCTTTGTAGCCGAGGGAGTAGCCTTCCTTATCGACCAGGAGGAAGCAGCCAAGGGAGTGATACGGTAGCGGCCTGGAGCCGAAGACGGCTTCGATTTCCTCGATGGCCGGACACGCTATGCTGTAATTGCCCTGGGAATCAGTGGTCGCACCAAAACTCTCCCGGCCATTATAAGAATAGAGCCTGACCTCGGTATTGGTCATTGGCTGGCTCGCGCCCGTGGTTATCCGTCCCTTGACCGTGGCCGTTTTTGGCAAGTCGCGGAAAGAAGGGCTTCTTGAAGACTGCACGTTTAAGTAAAATGTTCCTTGCTCACCCGTCTCTTTTATTTTGAATCGGAACGGCAGCGTGACGTTCGCCTCACCCTCGTTCGTGAGCAAAAACTCCAGGGTCGCCTCTTGCCCGGGGTTCAATCCTATTCCTTCGGGGTCGACCGGAAAAAAAGCGAAAAAGTGGAACATCCAGTCCTTGTTGTTGTCAGCTATTTCTTGAAGCGAGGTGAAAACGAGCGTAACCCTCTGGCTGCCGTTATTTCGAGCTGTGAAATAGATGTTTGTCGTGTACTCAATGCCAGGGATGACCACAGGGCTGTAGGTGGTAAGCGTCACTGAGCCGACATCGATACTCGTGTTTCCGCCGGCTAAATGCGCCGCCTGTCCGGAAGGTTTTGCGGCCAGAAGATGCCCGGCCTCAGGAGCCAGCCCGGAAAAAATAAATATCCAGGGCAAAAGTAGAGAGAGAAGTCGATCGCTTTTCATCCGCCGCCTCCTGCACATTCAAAAAGGCCATTCATTGCTCTAGGCACGATTCTAACTTTCACTAAATAAAGGAGTAAATCGCCCACTGGGGGGATTTATCGGGTGATTTCGCCTCACCCTTTCTGGCGGTGTCTCTGACGGAAACGGCGGACTTTCATCAGGTTGGCACAGGTCGCCTGTTCGCACCATTTCCGGCTGCGGTTCTTGCTCCTGTCGTAGAAAACCCAGCCGACTCTCAGAGTTTTCGCTTCTCTCGGTCATCACGACGTGGGCATGGGGAAAATCATTCGCGAATTTCGCCTTGATTGATGACGAATAGGCAAGGCTCATGTGCCTGCACACCAACAGAATCCCCAATTGGACAGCAATAATAGCCTTGTAAAGGCTTTTTCGCTATGATATTCTTCTTGCTGATGGAACAAAGATTTGAATTAACCAAGACTGAAATAGAGGGAATAAAACAAAAACTCATATCTGTCCTTAAAGGGAATGAAAAGATTTCATTCGCCTATCTCCATGGCTCTTTGGGAATACGCCCGTTCAGGGATATAGATATTGGAGCATACTGCATTATAACTGAAGACGAAGTGTTTGATTTTGAACTTGATCTATCTTCTGAGCTTGAAAGAGCTTCTGGTTATACTGTGGACTTCAGGGTGATAAATCATGCACCCTTGGGTTTTCAGTTCTCGGTCATTAATGAAGGCACTTTACTCTTTGAAAGAGATAGGAATCTCAGGCTCAATTTCTTAGAAGAGCTTGGATTGAGATACATGGATTATTTTGAGTTTTCAAAGTCCTATTTAAGGGAGCTCATGGGGTGTCTGGAGAAATAAACATAGAAAAGATTAAAACCCTTGAAAAAGATATTCTAAATTCTGTCTCAGAAATAAGATCCCTCATAGCCAAGGAGGAGGATATTTTCATAAGAGAGCAGAGGGATATATATTCCTTGCGTTACCTTTTAATCGAGGCTGTTGAGTCTATGGCCAATATGTGCAACCATATCCTTACCCGTATGACAAGCCAGGTGCCTAAGGGATACCCAGACTGCTTCGAAAAATTATATCAGGCCAAGATTATTACAAAGGAGCTCGGTGAGAAGCTAGGGAGAGCAGCACGCCTGAGAAATATTATGATCCATAAATACTGGGAGATAGACGACCGCAAGGTCTTTAAATCTGCAAAAGAAAATATCGGAGACTTTGAGGAATTCCTGAGACAGATAAACAAGTTTATAGAAAAGGCCTTTTAGTTATCACTCTGAAAGAATTTCGTTTTAAGGGAATGTTGAGGTGAGGGGTCACCCTTGGTGGCGGTGTCTTTGGCGGAAGCGGCGGACTTTCATCAGGTTGGCACAGGTCGCCTGTTCGCACCATTTCCGGCTGCGGTTCTTGCTCCTGTCGTAGAAAACCCAGCCGCAGCACCCGCACTTGCCGCGACCGTGGCCGAAACCGGCGCCGCAGCCCATGCCTACGCATTTCTGGTAGAAGGCCTTTTTCTGCTCATCTGTGAGCAGGCCGCGGACCTCAGCCCGGTGAGCCAGGCATTTCTTCTGGATATCGGCCCTGGCTTTGGCCAGCTCGTCAATCTTGGCCTCGAGTTTTTTCTGGTCAGCGCCTTCCAGCATGAGCTGGCGGAACTCTAACTGCTTTGTTTTCAGGGCGGTCTGTAGGATGAGGACCGCTTTCTGATGCTCGAGCGCGAGTTTCTGGATCTTGGCTGTCTGCTCGGCCGTCAGGTTGGGGATAGCGCAGGCTTTCCCACAGGTTGCAGCCCCTTCCTTCTGGGCCAAAAGAGGGAAGGCGAAGATGAGGGCAACCCCGGCGAGAGTCGCTAACGTTGATTTTGAGAACTTCATTTAGACCTCCTCAGTGGGAATTCAGGCAATCCTGATGTTTATCCGTGGCGGAATCCTGCCCGTGTCCTTTAGGGCAGACATGGTCAAGGGAGGCAGCCGGCGATCCTCTTGCTCCTTTAGACGATCCATGGTTTTCGGGACGCCCGTTCCTCCATGAGAAAAACGTCGCTCCAAATCGTCTATTTGAGAGAAATCGAAAAGGAGGCTTTCTGATGTCGCGACGCAAGCAATTTTTCGAACCCCTGCTTCCCTTTCCCCTGCGGATCGTAGAAACGGCTCTTGGGCTCATCAAGGTCTATGATATCCCGGAAGAGAAAAAAGGAGCAGTACTGGAAGAACTTTATCCTTTCCGTCCCATCCCCAAGTTGGAAAGCATAATGGAAGATATCCATGCGGAAAAGACATTCCGGGTCAAGGAATTCATGGTGACGAGAGAAGGGGGGATGAACGTGCTGGCCAGTCCCTATTATCTCGAGAGCGGGGGGACGGTCATCGACTGGATCCCGGCTGCAAGGCAAGAGAAATACAGGTGAATAAAGTTTGACATATAACCATCCATATGGTATCTAACGCGGGGGGTCTTATATGAATTCTTCCGCGTGATCACCCACCCAAGGGTTTTTCGCCGGCCCTGGTCTGTTTTGCAGGCATGGAGTTTTGTTGAAGCCGTTCTCAGATCGCCTTCTCTCGGCATCCTTATTCCGACAGAAAGGCACGCGGACGTGGCTGGAGAAGTCATTAAAAAACTGCCCTCTTTAAGCGGTAATCTCTTGTACGACACGCAAACGGCGACATTGATGCGGGAGCATGGAATAAAGAGGAATAAAGAGGATATACACTCGCGATACGGACTTCCACCGATTTCCCTTCCTGGAGCCCGTCGACCCTACGGCAGAAAAGCCAATTTTGGTTGAAATCTCGTTGTCCCTAAAATATAATCTTGAAGTCCGTGGCAAGGAAACTCTGTGCAATCCTCTTGGTCAGGGGAAGATCGCGATGAAAGAAAAAAAAGTCCGCATGGTATTCATCTGGGCGATTGTTTTTGGCTGCCTTCTCCCGGTTCTGGCTTCGGGGGGGGAGGGGTCCATCTCTTCTTTCGCCATCGAAAGGGACGAGGTGATACTCCACCGACTGGCCCAGCCCAACACGTATTTCGACAAGGTCGGCCGGAGATTCGCCATCCTCGGGTATGAAAGCGGGACGTTCGAAGCCTGGGCCTATCCGCTGAAACTCGTGCGAAACTTCGAGTTTTCGTTCCTGCTGAAAAACAGCACCAGGCCGATCCAGGCAAAAGAGATTGTCCGCTTCGTTGACGTGAGCCCGGCAGCGACCGTCCTGACGTGCGCGTATCAGTCTTTCACGGTGAGAGTTATTTTCGTGACAGCTATCGAAGAACCCGGAGCGGTTATTCTTTTGGACGTCGATGCCACCGAGCCGCTCACAATCGTCGCCGGGTTTCTGCCCGTGCTCCAGCCGATGTGGCCGGCGGGTATCGGCGGCCAGTATGCCACCTGGGACGGCAGCCTCAAAGCCTACCTGATTTCTGAGCCGACAAGGACGAACCATGCCTTTGTCGGGTCGCCGGCGGCGCAGGGCATTTCTTACACGCCGGCCCACATGCTCTCCGACACGCCGAACGAGTTTACAATAGTCATCGAAAAGCCGGAGGAGGCGAGGGGAAAGTTTATCCCCATCATCCTGACCGGCGGCAAGGGGAAGAGGGAAGATATCAGGAGAATCTACGAAAAGCTGGCCGCAGACCCAGGAGCGGTTTATGCGGCGGCAAAGGAGTATTACAGGGATTTGCGAAGGAACACCCTCAGCCTTAAGACACCCGTGCGGAAGCTTGATTTGAGCCTCGAATGGGCCAAGGTCTCCTACGATAACCTGCGCGTCCATAACCCCGACCTCGGCCGAGGCCTCGTAGCCGGGTTGGGAGTTTCGGGGACGGGAGGCCGGCCCGGGTTTGGGTGGTTTTTTGGGACAGACGCTTATCTCAATTCGCTAAGCCTCTCGAGCATGGGCGCTCTTGATGCCGCCAAGGAAGCGCTGGCTTTCACGCAGAAGTGGCAGCGAGAGGACGGCAAGATGGCCCATGAGCTGTCACAGGCCGCCGGCTACATCAACTGGTTCAAGGATTATCATTATGGGTACATCCACGGCGATACAACTCCTTTCTATATTGTCGCCGTGCATGATTATTACTTGAAGAGCGATGATAAAGAATTTGTCAGGATGAGCTGGCCCTCTCTCCTCCGAGCTTACGAATGGTGTTTAACGACGGACGGGGACGGCGACGGCCTGATGGACAATCGCAAGGCCGGGCTGGGCGCGCTCGAGTTCGGGTCGCTCACCGGGATTCAGACCGATATTTATCTGGCTACGGTCTGGATCCGGGCTGCCTTCAGCATGGGAAAGCTCGCCGGCGCCGTGGGAGAAAAAAATGTGGCCCGGCGAGCCGCCGCCGACCACGAAAAGGCTCTCCGTTCATTCGAAGCGAAGTTCTGGGACGAAGAAAATGGACAGTACGTCTTTGCCTTTAATGCCGAAGACGAGCAGGTGAAAGAGTTGACTCCGTGGTGCGCCGTGCCGTTTGTCTGGAAGATAGGCAGCCCAGAGCGTACCGCTAAAGCGCTTGAAAAAATCTGCTCTTCTGAGATGACCACGGACTGGGGCGTCAGGATTCTGTCAGACAAGAGCTCTCTTTACGAGCCGCTCAACTATAATTACGGCGCTGTCTGGCCATTCCTCACAGGGTATGCGGCGGTGGCCCTGTTTCAGCACAATCATTCCCTTCAGGGCTTTCACCTGTTGATGAGCAACGCGGAGCATATTTTTGACAATGCCCTGGGACATTCAACCGAGCTCTACTCCGGAGCGCTCCATGTGTGGCCTCAGGAAGCGGTAGCCCATCAAGGGTTTTCGACGGGCGGCGTCGTGCTTCCTTTGGTGCGAGGATTGCTCGGCCTGGACGGCGATGCGCCGGCCAAGCAGGTCGTTTTCGAGCCGCGCTTTCCTGCAGATTGGCCTGAAGTCCAGGTCGAAAATTTCCGCCTTGGCGAGGAGAGGTTCACCTTCGATTTCAAAAGAAAAGAGGGCATGATTCGGCTCGATGTCAAGTCTCGGCCGGGGAACTCTTTCTCCCTCGTTTTTGCGCCGGCTCTGGGCGCTGGCACACGAATAGTCCGCGCCTCAATCAACGGCCGGCCTGTTGACGCCGAGATCGTTTTACCCGAGGTGCCGGCTGGACCAAACATCCAGGCCCGGGTTCCGCCGTTCCAGCTCGCCGGCCGCGATGTCGTCGAGCTCGAGTTCGAGCCCACGGTCGAGATCCTCCCTCCTCTTATTGAGTCCAGAGTTGGAGATTATGACAAGGGCTTAAAAATGATCCGGGTGTCGCGCGAGGGAAAGACCATTCGGGTGGCGGTCGAGGGGCTGTCTGGCCATGATTACATCCTGCCCATCACGCGGAGCGGTCTGATTGCTGAAGTCACGGGCGCGATGCTTGCGAACGGCCGTCTCCTCATCCGAATTCCCGGTGAAGAATCCCGTCGTTTCGTCGGGCACGAGGTCGTCATCCAGATCAAACCCTGAGTTTGAATTCAGGGCTATCCGGCCCGCCTTCACTTGGAATTTGTCTCAAAGTCGGGAAATCCTATAGAATAGAGCGCTTAAGCACCAATTAAACATGGCAGGCAAAAGCGAGAAGCGCTCAGCTTCCCTCGTGGCCGGGCTGGCCGCTTTCTTGGCGCCGTTCATGGGCTCTTCGGTGAATATCGCCCTGCCTTCGATCAGCCGGGAGTTCCAGGCGGATGCCGTGACGCTGGGCTGGGTGGCCACAGCTTATCTTCTGGCAGCGGCTGTTTTTCTCGTCCCGTTCGGACGGCTGGCCGACATCCACGGCCGGAAAAAAGTCTTCCTCTTAGGGATCGCAGCGTATACAACGGCCTCCTTTTTATGCAGCCTCTCGCGGTCCGAAGAGGCCTTGATTGTTTTCAGGATCGGCCAGGGAATCGGTGCAGCGCTCCTTTTCGGGACGAGCGTGGCCATCCTGACCTCGGTTTACCCGAGGGGCGAGCGAGGCCGGGCCCTGGGCATCAACACCGCGGCCACCTACCTGGGTCTTTCGCTTGGGCCTGTGCTCGGCGGCCTGCTCACTCACCAGTTGGGCTGGAGGAGCATCTTCCTCGTCAACCTTCCCCTCGGCCTCCTCATCATCGCCGTCGTCCTCGCCCGGCTCAAGGGAGAGTGGGCAGAAGCGCGGGGAGAAAAATTTGATCTCTTCGGGTCTGTTGCCTATGGCCTCACCCTAATAGGGATCATGCTCGGTTTTTCTCGAGTGCCGCACTGGTCGGGATTCTGGCTTTTCGGAGCCGGTCTTGTCGTCGCAGCGGGGTTTGTCGTCCGGGAAAGGAAGATGGCCTTCCCGGTTCTCGATATCCGGCTCTTCCTCAAGAACAGAGTCTTTGCCTTTTCTAACGTGGCCGCGCTCATTAATTACAGCGCCACGTTTGCCGCCGGGTTTTTCATCAGCCTTTATCTTCAGTACATCAAGGGGATGAGCGCGCAGAGCGCCGGGTTGATGATGATCGCCCAGCCGGTCGTGATGACGCTGTTTTCGCCCTTAGCTGGGCGAGCTTCTGACAGGATTGAACCGCGCATCGTGGCCTCAATCGGCATGGCTCTTTCTAGCGCGGGGCTTTTTTCCCTGGCTTTTTTGCGAGGGGCCACGTCCCTCGTCTTTGTCATCTCGAGCCTCGCTCTTCTCGGGTTCGGGTTTGCCCTTTTCTCCTCCCCCAACACGAACGCCGTGATGGGCTCTGTGGAGAAGAAATACTACGGCGTCGCATCGGCCACCCTGGCGACGATGCGCCTGGCCGGGCAGATGACGAGCATGGGCGTGGCCATGATGATTCTGGCGGTTTTCATCGGACGGGTTCAGATTACTCAGTCCAGCCAAGGCGCCTTTATCCAGGCGCTTCGGGTCGGCTTCTGCCTTTTCTCGGCTCTTTGCTTTGCCGGCGTGTTCGCTTCCCTCGCCCGGGGCAACCGGAAATAAAAGGGACAGAAATATTCAACTGGCTCGCGGCAACTAATATTCCGCCTATTCAGACAGGCATCCCCAGATGCCTCCATCGCGGGGATAGGCATGCCCGCACCTGCACTGATAACGTGTCTCGTTACGCGTCATCGGCCCCCCGCCGCACGTGAGACAACGAACACTCACCTGGCGCCGATTGCCATCCTCTGGTGCCCCATTCTTCACCAGTTTCATGACGTTTGCGTACCCGAGATAGAAACGCTTATACGCCGTCATCGTCAAGCCCTCCTCCGCGCCCCAGCGGCGGATTTGCCGAATCGAATGGAAGCTTGCCTGCGGCGTCCAGAGCTTGTCGCCCAGGAGGCGCCGGAGCTGCCCATCGTCCAACGATTGTCCCAAGTGCGTTTTGGCGAACGGCTGCAACATGCGGACCACGAACCGCGGCACCCGTTCCAGCGGCATCAGCGCTCGCACCGGCTTGAAAGCGTGGTAGATCAAGTTATATATGTTCCACCAGTTATAAAGGAACAGCACGAAAATCCCGCCAGGGGCAAGCACTCTGCTCGCTTCTCTGAACCCCCTACGGCAGTCCGGCGTATGATGGAGCACGCCGATGCTGATCAGGCAATCAAAGGTGTTATCCATAAACGGGAGGTCCAAGGCCGTTCCGTGGTAGATGTCTGCCTCAGGGTTTATCTCACGGCACCGGACGAGGGACTGACGGCTGACGTCTAAGCAAACCATCCGCGCGCCACGGTCCGCCAATCCACGCGCGATCTCTCCAATACCCGAGCCGATGTCTGCCACCAGCCGCCCGCGAAGCATTGCGTTCGGGAGAAAATCGCGCAGATACTCCCGCCACCAGGCGATACGTTTCGGGCCGCCTTCGATGAACGGGTATTGGTCATAATGAGCCTGGGTTTGCTGCTGAAGTTTATGGGTCATCGATATGCCCTCATCATCCTCCGCCTTGTCCCGATTCAACGCATTCTCTCGGATTTACACCCGGGACGGCATTGGCCTTCCATTTCCCTTGGCGTAGAGCCAGCACCTCGCCGCGCCAGCCCATGAACAAAATGGGCAACGCGCTCATCGCTCGGAGAAGCGGGGAAGACAATAAGATAGCAGCACTATCTCCCTCCCGTCAAGATTCTTTGTTTTGTACGAACGGGAAAACATGCAGCTCCGTTGACATTGGGTTTTCAGGGTGGTATACGTTCCTTCTCTTACGCTGGGCCACGTCGGGATAAGACTGTTTCCTTTTGAAAAAGGAGAATAACGACAGGGCCGCCGATCGAGAAAGGAGGTTTTGATGAGCCGTTCTTATCCGAAGCATCTTGGGCTCATTTTCTGCGTGATTTTTATGCTCTTTTGTCAATTTGGAGTTTTGGCCGCCTCTGGCCAGGAGATTGCCGATGTCCAGGACTCCAAGAACATCCTGCCGGAGAGAGAAAGAGCCCGGGTCCAGAATGAGTGGTTGAAGTGGCGGCTTGACAACATCCTTCCTGAGCTGATGCGGCGCGAGGGAATCGACATGTGGCTCGTCATCAACCGCGAGTACAACGAGGACCCTGTCTACTTGAGCCTCGTGCCCAGGCCGACCATGTACGCCCGTCGGACGGCCATCCTGATTTTCCACGACCTTGGCCCGGAAAAAGGAGTGGAAAGACTCTCGGGCAGCTATTTCGGAATGGGCGAATGGTACAAATCCACCTGGGTTGACAAGAAGAAAAAGCAATTCGACAGCCTGGCCGAGGTCATCAGGGCTCGTAACCCAAAGAAGATTGGCATCAACGTCTCTGAAAACTGGGCTTTCGGCGACGGGTTGACAGCGAGCTTGAAGGCGAAGCTGGAAAAAGCCCTCGGCTCGGACCTGGCATCGAGGTTCGTCTCGGCCGAGAACCTGTGCGTAGGCTGGCTGGAGACACGAAGTCCGCAGGAGCTCAGCGCCTACCGATATATCGCTGGCATTGCCCACGACATCATCGCCGAGTTCTTCTCCAACCGGGTCATCGTCCCCGGCATCACCACGACTGAAGACGTCGTCTGGTGGATCAGGCAGAGAGTCACCGACCTCGGCCTCGAGACCTGGTTTCAGCCGTCCGTTTCCATCCAGAGACACAAGAAGGAGCAAGCCAAATATGGCGAGAGAGACAACGTCATCCGCCGCGGCGACCTCCTTCACTGCGACGTCGGCATCCTCTACCTGGGGCTCTGCACGGATATGCAGCTCCAGGCCTATGTCTGCAGGAGCGGGGAAGACGATGCGCCGCCAGGCCTAAAGGAAGCGCTCCGCCGGGCTAACCGCGTGGCGGATATTTTTATGGCGGAGTTCAGACCAGGCCGGAGCGGAAACGACATCGTCGATTCAGCCATGAAGAAGGCGGCGGCCGAGGGGCTGCGGCCGCTCATCTATTCCCACCCGCTTGGAACACATGGACACGGCGCCGGATGCACGGCCGATGCCCGTCCGCCCGAATCCGCGCCCGAGGACATCCGCGAGCGCGGCAAATATCCTCTCTATCCCAACACCGTTTACGCCATCGAGTTCAGCAGCACGACCGCAGTCCCCGAGTGGGATAGCCAGGACGTGAGGATCGGCTACGAAGAAATGGGTGCTTTCACCGAGGAGGGGTGCCGGTTTGTTGATGGCCGACAGACGAAATTTTTCCTTATTAAATAAGGATGTCTCATCTTTGGGTTTGCACGATAGAGGGGTTGATAAACAAGATTATTCTTTTCTCGTAAAAGAAGAGAGCCGTTCTTTGTTCTCCTGAGTCCAGCGGTAGTAGTCTTTCAGGGCAAGCCTTGACGCCGCCTCTTCATCAAGGATAAACTTGGCTTGAGGATGGAGCTGGAGGGCGGATGCGGGCACAAAGGCCGTGACAGGACCCTCGGCAGCCCGGGCGACGACGTCGGCTTTGCCCTCGCCTGAAGCCAGCAGAAGGATCAACCTGGATTCGAGGATGGTCCCGATCCCCATGGTCAGGCAGAACCGCGGCACATCTAGTTCGTCTTCAAATAATGGGGCGTTGGCCTCGACAGTCTCCTGGGTCAAGGATTTGAGTCTTGTCCGGGATGTCAGGGAAGACCCGGGCTCATTGAACCCGATGTGGCCGTTTCTTCCGAGGCCGAGGATCTGGATGTCGATCCCGCCGACGCTCCGGACTTTCCTCTCGTAGGAGCGGCAGTGTTCGTCGATGTCGGAGGGCCTGCCGCTGAGGCGATGGATGTTTTCTGGCCTGATGTTGATGTGCCGGTAGAAATGCCTGTCTAAGTAAAAGGCGAAACTCTGGGGATTGGTTTCTTCGAGCCCTAAGTATTCGTCCAGGGCAAAGGTGATAACGGTCGAAAAATCCATCTCACCGCTCTTGTGGAGGGCGATGAGTTTCTCGTAGAGCCCGAGCGGTGTCTTGCCCGTGGCCAGGCCGAGGACGAGGGCATTCTCTTTCTTCCAGGCCCGGAGGATGATGGCTGCCGACTCCGCGCAGACAGCATCATAATCGGGCTTGATGATGATTTCCATGTCTCCGTCCTTTAAACCGAAGGAATTTGAACCATAACGCTGAATTATATAAAAAACCGGCTGCAACTTAAAGGCCAGGAAGGCGACGAGAATCGATGTTGATTTTGCCGGGCCGATCTTATATAAGAAGACTTAACGCGCTGGCGGCGGCGAGGGCTCGATCGTTGCGCCCCTGGACATAATAGCACATATTCCGATAGAATATATAAATTATATAGGAAATAGGAGCATAAAATGCACAGACGGGCATTTTTGAAAAAGACAGCCCTATCCGGGGCGGCAGCCGGCTCCTTTGTGGCTTTTCCGGTTGCCTGGCCCAGCGACAGGCCTCCCGCTTCTGCGGCCAAGGACCCTCTTCGGGAGAAGGTGAAGCTGGCCATGCTGACGATGCAGAGAGACGCCTGGGAGCAGGGAGTGGCCGCCCAGGCTTTCCTCGAAAGCGGAGAGACGGAGCTTGTTGTCCTGATGGCCAGAGAGGCTGTGGTTCGCCAGATCCCGGACGGCCGGCTGGCGGTCATCAGCTGCTGGGAGGGCGCGACCGACCCGGCCGCCAACGGCGAGGCTGTCCTCTTTGCGGCTGAGGTCACAGGCGACCCGAAATTCCGGCAGGCGGCATCGAGAATGCTCGAGTATTTGCTCGAGCGAGCGCCCCGGACAAAAGAGGGCGTCCTTTACCATGTCGCCAACAAGCCTCAGGTGTGGGTTGATTCCCTGTACATGGCTCCGCCGTTTATCGCTCTCGCTGGCCATCCCGAGGAAGCCGTAAGGCAAATTGAGGGTGTCCGGCGAATCCTCTGGAACCCGGAGAAGAAGCTTTTCTCTCACAACTTCGACGACGGCCGGGGAGAATTTATCAGGAAGGATTTCTGGGGCGTCGGAAACGGCTGGGCGGCGGCGGGGATGGCCCGTGTCATCAAGGCGCTCCCGGCTGGCATGGCCGAAGAGAGGAGAAAGCTCACCGGCTTTGTCAAAGAGGTCATCGACGGCTGCTTGGCTTACCAGCGACCGGACGGGCTTTTCCATGATTTTGTGGACAACCCCGCCACCTTCGTTGAGACGAACCTCGCCCAGATGTTGGCCTACACAATATATCGCGGCATTCAAGGCGGCTGGCTCGATGAATCTTACCTCAAGCGAGCCGACAGGATGCGTCAGGCGGCTCGCCAGAAAGTGGACGCCAACGGCTATGTCCAGGACGTGTGCGGCTCGCCAAACTTCGACTCTCCGGGAACAGCCACGGAAGGCCAGGCTTTCTTCCTGCTCACGGAAGCTGCGGCGAGGGACTTCGCGGATTCTTGTGTCTGAACGAGAGCCCTTATCGCGGGCGAAGGCGCCCGCCAGTCGATTCAAATGGTGACATGTTGACTCTTTTTTATTATCCTTGATGATGGACCCATCGATTAGAACAACGGGAGGAGGACATGGCGCTCTTTAGGATGAGAAAAAATCGATTTCCAAGGGAGCTCTGGAATCAGGTAGCTGTCCTTATCGTCAGTCTGGCCGTTTTGACCCCGGCCGCTCCCGGTTCAGAACCGGCGGCGGTTGCCCGCGTTCCGCTTGACGGCGATTGGCAATTTCGGCAGGCTCGACAGAAAGCCTGGCATCCGGCGCGCGTCCCCGGCTGCGTGCATCTGGATTTGATTGAAGCCAGGCTTATCCCCGACCCTTTCTTCCGGGATAACGAGCTTAAAGTCCAGTGGGTGGAAAAAGAGGACTGGGAATACCGGAGGGGGTTCGAGGTAACGGAAGCGCTGCTCCGGAAGCCTCACGTTGAGCTCGTGGCTCTGGGGCTGGATACGTTCGCGTCGATTTATCTCAACGGGAACCAGGTTGCCGAGACTGACAACATGTTCCGGAGCTACAGGTTTGATGTCAAGCCATATCTCCAGCCCGGACTGAATGAAATCCTCATCCGGTTCGATTCGCCCGTCCGCCGAGCTGAACTCTTAGAAGAGAAACTTCCCTACAAGCTCCCGGGTGGTTCGCCTCATGTGCGCAAAGCCCCCTATCATTTTGGCTGGGACTGGGGGCCGAGGCTTGTGACATCGGGCATCTGGCGGTCAATCTTCATCGAGGCCTGGGAAGGAGGCCGGATAAGCGAGGTCGAATTCAAGCAGGATTTCGTCGATAAAAACAGGGTGATCATCCGGGCCCGGACGCGGGTGCTATCTGAAAGAAAGCAAAATGTTGCCCTAAAAGCCACAGTCATGGGCAAAAGAACTTTTTCCCATAGCGAGTCGGTCTCTTTAAAAACAGGTGAGAATGTCAATGAAAAAGCCCTGCCTATCACAAACCCCGACCTGTGGTGGCCCGCCGGGATGGGCGAGCAGAACCTTTACACGGTGAGGATCGACCTCTACCGGAAAGGCCGTCTGCTTGATTCGGTGGAAAAAAGGATAGGGGTGCGAACCCTGGCCCTCGAACAGAGCCCGGACGAGTGGGGAAAGAGTTTCCGCTTTGTCGCAAACGGAATCCCTTTCTTTGCCAAAGGCGGCAACTGGATCCCGGCTGATTCCTTCCCGCCGCGCGTCAGCCGCCAGAAGTACGAGAGGCTTCTCCGCGATTGCCGGGAGGCCAACATGAACATGCTTCGCGTCTGGGGCGGCGGCATTTACGAGTCGCCGGATTTCTATGACCTCTGCGACGAGCTGGGCCTGGTCGTCTGGCAGGACTTCATGTTCGCCTGCGCCATGTTTCCCGGCGACGACGCCTTCCTGGAGAACGTCAGGGCTGAGGCAGAGGACGTGGTCAAGGCGCTCCGGCACCACCCTTCGATCGGGCTCTGGTGCGGCAACAACGAGTGCGAGGAGGGATGGTTCCACTGGGGCTGGAAAGAGAAGTATCCGGCGACAGTCTGGAACGATTACGAGAAAATATTTCACGAGATTCTTCCGCGGACAGTGGAGAGGTTCGACCCATCGCGTGCGTACTGGCCAAGCTCGCCGCATTCCGGAATAATCGGCCAGCCGCGCTCGGATAAAAGCGGCGACACGCACTACTGGGGAATCTGGCACGGCAAAGAGCCTTTTTCAGAATACCGAAAAAAATTCCATCGCTTCTTCAGTGAATTCGGGTTCCAGTCTTTCCCGCTCCTCGAAACAGTCAAGACGTTTGCCCTTCCCGAAGACTGGAATCTCACGTCACCGGTGATGGAACAGCACCAGAAGCATCCGGAGGGAAACCGCCTCATCCTCCTCTATATGCTCGACCAGTACAGGATGCCAAAGGACTTCGAATCCCTGCTCTGGCTGAGCCAGGTCCAGCAGGCCGAGGGAATGAAGATCGGCGTCGAGCACTTTCGCAGCCAGATGCCGCGCATCATGGGCTCTCTTTACTGGCAGGTTAACGACTGCTGGCCGGTCGCCTCTTGGGCAGGGACGGATTATTATGGCACCTGGAAGGCGCTCCATTACTATGCTCGGAGGTTTTATAATCCGGTCCTGGTTGCACCCATTGATGACGAAAAAAGCCTGAAGATTTACGGCATCTCCGATTTGGGCCGGCCCGTCGACGGAGATTTCTACTGCGGCGTTTTCACCTATGATGGAGACGTTGTCCAGGATGGTGAGGTTAGCGTCAGGCTGGAGCCGAGGTCAAGGCGCGTCCTCCTGGAAAAGTCCCTCGATGATTTGAGGAAGGACCGTGCTCCAGAAGATGTCTATCTTTACTGCGAGCTCAGGAGAGGAGGCGAGACGCTGAGCTCCAACGTCTTCCATTTTACCCCCCTGAAGAGGGCTTCTCTGCCCGAGCCCGAGATCAGGCCAGAGGTCTTTGAGCGAGACGGCCGGATGATCGTCCGGCTTGGGGCTGCCCGCCTGGCCAAGATGGTCTATGTTTCGGCGCCCGGGTTTGAGGGCCGGTTCTCTGATAACTTTTTCGACATCGTCCCCGGCCGGCAACATGAGGTCAGATTCCTCTCTTCAACTCCTGTGGATATCGCTTCATTCAAGAAGGCGCTAAAAATTGTCTCTCTTCGGGACACATATTGAGTCCATGAGCGCAGGGCAGGCTGCCGAGAAGAGGGTGCTGATGGAGCCGGGTGGCCAGACTCTGAAAAGGAGGTCCTGAAATGAGAAAAACCGTGGTGAGATACAACCGAGGGCCGCTGAAGCCCATTCTTTTATTATTCATGCCGCTGGCCGCTTTAGTCCTGGTCTTGCTGGACTGGGCCTGTCCGAAGGCCGCGCCGCCGTCCGTTCAGCCTCCAGCCCGAAACCTGACAAAAACGGTCATGGGTTATTATCCCTCCTGGCGCAGGCCCGCCTTCGACCACACCCGGATCAATTACGAGTATCTGACCCACATCGCTCATGCCTTCACCAAGCCTGATGCCCAGGGGAACCTGGTGGTGAGTGAGGATTATCTCTATCCCGAGCTTGTGAGCGAGGCCCACCGCCGGAACGTCAAGGTGATCATGAGCATCGGCGGCTGGGGGAACTGCGAGGGGTTTCCGGGGATGGCGGCGACGCCGGCGACGAGAAGCCGGTTCATCAGCCAGGTCCTGAATTTTGTCAAGTCGCATCATTATGACGGCGTCGATATCGACTGGGAATTTGTCTCCAACGCCGTCGAAATGCAGAATTTTGTTTCTTTCATTAAAGAACTCTCCGCTGCCCTCAAAGCCCAGAGTCCGCCGCTTCTCCTGACCATGGCTGCGCCATCAGGGCCGTACTGGGGGAAATGGATCAATTACGAAGCGCTGGCCGGAGATTTTGACTATATCAGCGCCATGACGTACGACTATCACGGCGAGTGGAGCGACCATTCGGGCCACAACTCCCCCCTCTACTCGTGCCACCTTGACACCTGCGGCTCTTTTAACGATAGCTTCCTCTATTTCCTCTCCCGGGGCGTTCCCGCTAACAAGCTGCTGTTAGGGATCGCCTTTTTCGGCCGGTCCTTCGACTGCGGGGAGCTTTACCAGAAATTCCAGAGGAGTTTGTATTACGGGTACGTCGAAGTCCTTGACCTTCTCAAGGCCGGCTGGACCCGCCTTTGGGATGACTGCGCTCAGGTCCCCTATGTCCGGAAACCCGGCCAACCGATGATTGTCTGTTACGACGATGAAGAATCGATCTCCCTCAAATGCGAGTATGTTCTGGACAAGCGGGCGGCCGGCGTCATCATCTGGGAGATCACTCAGGATGACGACCCGGGTGTTCCGGTTCTGCTCAAAACAGCAGGCGACGCCTTCCAAAATCCCGATGAAGGAAAACCCGATAGGCAAGAAAAAAAGCGAAGCCTGAAAGGAGAAAAACGATGAGAAGCGCAATAAGGAAGAGTCCTCGAAAAGCCGGTGTCGTCTCACTCGTCATGATTTTCGCTCTCTCGTCGATGCCCGCCATTAACGCCAGTGACAGAAGCGATTTCTTTCCTGTATCGGTCTGGTATGCGGGAGGAAAGGCGCGGGCGCCGATGCTCGAGAAGGTGACAGAGGATTCTCCGCGCGTGTGGAAAAAAGACCTGTTGCAGATCAAAAACCTGGGCTTCAACACGGTGCGCTGCTGGGTGGAGTGGACAAACGGCGAGCCCGCGGAGGGGAAGTACGACTTCAGCGCTCTTGAGTTGCTGGCGGACTTGGCTGGCGATGTCGGGTTAAGGCTTATCGTCCAGGTTTATATCGATTCGGCGCCGGACTGGGTCGGGAGAAAATACCCGGATTCAAAGTTTGTGGCCTCGAACGGCCTTGCCGTCGAATCCCAGGCTTCGCCAGGTTTCTGCTTCGACCATCCCGGCGTGCGGGAAAAAATCCTCAAGTTTTTTGCTGAAGCCGCCAGAGTGGTCAAGGACAAGCCGGCTTTTTTGGGCTGGGACCTGTGGAGCGAACCCCACATCATCAACTGGGCTGAGATCTATCATCTGGGAAACCCCGAACACATCCAGTTCTGTTACTGTCATTCGAGTCAGGCGCGGTTCAGGGAATGGCTGAAAGCAAAATACGGGACGCTCGAAAACCTCAACCGGGCCTGGTACCGCACTTTTGAGAAATGGGCGCAGGTGGAGCCTCCCCGGTTCGGCACGATCTTGACTTACACGGACTACATCGATTGGAAAGCCTTTATTTCTGATAAGCTGGCTGAGGACCTGGCGATGAAAGCCAGGGCTGTCAAAGACATCGTGCCTCACGGCGTTACGACCAGCCATTCGGCGATTCCTGGCCTGTTCACCAAGCCGGTCTGGAGCGGAACTCCCGATGACCGCAAGATGGCCAATGTCGTCGACTACTACGGCGTCTCCATCTATCCCAAGCATGCCTGGACCGTCAGGCCCTGGTCTCCTTTTTTCAGGGCGGCGGGCAACGACTTCGTCCGGTCAATGAACTGGCTGAACTCCGGGTTTTACGTCGGCGAGCTCCAGGCAGGCTACGGCGTCTTCGGGATGAAGGTGAGCGTCCCTGTGGTCGGCGCTGACCTGAGAGACTGGATGTGGTCGATGGTGGCCTGCGGAGCCAGGGCGGTTAACATTTACGCCTATTACCCGATGAGCTCCGGTTATGAGGCCGGCGGCTACGGTCTCGTGGAGCTCGACGGCAAGGTTACAGAACGGGCCGTCAAGGCCGGCGGGATTGCCCGCCTCATCACTGAGAACATGAGCCTGTTCCTCGAGGGCCGGCCCCTTAGAGCTGAGGTAGCCATTCTCTACAACCCTCTTTCTCATATGGTCGGCGGCCAGCAAGCATACACCGGCGAGGGGCAGCCCATCGGGACAAACAACTTGAGCGAATCCCTGCAGGGTATCCACAGGGCCTTCTTTGAGCAAAACATTCCAGTCGATTTCCTCCATGTCCTCGACCTTAAGCCGGAGAGGTGGAGCCAGGTCAAGCTGCTTCTCGTTCCCTACCCTGTGATGATGTCTCGGGATGACATCAAAAAGCTCATCGCCTATGTCGAGAGCGGGGGAGTGATCGTCGCCGAAGCCCGCTGCGGATGGGTCGATGAGCGCGGGTTTTCCTCCGATATCATTCCTGGAGGCGGGCTGCATGAGGTCGTGGGCTGCCGAGAGTCTTATCTCAGGCCGGTCGGAAAAACGTCAACTCTCAAGATCAAGAACGCCCACGAGGCCCTGCCGCTTCTCAGGGCGGGCGACAGGCTGGAGACGATTTTTTTTGAAGAGGAGTTTGAGCTCCTCAGCGACAGAGCTCAAGCGCTGGCGGAATACGACAACGGCGGCCCCGCAATCGTTCTGGCCTCCCATGGCAGGGGAAAGGCCATGATCGTTGGCTCATTTCTCGGCTTGGCCTATCACCATTTCAAGAATCCCAACAACGGCAGGTTTTTCGCAGGACTTGTTGACTGGTTGAAGCTTTCACGGCCTGTTGAAGTGACCGCAGCCAATAGGAATGCCCTCATCGAAGTCAGGCTTCTTGAAGGGGGAAAAAGCCGTGTTCTTTTTGCCTTTAACAGGAGCGAAGAAAAGACGCGGGCTGAATTGGCTCTGGCCGTTCCGGATAGAGACTACCGGGCGAAGAACCTGGAGACTGAAGAAGACGTTGATGTCAAGAGGAAAGGCGGCCGGCTGCTCTTTGCCAAAGAGTTCGAGCCTGGAGAGGTCTGGGTTGTGACTTTGACGCCGGCGAAATAGCGATGATGTCCGGGCACGTTTTGCTAAGAGTAGCACCCGACGGGGCCTGTCGTGCTTCACCCCCGGCGCCCCGTCGCGGTCGATCTTATTTATTGTCAAGCCGGCAGATAAATCGAATCAAAAGCTCGGGTCGGCGTTCCGAGACGCTCCCAGGTTTTTGTTCTTATGTATTAACCTCCCCAACCCCTCCTGGGCAATCAGGAGGGAAATAAAGGTCAGCGTCTCGGGCAAGGTCGGCCCCTGAAGCACGCCACCCATAGGGTGCAACGGCCGTACGCCGGGCGATTAAAATTAGATGACTGTCGGGGAAAGGCATGAAGAAAGGATGAGCAAAGGGTGAGAAAAGAAGAAAGGATGGCGTTTTGTGGGGCTGTTGACGTCGGGGGGACAAAGATTGCCTCGGCTCTGTTTGCTGAGAATGGAAGGATGCTTGGCCGTGCCAGAGCGACCATCGATAAAGGGACGGCGGACGAGCCTGTCCGGCAGATCATCGGGATTATAAAAGGACTCCAGGAGCTCGCCCGGATCAAAAACGGCTATGTCCGAGCTGTCGGCATCTGTGTCCCTGGCGTTGTGTTCGAGAAAAGCGGGCGGGTCTGGGCGCCGAACATTCCTGGCTGGGATCATTTTCCACTCCGCAGCCGGCTGGAAAAGAAAATAAAAACCTCTCTTGTCTTGGACAGCGACCGGAGCGCTTACGTCCTCGGCGAACAGTGGCTCGGAGCGGCCCGCGGGAAGCAGGACGTCGTTTTTCTGGCTGTCGGGACGGGGATAGGCGCCGGGATTATCGCCGGAGGAAGGCTTATCCGGGGAAGCCAGGGCGTCGCCGGAGCTGTGGGCTGGTTCGGACTCAACCGGGAATTTAAAGAAGAATACGTCAGGATGGGGTGCTTTGAGGCTGAGGCGGCGGGCAGCGCGGTCGGCCGCAAGGCCCGAGAGCTTCTCCGGGACGGCCAGCCTTCCTTGATGAGAAAAATGGCCAGGGGGAAAATAGAGAAAGTGACGGCGGAGACCGTCGTTAGAGCCGCCCGGTCAGGCGACCCCCTGGCCCGAAAGATCGTCGCCGAGGTTTCGTCTTACTTGGCCGTGGGAATTGCCAATATCGTCAGCATCCTGAACCCTGAGATGGTTGTCCTCGGCGGAGGGCTGTTCCAGGCCGGTGATTTTTTGCTAAAGCCTGTCAAGAAGGAATTCAAGAAGTGGGCCCAGCCGCTCGCTGCCCGCAAAGTAAGGATTGTCCTGTCTGCGCTGGGCGAGAACGCCGGTCTCTACGGGGCAGGCCGGCTGGCCTGGCTGAGCGTCGCTTAGTGGAGGTTTGCGGGCGGACCCGAGTTGTGGTAAATTTCCGGCATCCATAATGATCAACGGAGGATTACCATGAATCGCCTTATTTTTATCACTTTCCTTATGATCATGTGCCTGGGTTTCTCTCAGGCCGGCCCAGCCGAAACCCATCCTTTTTCGGTCCACGACATGCTGGCCATGGACAGGATTTCGGATTCGCAGGTTTCTCCGGATGGAAAGTGGATTGTTTTCACGCTCCGGAAGACTGATTTAGATGCCAATCGAGGACGGACAGACATCTGGCTGGTCGGGGCGGATGGGAAAAATCTCAGGCCGCTCACCTCCCACCCCGCATCCGATTTTAATCCCCGATGGTCGGCCTGCGGCAAATGCATCTTTTTTCTCTCCACACGCTCCGGCTCTTCCCAGGTCTGGCGGATTCGCCTGGACGGGGGAGAGGCTCAACAGGTCACAGACCTGCCGCTTGATGTCTCGAACCTCGTGACTTCCCCTGACAAAAAGCACATCGCCTTTACGGTCGAGGTTTTTCCTGGAGAGACAGTGGCCGAAACAGCGAAAAAATTAAAACAGGTGGAATCCCGGAAGGCAAGCGGCAGGCTGTACGAAAGGATCTTCATCCGTCATTGGGATACCTGGAAGGACGGCCGCCGGTCGCACCTTTTTATCATGCCCCTCGAGGGAGGCGAACCCAGAGACCTGATGGCCGATATGGACGCGGACACTCCCTCCAAGCCTTTCGGCGGAACAGAAGAGATCGCCTTCACTCCAGACGGAAAGGGGCTCGTCTTCTCAGCCCGCGACGTCGGCAACAAGGAGCCGTGGTCAACAGACCTGGACCTTTATTTTGTGCCCATCGATGCGTCGAAAAAGCCGGCGTGCCTGACGGAAAAGAACGAAGCCACGGACACGATGCCCCTTTTCTCGCCCGACGGAAAAACCCTGGCCTACCTGGCCATGGCCCGCCCCGGATATGAGTCAGACAGGCTAAGGATCGTTCTCAAGCCGTGGCCGGAAGGTGAGCCGAGGACGCTCACCGAAAAATGGGACTATTCGCCCTCCTCTTTTTGCTGGAGCCCGGGCGGCGAGACGTTCTATGTCGCAGCGCCCAACCTCGGGCAGACTTCCCTATTTGCTGTGGATGCCCGGACAGGAGAAGGCCGCCTCATCGTCAAGGAAGGGACGGTCAGCTCTCCGGCTCCTGCCGGCGAAAGGATCATCCTCGAGATGAACAACCTGAAGTCTCCCGTAGAAATTTATTCGGTCAACCCTGACGGAAGCGACATCCAGGCTGTGACTTCTATCAACGCAAAAAAGGTCGCTGCCGCGCGAATGGGAGACTATGAACAGTTCACGTTTGGCGGCTGGAAAAATGAGACCGTCTATTGCTATGTGGTCAAGCCTGTGGATTTTGACTCCTCGAAAAAATATCCGGTCGCCTTTCTCATCCACGGAGGCCCGCAGAGTTCCTTCGGGAACAGCTTCCACTACCGCTGGAATCCTCAGGCCTATGCAGGAGCCGGCTACGCGGCGGTCATGGTCGATTTCCACGGTTCGGTCGGTTATGGACAGGCGTTTTGCGACTCCATCCGAGGCGACTGGGGCGGCAAGCCTCTTGAAGACCTCAAAAAGGGCTTGGAAGCGGCCTTGAAAAAATACGCCTGGATGGATGGAAGCCGGGTCGGCGCTCTCGGCGCCTCTTTCGGGGGCTACATGGTCAACTGGATCGCCGGCAACTGGCCGGACCGCTTCAAGTGCCTGGTCAACCATGACGGAAACCTCGACGAGCGAATGGCTTACTACGCCACCGAGGAACTCTGGTTCCCTGAATGGGACCACATGGGGACGCCGTGGGAAAACCCGCAGGGCTACGAAAAGCACAACCCGGTTAACTTTGTCAAGAATTGGAAGACGCCGATGCTGGTCATCCACGGGGCTCTGGATTATCGAGTCGTCGACACCCAGGGAATCGGGACGTTCAACGCTCTCCAGCGCCGCGGGATTCCTTCCAAGCTCCTTTATTTTCCCGACGAAAACCACTGGGTTCTCAAGCCCCACAATTCTATACTCTGGCACGAGACCGTCATCGGCTGGCTGGACCAGTGGTTAAAATAGTCAATTTAGCTGCGCGAGTTGAGAATCGGGTTAAAAAACGGGCGGCTGGCCTTAGCACTCTTAATCTGCTAAAATAGCGGGGCGCGAATAATTGGAAGGAGAGAAACATGACGAAAACGGGACGGACCGGGTTTTGGATTATCCTTCCGGCGTTTATGGCAGTTTTGTTCTTGGGTGTGAGAGGAGCTGATTTTGCCGTTGGAGAAATCCTCCAAAAGAACCTCGAAGCTTCGGGCGGAGGGCAAAAGCTTGACCAGGTCCTGAATTTCTCGTTCAGAACAGGTACAACACGGGCGGTTGTCCTGGCGAGCGGAGAACTCAAGCTCATCAGCGGCAAAGAACCTGTGGTGACAGAAGTCATCCTGGTTAAGCGGGATCGAGTCCAGAAGAACTCGTACAACGCTATCACTGAGATTGCGGACCCTCAAAAAACCGTGTACCAGACGCTGGCCACGCTCTATGCCGGGCTTTTTTCCCTGAGAAAATTCGAAGGCAAGCTCAAGCTCGAAGGAATAAAGACTTACGGAGTGGAAAAACTTTACCATCTGACAATGACAAAGACTGGAGCCGTCCAGGTCGATTTTTTCCTGCGCACGGATGATTTCACCCTGAAAAGGCTTGTCTTCCAGGGCCTGACCCCCGAGGGTGAAAAACACGAAGTCAATTATGATTTTGCCCCTTTCGAAGAAGCCGAAGGCTTGAAAATCCCCCTTTCCTGGTTCAGCTCCCGGGTAGGAGGGGCGCGCGGAAGCTTGGCTGAAGTTGCTGAGGTCGCGACAAACCAGCCTCTGACTGAGGATTTCTTCTCTCGCCTCGACGTCAACATCGGGACGACTGAAGTTGCAGCCGGTGCGTTGAAAGGAAATGTCATCGATTCGAGATCCTCCCCTTACGGCTTGACTATCATCACGAATTGGACGCTGGCTGATGTCGGGAAGGCCGGGCTCAAGACAGGCGACAGGCTGACTTTTCTGGTCAACGGAATCGAATCAGGACTCGTTTTCTATGCCTCGGCTCAAGAAATGCCGGATCAGAGCGAACTGGCCAAAGGCGCGCGGTTGATGACAATCCCGCCCCGGGGCGGCGAAACCTACGTGCTTCAGTTTGTTGGCGTCGACACGAAAGATATCGCGGCCAGCCTGAAACCGCTGGCGTCGATCGAGATCAGGAAGAAATAAAGGAAGTAAACTTAGGAGGTACACGATGTCTCGCATCAAAAGAAGGAATTTCATCACGGCGCTCGCTTCGGGCGTTTTAGGTCTCGGACTTCCGCAGCGGGCAAGAGCTGGCCAGGGTGAAAACCTGCCGGATAAGAGCGAGTTTGCCGTGCCCAAGATTAAAAAATACAATTCTCTGGGCAAAACAGGGCTCAAGGTCTCGGATGTCAGCTGCGGCGCCATCTCCCTTTTTGAAGGCAACGTCCTCCGTTATGCCTACGAATGCGGGGTTAATCATTTCGACACGGCCGAAAGCTACCTCCGGATGAAAGGGGAGGCCTACGTCGGGCAGGCTCTCAAGGAAGTCCGGAGCAAGGTCATCATCACCACCAAGCACGGTTACGACTTTCGCCAGAAAATTGAAAAGGAGGCCGTGATCAAGCGGATGGAAGAAAGTCTTAAACGTCTCCAGTCCGATTATGTGGACATCGCGATGATTCATGGGTTGAGCGACCTCTCTCTCGTCCTCAACAACCAGGAAATCATGTCCGCCTACGATCAGTTGAAAAAGGACGGGAAGGTCAGGTTTACCGCGTTCTCGACGCACAACGCCGAGGTTACGTTGAAACAGGCGTTAGATTCGGATTTCGGCCAGGTTGTCCTTTTCATGTATAACCATATGGAAGGAAAAAAGATCGAGCCTCTTATCAAGGCAATTCGAGAGAAAGGCATCGGAACCGTGGCCATGAAGATCTTCGCCGGCGGCATGCAGGGAAACCTGAAAGGACTGGTCAGCCCGGAGGTCAGCTACCCCCAGGCCGCGATTCGCTGGGTCATGTCCAACCCCGATATCGATACCTGCATCCCGACAATGAGCAGCTACTCCCACGTCGAAGAATACGTCGCCGCCTCTGACCGCCCGCTCGACCGGGCAGCGCTCGGGATAATTGCCCGTTACCAGCAGCTTGCGCACCATCTCTATTGCAGGGTGAGCTGCAGTGAATGCCTGTCTGCTTGTCCGCATAACGTCGCCGTCAACGATGTGCTCCGCTATGCCATGTACTTTGAGAATTACGGGATGGAAAGCGAAGCGATGAGCTATTACGCGGCAATGGAGGCCGGGCAGAAGCCGCTCATCTGCTCGAATTGCGCCGGATATTGCAAGAACGCCTGTCCCTATGGGCTGAACGTCAAGGCGCGGCTGATGCACGCCCACGATATCTTAGCCGCCTGAATAAAGGCCGGCGCTCCGGAGACGTTATCTTAACTACGACTTCAACAGGGACCTGAGCCTGATCATCCTGGCCAAGGGTTCATACTCAGGGTCTTTATGGACGAGAATGGCATCCAGTCGGAAGGCGGCTGCGGCGATGATGGAATCGGCAAACGAAACCTTGAACAAGGCTTTGAATCGTGCCAAGGTCAGAAGATCTGGCTCTTCTATCTGCCAGAGAATGATGACAGGCAATTCCTTGGTTAGGACATAGCGTCTGTCAGCTTCTTTTTCGCCACGCGTTCGCCTCGTGATGTAATATATTTCAAAGAGAACTGGCCAGGGAATGAAGACGCGGTTGTTTTTGCCGGTCAGAATTTCTTCGACGAGGTCCACGCCTTTTTCGCCCGTCATGAAAGCGAACAGGGCGGATGTGTCCAGCACATAGCGCTCAACGCTCACGCGACCGCTCCTCACGGCGATACTTCATCAACTCTTGCGTCAAGCGCTCTTTCTCAGCAATTCCCTTTAGCGCAAGAACTGGATCTTTAGGGACAGGAATAATCTTGAGCGTTTCTCCGTCATCGACCCAAACCAGCTTGTCGCCTTCCTGAATATGATGGCGTTTTCGAATGAGTGCGGGGACAACAGTCTGGCCTCGCTTGGAAAGAGTTGTTTGCATTTTTTTCATGCCTCCACTATACAAGATAAATTTGAAAATTTCAAGATATTATTATAAAAAGTCGTGTATTTCAAAATCTTCAAAATCGTCCATCCATTCACAGAGACAATGGGGATGCCCCAAGACTTCTCTATTCCCAGCGTTTATTTCAAAATCGTTCAGCAGAGCTTTTGGCAAGAACCTGATTGACACGCCCGAGTGAGGATTCTATATTGAAGCGGTGGCACGTTCAGAGATTTTCAGGGAAAGAAAGGGAAAAAACAATGTCTTCGCTGGAATACTTGAACAAAATTCAGGAAATCCTGGAAAAAATCAAGACCCAAGAGTTGCATAATATCCGGGCAGCTTCAAGAATCATGGCCAGGTCTGTCGCACGCGGAGGGAGGGTTTACATGTTCGGCAGCGGACACTCCGTCATTCCTGTCCAGGATATTTTTCCGCGCTACGGGAGCTTTGTCGGGTTCTTCCCGCTTTACGACCCGAGGCTGATGTGGTTCAACGTCATCGGGCCGGGCGGAGCGCGGGAGCTTCTCTGGCTGGAACGGCAGGAAGGCTATGCAAGGGTTTTTCTCGAGAGTTATCCGCTCGAGCGGCGCGACTGTCTGCTCGTCTTCTCCCACGGAGGGCTGAACGCCGCCCCGGTCGAGATGGCCATCGAAGCGAAAAAGAAAGGGCTCAAGATTATTGCCGTCTCTTCTCACGCCAACCGCAAGGTCTCTAAGCCGAAGCATTCGACTGGCCTTTATCTTTCCGACCTGGCCGATGTGGCCATTGATAACTGCACGCCGGCCGAGGATGCGCTTGTTGACGTCGGACGGCTGGAAAAAGTGGCAGCGGGCTCAACTGTGGCCGCTGTGGCCGTCGCCATGTCATTGGTCGCGGAGACGGGGTCGATCCTGGCGAAAAAGGGAATGCTTCCGCCGACTTTCGTTTCCCCTAACCTGGCTGGCATTCCTGCTGGGCATCTCGAGAAGGTCTACGATGCATTTTCAAGATTTTATTATGCTCGGCCGTGGAAGCGCGGCCGAAAAAGGGCTGAGAAGATCGAATGATGATCATGCGTTATCTGGGCTGGAGATCTTACTGGGGGAGAAGTTCATGCAGAAACTGAGTGCCGATGAACCTATGGGGGCAAAGCCTGGGCCTCTGATGGCCTCGGCCTGCGCAGGGATTTTCGTCTTCGGCATCGTCATGGCCGTCCTGGGCGCCATGCTCCCTTCTCTGTTTTCCAGGATTGATTTTGACAAAAGCGAAGCCGGCAACCTCTTCTTCCTGATGAATCTCGCCATGTTGGCCATGTCCGTTTTTTTTGGCCCGGTCGTCGACCGCTTTGGCTACAAGGCCTTCCTGATGGCGTGCTCGCTTCTTGTCGCCGGGAGTTTTTTCCTTTTTTTGAACGCTTCGGGGTACCGGTCTCTCGTCCTGGCTGCGCTTCTGTTAGGGTTGGGAGGCGGAGGTCTCAATGGCGGCTCAAATGCCCTTGCCAGCGACATTTATCCTGACCGTCGGAGCGCGGCTCTCAATACCTTGGGCATTTTTTTCGGGTTCGGCGCTCTGGCCATGCCTTTCCTCATCGGCCTCCTGGAGAGCACCCTTGGTCTTAATCCCCTCTTGCTCTTGGCCGCGCTCTTGAGCTTGATTCCTTTCATGCTCTTTCTGCTCTTGCGTTTTCCCGGTGCCAAGCACGGCCAGGGCTTCCCGCTCGGGCAGGCTGCGAAAGTCATCAAGCATCCGCTCGTCTGGTTGTGCGGGTTTCTCCTGTTTTTTCAGTCTGGAAACGAATTCACGGTTGGCGGCTGGGTTTCCTCTTATCTCCACGAACATTTCCGGCTGTCCCAAATGGCAGCTTCGCTCGTCCTGGCCGGATACTGGGCCGCCATGATGGCTGGCCGGCTGACCTCAACGCGCCTGGTCAGGGTTATGAAGAATGAAACGCTGATTTTGGCGAGCGCGGTCCTCTCGCTCCTGGCGGCCGTGGTCCTTGTTTCCGCGGCCTCAGGTTCGATGGCTTCATTTGGGGGCGTCCTGATTGGTCTTGGGTTTGCGGCTATCTTTCCGACGACCCTCGCCCTGGTCGGAGAGGCCGTTCCGGGTTTTACTGGCACGGCTTTTAGCGTTATCTTTGTCATCGCTCTTTCCGGCGGGATGACCGCTCCCTTGCTGGCCGGAAAGGTAGCCGCAGCTCATAGCCTCAGAACCGGCCTCATCATTCCGGTTGTCAATTGCATCATGATTATCCTCCTCCTGCCTGCCATTAAAAAATGGGGACGCCATACGTAACTACCTTTTTTAGCCTGGACTATTCACGAAATGAAAGGAAAAAATCCCCTCTCCCCATGTGGGAGAGGGTCGGGGTGAGGGGGATCATTCAAAGATTCCCCCTCCCCTCTATCCCCTCCCGCCAGGGGAGGGGGCGTTTTATCGTATCATTTTGTGAATAGATCAGGTTAGCAGACAGACAGTCAGTCATTAGATAGATTGATTGATAGTTAGATGGCAGATAGATAAAATTACAGATAAAAAAATTAGAAAATGGCGCAGCAGCGTGTGATAGGAGAGACAAGAGACATCCAGGTTATCTTGAACGGAGAAGGATGTGTGAAATGGACAAAGAATAAAGGATATTGATCAGAGAGACGCGGGGATGCAGCGTTGGTCGGGAGGAGAGCGCAAAATTGAATGTGGCATCACCTGAATCAGCGAATAAATAAACAAAAGTGAGGAAAGAATGAGAAGAGCGAACATAATTTTGGGACTTATCGTTGTGGCCGGTCTTGCGGCTATAAGCGGGAGCTCGGCGCCAGAGCAAGCGAAACTCGAAGCGCCCATCCGGCTCATCGTCCGGGGCGATGATATGGGCATGACTCACGCCTGCAACATGGCCGTTGAGAAATGCTTTTCGAACGGAATCATGACCTGCGTCGGGCTTATCGTGCCTGCGCCCTGGTTCGAGGAGGCCGCCCGGATGGCGCGAGAGCACCCGGAGTGGGGCGTTGGCGTCCACCTTGCCCTGAACGGCGAGTGGCGTGACTACAAGTGGAAACCGGTTCTTCCTTACAACCTCGTGCCCAGCCTCGTCGATGAGGACGGGTTTTTTTATCAGACGACAGAGGCATTTCTGGCAGCCCAACCCAGCCTCGACGAAGTCGACAAGGAGCTGCGGGCCCAAATGGACCGGGCCATTAAGCGTGGCCTTAACATCCAGTACATCGACACGCACATGGACACTCTAAACGCGACGCCCGAGCTTTGGGCGGTTGTCCAAAAAATCGCTCAGGATTACGGCTTCCCCATCTCAGGCGAATGCGGGGAAGAGCAGAACGACTTTCTCAACATCTACAACACGGCCCCGGAAAAAAAGGAGCAGGTGCTGGCGGATCGGTTAAATCGCCTCAGCCCCGGCCTCTGGCTCCTGGTCATCCATCCCGGCCTGGATACGCCGGAAATGAGGGCCCTCGTGGATGCAAACCCCGAGGGGTTGCCGAATGTCGCCGCCCACCGGGCTGCTGAGGCTAAGGCGCTCCAGAGCAAAAGGATCAAAAGAATCATCCAGAAGCGCGGCATAGAACTCGTTGACTACAAATCTTTCCAGGTCAGATGAAATTGAATCATAATAAAAAGTGATGCCTGCGGAATCAGCGAACAATGAGGTCTGCGCTTAAGGGAGACATCATCCTGGCGGACAGGATTCTGGAGGACGGAGTCGTCCTTCTTGAAGGCGATAAAATCGCGGCCGTTTTTCGAGCTGGGGAGCAGTGCCTTCCCGGCGGGGTTGAGATATTCGACTACGGGGATTTTTATATCACGCCTGGGCTCATTGACGTCCATGTCCATGGTGCGATGGGCAAAGACGTCATGGACGGATCAGTCAAAAGCCTGAGGGAGATTGCCATCCATCAAGCCCGCTGCGGCGTTACGGGTTTTGTTCCCGCGGTCCCGGCTGCTCCGATCGCTTCCATTGTTGAGGCAATCGCTGCGGCCAGGGCTGCCCGGAAAGAAGGCCTGGCCGCGCAGATCTTAGGCGTTTATCTCGAGGGGCCTTTTCTGAGCCAGGCCAAGAAAGGCGCCCAGGACCCCGATTTCATCAGGCCTGCCAACGAGGAGGACCTGGATAGTCTCCTCAAAGCCGCGGACGGTATCCGGACGATCCTGACGATCGCGCCTGAGGTTGGGGACAACTTGAGCTTCATCCCGGCTCTCAGAGAGAAGGGTATCATCGTTTCCATCGGACATTCAGAGGCATCATTTGAGCTGGCCGCGCGGAGCTTCGACCTGGGCGTCGCTCACGCGACTCATCTTTTTAACGCTATGAGCGGCTTTCTTCCCCGTGAGCCTGGCGTCATCGGTGCCGTCCTCGACCGGGACGCCGTCACCGCTGAGATAATCGCCGACGGCGTCCACGTGCATCCCGCTTCGCTCAGGCTCGCCGTCCGCTGCAAAGGCCCGAGCCGGGTCTGTCTTGTCACGGACAGCATGAAGGCGTCGGGGCTCGGCGACGGCACTTACCGCGTCGGCAATTTTGAGGTCATTGTCAAAGACGGAGAGGCGAGGCTCAAGGAAAGCCGAGCTCTTGCCGGCAGTGTTTTGACTCTCGACCGGGCTGTGAAAAACATCATTGAGTGGGCAGGGGTTTCGGTCAGCGAAGCAGTCAACATGGCGTCGTTCAACCCGGCACGTCTTCTCGGTCTGGATGAGAAGCTGGGGAGTATCGACGTTGGCAAAGCCGCCAACCTGGCCATCTTCAACCAGGATTTCAGCGTCATCGACACGATTGTTGGAGGCCGTTCTGTCCTCAGGGGCACATCTGGCACCTGACAGCCTGCGACTTTGTCGATCCTTTTCACTTTTCTCCTGGTTCTTTCGATAAATGATAAGCTGCCCGGCCCCGCCGCGGTTTTGAATAAAACGACGGATAGGGTAAAATATCAAAGATGATTTTTGAAAAAGATTTTCTCATAAGGAGTTGAGAATGACCCGTTTGTTTAAGAGTCTAACCTTGACCTTGATGCTTATTCTTGCCTCAGGGTCTTCCATCAATCCTGTGTTTTCCTGCTTGCCAGCGTCGCTAACGCCTTCCGACCAGGCCATCCGGAAAACCCTGATCAGCCGACACCTGGACCTTCTCATCGAAAAAGGCGTCTGTGACGAGGGCGGCCAGGAGATCGACGGCCGCATCGGGAAACTGATCCAGGCGGCGAGGGAAAAGGGGATAGGGGAGGATGGAAAAATCCTGGACTTCATCCTTGCCGAGCTTAATTATTCGGCGTCCAACTTGGGAAATTTCCCTGCCTGCGCTTTTGACCGGCCCATCGGACATAAGCTTGCCTGGTTCGGCCGCACGATCAGTCCCGGAAACATCGACGCCGATGCCGAGGGAAGCGCCTGCCCTGTCGGCGGCATCGGCGCGGGCGCGTACGAGTGGACGATGAGCGGGAATTTTCGCTACTGGTTCCTGAAATCCGGCTGGATGGTCGACGACACGGTCTGGGCCAACCAGTTCCACGTCTTTATAAAGCAGGGGAAAAAGGCCATCGCCCAAACCCTTTCCACGGATGCTCCGCTCTCATCGATCCTCGGGGCCTGGAAGTGGAGGTATCCGGCTGGCAGAGGAAGCTACTATGCGATCTATCCCAAGTCGGGGTTTTCTTACGAGAAGAATGATGATTTTCCGGTCGAGCTGGCCGTGACCCAGTTTTCGCCCGTCATTCCGCACAATTACCGCGAGACGAGCTATCCTGTGGCCGTCTACAAATGGATGGCCGAGAACCGCTCAGGAAAATCCGCTGACCTCAGCGTCATGCTGACCTGGCAGAATATGGTCGGTTGGGAACCTGCCCCGAGGCCTGGCCGCGGTGATTTTGCCTGGGACCGCAAGAGCGCTGGAAACACCAACGTGTTCATCCAGAAAGGCTCCCAAAAGGGCATTATCTTCACCCGGAAAGGTGTTGACCCGAAAACCGGGAACGCCCTGACTGGTTCGATGTGCATCGCTGCTCCCGAGGTTCCTGGCAAAACCGCTGTTTTTTTTCACGCTGATTTCGACCCCTCCAAAGAAGGCAGCGAAATCTGGGCTTCGTTTTCGGCGAACGGGACGCTCTCAAACTCAACCGCCTCCCGCACAGCATCTCCTCAAGACTCCCTTGCTGGCGCCATTGCCGTCAAATTAAGCTTGAAACCCGGAGAGCGCGTAGAGTTTCCCATCGTTGTCGCCTGGGATTTTCCCTATTACGAGTTCGAAAAGGGCGTTAAATACAAGAAAAAATACACCGAATTTTTCGGCGCCTCCGGGGACAAGGCTTTTGCCATCGCCTGTGAAGCTCTCGAAAAATACCGGGACTGGGAAAAAGCGATCGACGCCTGGCACAAGAGCATCCTCGACGAGCCGCGTTTTCCCGGCTGGATGAAGCAGGCATTGCTCAACGAGCTCTATGTTCTCGCCGAGACGAGCATCTGGGATGCTTCCACCAACCTCCACACATATCTCGAGAGTGCTGATTACCTCATGTACGGAACCTTTGACGTCGATTCCTACTGCTGGCACGTCCTTAAATTGTGGCCGGAGCTCGAGATGGGAAACATCCGCTTTTTCGCCCGGAGCGTGGAGATGGAAGACCCCGCTTTCAAGCAGTATCAATATCCCGTGGTCTTCCCCGGCGAGGTCCCTGAAAGCAAAATGGACTACTACTGGAACACGAACAAGGTCTACGGGATGATGCCGCATGACCTCGGCTCGCCGCGGGTGCGGCCCTGGGTTGTCCTCAACGCTTTCGACTGGCAGAACGGCAACGTCTGGAAAGACCTGAACCCGAAATTCCCGCTCCGAGCTTACCGGGATTTCCTGGCTTCAGGCGCCAAAGACATCGGATTTCTTGCCGAAGCTTTTAGAGCTTCTGCCATCGCGCTGGATACGCTCGAAAAACGTTTCGCCGACCCGGAAACCCATGTTCCCCTGAACGAAGGAATCCCCGACCAAACGTATGACACATGGCGCATGAAGGGCGAGAGCGCCTTCATCACGATGCTCTGGCTGGCCTCGCTCAAAGCCACCTGGACCATGGGCCTGGACCTCCTCGATCAGGGAACGGGCGATCTCAACCCTGAGACCATTAAAAGCGCCGTCGCCAAATACAAGACCTGGTTCGAGAAAGGACGCATCGCCCTCGATAAACTGTGGAATGAACAGGACGGGTATTTCCATATCGACACGACGACGGACGATATCATGGCCGACCAGCTCTTCGGCGTATGGTATTCTGCCATGCTCGGACTCGAAAAGGAGGAAACCGGACGGATTATTCCTGAACGCCGGGCCATCAGGGCCTTGCGCACGATTTTCGAGAAGAATGTCCTCGGCTTCGGACATGGCCTGATGGGAGCGGCGAACGGCCGCAAGCGAGACGGCAGCCAGCTTTTCAGCCAGCAGGGCGACGAAGTCTGGGTGGGGACGAGTTTTGCTCTGGCAGCGAATTTTGTTCTCCACGGGCTCAGAGACGAGGCTATGCGCACAGCCTATGGTGTATACTATACTGTGTACGGGCCCCACGGCCATGGCTATTTTTTCAAAACGCCAGAAGCCTACTGCAACCCCGAAGAATTCCAGTGGAATAACCCCTCGGAGAAATACGGGGACAGGGTTTTCCGGGCCATGAAATACATGCGGCCGGGAGCTGTCTGGGCCATGGCCGAAGCTCTCCTTAAGGCGGCAGACTCCAAGAAATGAAGAAAAGGGTCTTCTTTTTCCTCGGGTTCGTTCTGTTCGTGATTCTGGCTGGCGTCGTCCGGGTTTTCTTCTGGCCTGAAAGAGACTTTCGCCAGGAATTTTCCCGTCTTCTTGCCAGGGCAGGCATTGATAAGCCCAACCTCCTCCTCATCACCCTGGACACGACGCGGGCCGACCATCTGCCGATCTATGGGTACAGCGACGTTAGAACGCCGCACCTCGACGAACTGGCCGCAAAGGGAATTGTGTTTGAGGAATGCATCGCTTCATCGCCGCTCACCCTGCCCTCCCACTGCTCGATGATGACTGGCCTTTACCCCACCTTCCACGGCGTCAGGGTGAACGGCAACACGGCCCTCTCCGGCCAACACCTGACTTTGGCTGAGCTTTTTTCGCAGGCCGGCTACACCTGCGGAGCCTTCATTGGCGCTTTTGTCCTCGACGGACGCTGGGGACTGAGGCAGGGATTTCATCATTATGATGACCTGTTAGACCTGAAAAAATACAAGCAGCTCGACCTGGGCCTGGTCCAGCGGCCGGGAAACGAAGTTGTGGATGCAACCCTCGCCTGGCTTTCGGGCGAGAAGGATAATAGATTCTTCGCCTGGGTCCATCTTTATGACCCCCATACTCCCTATGAGCCTCCCGAGCCCTATCTTTCGGAATACGGCCCGCGGGGCCCGGTCGGCCTCTACGATGGAGAGATTGCCTTCATGGACGAGCAAATCGGCCGGCTCGTCGCCTGGCTGAAAGAAAACGGCCTCGAAAAGAAGACCATCATCATCCTCATCGGCGACCACGGCGAAGGCCTGGGAGACCACGGCGAGATGGCCCATGGCTATTTCATTTATGATTGGGCTGTCAAAGTCCCCTTCCTGGTCGTGTTTCCCGCCGAAGATATGGGGGGGAAGCGAGTCAAAGCCCAGGTCCGCACGATCGACCTGTTCCCGACGCTCTTAGAGATGGCCGGGCTGGCTGTTCCGCCCGAGAACCAGGGAAAGTCCGCGCTGCCGTTTTTTTTCAGACCCGAGACAAACAAAGGCTTCGCGGCGTACAGCGAGTCTTACTCGCCCGAGATTCATTACGGCTGGAGCCCTCTGTTGAGCCTTCGCACGGATGAGTATAAATTCATCGACGCGCCGCGGCCCGAGCTGTATGCGGTAGCTGAAGACCCGGGAGAAATCAAGAACCTTCATGGCCAGCTTACTGGCATGGCCCGGGACATGAAAAGAGCGCTCGATGCAATCGTCCATGAGACGAGCCTCAACGCGCCCGCGCCCGAGTCTGCCAATCTGGACCGTGAGACACTGGAAAGACTGGCTGCGCTCGGCTATGTGGGAGCGCCCGTCTTCCGGAAATCTTCGCGAGAAAAGGGCGGCGGGCTTGTTGACCCCAAAGACAAACTCCACGTCTATGAATCCATCCAGCAGGCCGGAGTGCTGTTGAATCAGGAGAAATACGAAGAAGCCAGCCGAATGCTGGAAACAGTCGTGCGGCAGGAGAAGGGCATCCCCCAGGCTCACCTCCTCCTGGCGACCTGCTACGTCGAGCTCAAGAAGGCAGAAGAAGCCAAAAATCAGTATGACATGATCCTCAGGGACGACGCCAACAGTATCCAGGCCCTCATCGGCATGGCCAACTTGCTCCGGGAAGAGGGGAATAAAGAAGACGTCATCACTCTCTGCAAGAAGGCGCTTTCCCTGGATGAACGGAATGTCCAGGCCCATAACCTCATCGGCGAAGTGTACATGGAAGAGAACGACCATGCCGGGGCTCTCCCTTATCTTGAGAAGGCCGTCGAGATTCAGCCCAAGCTGACCCAGAACAGCCTCAACCTCGGAGCCTGCCTCGTCGGGCTGAAGAGGTACGAAGAAGCAGAAGCCCGGCTCAAGGAGATTGCCGCCCAGTATCCGAAATTTCCGCTCGTCCATTTTCACCTTGGCCTTCTCTACGAGGAACAGGGAAGGGTCGAGGAGGCGATGAAGGCCTACCGCGAAGAATTCAGCCTCTACGCCGACCATTTCAGGGCCCGTTTCAACTACGGCCGGCTTCTTCTCAGGCTCGGCAACCGGGCAGGCTACCTGGATGAGATGCGGGAAGTCATCCGGACTGCTCCGCAAGCGGCTGAAGGCTACCTTTTCTTAGCCCGCGGGCTGTTGCTCGAAGGGGCCGACCTCGAGCGAATCCGGGAGCTCGTGGAAAAAGGGCTAACGCTGGCCAAAACTGCGGAATTAAACACCTTAGGTTATCTTCTGTTAGCCGACATTTACACCAGACGGCAGCAGCCGGCACGGGCCCGGGAGGCTCTGGAAAAAGCGAATTCATACAGGAACTTGACGAAATCATTGAATTAGGAGGACATTCACATGCGGCTCAGGAAACACGCTCTTTATTCACTCGTCTTTTTCTTTATGTTCGTCTCATCAGGAATTGGACAGTACCGCGAGTATTATGTCTTCGGCAAGGTTGTGGACACCGAGAAAAAGCCTCTGGTTGGCGTGGAGATTAGCCTCCGGGACGAGGCGAAGAGCCGGAGTTATAGGACGAAAACAGATAAGAAGGGCGAGTTCAAGCTGGCCGGCCTTCCCCACGGCACTTACACGGTGGCTGTAAGCAAGGAGAGCTACCAGACATTCGAGGACAAATGGGACCTGCAGACACCGCAGGAAAGGATGCAGAAAGTAGAAATCGCCACGATTGTTCTGGCAACGAGGGAGCAAATCAGGGAAATGGAGATGACCAAGGAAGCAAGGGCTGATTTCGGCGAGGCGGTCGAGAAGATCAGAAAGGAAGATTTCGACGGCGCCACGGCCGTCCTGGACAGAATGATTGCCAGGAACCCTAATGATGCCAACGCCCGCTATCTCAGGGGCATGGTTTTTTTTAAGAGGAAGATGCTTCCCGAGGCTCGAGCCGAGTTTACCAGAACAACAGAGCTGGCGCCTTCTTTTGCTGGCGCATACCACCAGCTTGGGCTCATCCATCAAGAGCAGGGAGAACGGGAAAAAGCTCTCGAATACTACCATAAAGCCGCTGAGCTCGACGCGAAGAGCGTGGAAAGTCTTTACAACGCCGGACTGATTTTGTTTGAGATGAACCGGATTCCAGAAACCCAGGCTGTGTTTGAAAAGGCGCTGGCGGTCCGACCCGATGATCCCGAGTTACTGGAGATGGCCGGCCGCTGCTACATCCACCAGAGAGATTATTCCAGGGCCATCGATTACCTGGAAAGAGCGAAAAAGGGATATTCAAGAAAAGATAAAATTGAGTTTCTTGAACAGCTGATCGCCAAGCTCAAGGAACTCAAGAATCAATAACTTTCCGCTTGTTAAGGGTTAAGCCTCTTTGCGTCCGCTCGACTCCCGGATAATCAGCGCGGGGATGAAGGAATAACATTTTTCGGGTAAGGGGCCATCTTTCATGATCTTGAGAATCAGTCTTCCTGTGAACTGGCCCAATTCCCGGGGTTTCTGATCGACAGTTGTCAGAGGAGGGTGAATGTGCTGGGCGATGGGGATATTATCGAAGCCGACAACCGAACACACATCGGGAACGGAAATCTTCCTCTCATGGAGATATCTGATGAGGCCTATGGCCAGAAGGTCACTGGCCGCAAAAAAGGCTGTCGGAGGAGGGCCGGAGCCCATGATTTTTTTTGCCAGCTCATAAGCTTCCGCTGGCTGATAGACGTCCTGGAGGTTCGTCCGGTAGTCAGCATAAAAAGAGGGGTTAAAACATAATCCGGCTTCGTCAAGGGCCCGGAGGAAGCCCTTTCGCTTGTTGAAATAGCTCGTGTAGAACGGATTTCCGTTGATGAAGGCGATCTCTGTGTGGCCCTGCTCGATGAGGTATTTTGTCGCCTGGTAAGCACCTTCTTCTTCATCATTGTAAATACAGTAGGCATTCTCCTCAGGAATGAGGTCGCTTACGAAGAAGAGGGGGATATCGCTTAAGACATTTTTCATGAAACTGATTTTTTTCTCCGCGTATTCTCTGGTTCCGATATGAACAAGGGCATCTATCTTCCTCTGGGCAAAAGCCAGGATGCTTCTGCATTCCTCGTCGTCGTTATAAAACGTGTAAGCCAGGAGGACGGAGTATTCGTTTTCCTTTAAGACCTCTTCCAGGCCAAAGGTGACAGCGGGAATAAACATGTTCTGGATTTCAGGAAGGAGCAGCCCTACGGTTTTTGAGGTGCGCGTCTTGAGCCCTCGGGCCAAGGCATTGGGACGATAATCCAGGGCAAGAATAACCTCCTTCACCTTTTTTCTTGTGGGTTCACTGACCGAGGGGTGATTGTTGACGACCCTGGACACAGTGGCCGTGGATACGCCGGCTATTCTGGCAATCGCTTTGATCGACGTCATGTCTTCATTCCCCGGACACTACACAAAAAATTTATAACGCTTCGCCCAATTGAATACCATAAACGGAGATGCGTATTATGCTAACAAAAGACTTGACAAAGGTCAAAAAATAAATAAATTTAGTTATTGTGCAATCGTTTACAAAATACCGGTTTTGAGGAGGTGAGAGATAGAAAAAAAAATACAACCCCAAAGACAAAAGGCGTCTCTTCCAGGTTATTAGGAGGAGGCAGAGTACTGGGTAAGAATTTTAAAAGGAGGGAAAAATGATTCGACACAGAAGTCAACTCCTGTTCAGCCTGTTCACCGCATTTGCCTTGCTCATTTTCATGACGAATCCAGTCCAAGGGCAGACGATCGACTACGGAAAGATCACCGGAACCATAACCGACGACACTGGTTTACCTCTGCCGGGAGTGAACGTGGAAGTGGCAAGCCCTGCTCTTATCGCCGGCAAACGCTCGGCGGTCACATCGGAAAAGGGGACTTTCGTCTTCCTTAACCTGCCTATAGGCACGTATACGTTGTCCACCTCGCTCCAGGGCTTCAAAACCGTCGTCAGGGAAAACATCAGCATTTCTGCCGGAAAGACAATTGTCCTCGATCTCGTCCTCGAGCCAGGAGCTATTGAGGAATCAGTGACCGTGGTGGGAGCTGCGCCAGTGGTCGATGCCAAGACATCGACGATTATGGCGAGCTTTGAGAGCGAGCTGCTGGACAAGCTCCCCACCAGCCGCGATGCCTTCTACGACCTGGCCCTGACCACGCCGGGAATGCAGCCTCAAGGCAAAGACAGCAGCTGGCTTCCCAGCCCGACTGCTTACGGAAGCACTTCGAACGAGAATATCTTCCTCGTCAACGGCGTCAACACGACAAACCCCCGTTTAGCTGCAGCCGGATCCCTTGTCGCGGTCAACTACAACGCTGTTGAAGAAGTCAGGGTGATCGCCTTAGGGACAAAAGCGGAGTACGGGAACTTCTCTGGAGTGGCCATCGATGTTTTGACCAAGTCAGGAAGCAACATCCTCCACGGCAACGCCGCCATTTACTCCATCTTAGGCAAGGCGGCAAACAACCAGCCTGGCCGGCCCGATTATGACACGTTGCCCGCAGCGAAAGTGGAAGTTGGCAAGGTCGGGCCTGAATCTCTGTTTGTCGGAGCAGGCGATGATATCCTTAAGTACGCCACGAAAGAGTATGAAGCGAACTTCACCTTAGGCGGTCCGATCGTCAAGGACAGAATTTGGTTTTATAGCGGTATTAATTACATCCGCTCCCAGACTAAAGAGCCTTTCTTCGAGGTTCCAAGCCGCTACTGGGGACGCTTCGGCGACATCAAGATTACGGCTGAACCATTTACCAACCATCGAGCCTGGGCAGCCTATCATTATGAGAACAACGACGGCGACGGCTGGACCTGGAACCCGCACTGGGATTCGACCATGACTTACGGACAGGCCGCTGTCACCCACAGCGTTTCTTCCCAGTGGCAGTGGATGCCAGGCAGCAAGACCATCTTCACGGCCAAGTACCTGGGTTTCTGGAGGGATGACAAGCCGCACATCCCGGACGATGCTCCAGATCATCCGGGTTATATCAACTGGTGGAAGTGGAACGTATACGGGATTAACGGCGCTTTCCCCTATGTGGAAGCCCAGAAATCCAGCCGGAACACTGTCCAGGTCGATATGTCCCACTATGCTGAGGACTTTCTCGGGGAGCACGATATCAAGTTCGGCGTTCAGTACACAGTTGGACGGGGCAACTGGATGGGTGGCTATTTCCATGGCTATGCCAACTTTGCCTACCCGGCGCCCTGGACCCAGAACATCAATTATCTCAGGAGCTGGTACGGCGCCACGGGCCTGATTTTCTACAACCGCCAGACGTGGCTTCCCCCCTTCCTGACAGTCCGGACCAACGATTCGTTCGGGTTCTTCCTCGATGACCAGTGGACGCCGACAAAACGGCTGACCATAAACATGGGACTCCGCTACGACAGGATGACGGCCAAGTACGGCAAGGGCAAGGTGTACGAGCAGCCCACAACGCCCGAGGGCATCAACGACCCGCCGCCAGTCGTCCGGGAACGAAAGGGCACGACCAATATCTTCGACCTCAAGAATGTGGCTCCCCGCCTCGGCCTCACTTTCGCCTTGACGAGCGACATGAAGACCGTTTTCAGGGCCAACTATGGCCGCTACTTTCTGCCGCTAAGTGCTGAGTATTTGCGCCGGTTTGGACCCGACATGCCCGAAGCGACCTATCGGTATATCTTTTACCTTGTCCCGTTCAGCGAAGTTGACCTGAACGGCAACAACTTTGTCGACCCGGATGAAGTGACCAACGCCGCAAGGAAGCTACATGATCCTAAGTACCGCTCACCCGGTTCCCGGCCATCCTGGTGGGCAGAATACCAGAATGTTGACTATTCCTGGAAGCTTAACGTTGCCGATAATTTGAAGAATCAGTACACAGACCAGATTACCCTCAACCTGGAAAGGGAGCTGATCCCAGATTTGTCGGTCAGCGCTACATATATCTATAAGCACACCAAGAACATTTTCATTAACTGGCCTCTGAATAGGCAGACAGGGCAGGAGTTCGAGTACAGTAGGGTGGCTTATACAACAAAGTACGGTGAGACGATTCAGCTCTGGGGCATCGTCTGGAAGGACTACAACGGTGACGGGAAGGTCGACGGCGCGGATATTGGTTGGGTAGGGACTAACACAGACAGGGAAGTCAGGAACATGCCCGAAATCGACGGGTTCAAACCTAAACGCTCCTACCAGGGTCTCCAGTTTACGCTAAAGAAAAGATACTCCAATCGTTGGCAGATGTTAGCCTCGTTCCTGACGTCCCGGTCCGATGGCATGGCCGCCAGGTCAATCCGCCAGGATTTCAACGTCGAGGGCCCGATGGTCTTTGACACGAACTGGCTGGCCGGCCTCAACCAGACGATTAACTCGATGGAAGGGCCTCTCCCGCACACTCAGAAGTACGAGTTCAAACTCTCCGGCTCCTACCTGATTCCGTACGCCGATGTCGACCTTGGTTTTCGCTTCCGCTACGGTTCCGGCCGTCCGCTCTGGCCGCTGGAAGTCTATCCGGTCCATACGCAATGGGGCCAGCCACCGGGCGGAGTGATCATCACTGGCGGCAATCAAATCGTTGCCATCGCCCCCAAGGACCCCTGGTATCTTCCGAGCGAAGCAGTCCTCGACCTGCGCCTGGACAAAGCCATCAAGCTCGGCGATTTTGGAAGCCTCCGCCTGGCCCTCGACATCCTCAATGTTTTCAACGAAGATGCTGTGACCAACGCTGGTTATGGCGGAGCTCACGAGCCCCAGATTGGCCGGATTTCCGGAATTACCTATCCTTCGCGGAAGCTCAGGTTCAACGTCCTCTTCCAGTTCTGACGAATAGCTACGCCTGACGCCAAGAGCCTGGAGGGCTTCGGCCCTCCAGGCTCTTTTCTTATGTGGCAGAGACGCGGGCTTCATGCTGTGAACTCACAGGCTAAAAAGGGGTGAGTCATGGTCCAATTCGCCTTTCTCGACTGGTTCTGGGTCGTCTCCTTCATCATCCTCATGACCATCTGCGGCATCCTCTTCTACAAGCTGGGGAAGAGGTCGATGGCGGATTTCTTCCTGGCTGGCCGCGGGCTGCCCTGGTGGCTTCCTGCTACCTCGGTTTACGCCACGCACACGGCCACGGACACGCCGATCTGGGTAAGCGGCGTCATTTACCATTACGGGCTGAGGGGAATCTGGTACACGTTTTTTTCGGCCTGGTGCGCCATCTCGGCTTTTGCCTCGACCCGGATTTTCCGCCGCTCCCTCGCCTACACCCAGGCTGAATGGCAGACACTGCGGTTCTCTGGCCTGGGCGCGGAGCTCCTGCGGGGCTGGATCGCCGGCTGGCAAGTTTTTATGAATATGTTCGTCCTGGGCTGGGTGGGTATGGCCATGGGCAAGCTGTGCGGCTATCTTTTCGGCTGGCCTGAGTGGCTCGGCCTAATCCTTTTTTCCACGATCTGCGCCATCTATGTCCTCGCTGCCGGCTACTGGGGCGTGGTCATGTCCGATTTTCAGCAGGGAGTCATCGCCTTCTTTGTCATTGTTATCGTTTCCTTCTGGGGAATTAGTGTCGCCGGCGGTCCAAAGGGAATCATCACAAAACTCGAAGCTCTGGGCGAGAGCTGGCGGCTCAACCCTTTTGCTTTTTCCGGGCTGACAACGGGCGATTTTCCCCTGGTCTGGTTCTTAACCATGCTCGTCATCGCCGTCATCGGCGGGTTCGGCATGGGCACGGCCATTGATTGGTACCCTGAAGCGCAGCGCATCCAGTCGGCCAGGACCGTCCGTGACGCCAGTTACTCGATCTGGTCAGGAACAGCGCTCATCGTCGTCCGCAACTCCCTCTGGGCCGTTGCCATCCTGGGTTTTTTCGCTCTCTATCCGAATATCCAGGAAACGGCCAAGTTCGAGATGGCCTGGTACCGGTTAGGCTTTGAGTATCTGCCGGTTGGCATGATCGGGTTGTTTTTCGCGGCTGTCGTGGCCATCCACCTGTCCACCATCTCGGCTCATCTCAACTTAGGCGCGTCTTATGCCACCCGCGACCTTTATCATCACTATTTTAAACCTGAGGCCAAGGAGAAAGAGCTTGTCTGGGTGGGGCGAATTTCGACGCTCATCCTCCTCTTTGGCTCTTTTCTTTATGGCCTGATGATGAAGGAGATCACCCAGTGGCTCATCTTTGCCCTCTGGATCATGGCCGCCGGCATCTGGCTTCCCTCCATTCTCCAAGTCGTCTGGTGGCGGTTCAACGCCTGGGGTTATCTCTCCTCATGGATCGCGAACCTGGGATTTAGCTGGCTCGTCGTCTGGGTCTTGCCCGAGTTCCGCGTCATTCCCGTTCTCCCCGACTATCTCCAGTTCTGGATCATGATGATCCTGGGCGCTCTCGTTTACATTCCGGTCACTTTTCTGACCAGGCCTGAGGATATGAACCGCCTGGTGAAGTACTATGTCATGTCCCGGCCCTTGGGCTGGTGGGAGCCAGTGCGCTTGGAGGCGGAGAGACGCGGGCTTATTGGTCAGGTCCTCAGGCCGCGGGAAGGAGGAAGCTGAGATGAGCTGGATAAAAAGAGAGTGGACGGCAGCGGAAGCTGACCGCTGGACAAAAGAGGATTATGTGGTCTTCGTCATCTCGCCCATTGTCTATCTTCTGCTGGCCGTGGGGACGGCGTTGAGCCTGCTTCTTCTCTGGTATGGCTGGGTCCTTCTCGGGGCCGGCGTCGTCCTTCTTCTTGTCATGATCTGGATTATCGACCCAAAGCTCAAGGCCATCTCCGGGGATTACGAGATGAAGCAGAAAAAATACCTTGAGGACCTGGAAAAAATTGTCCGGTGGGAGGAGTGACATGAGCCAGAGTTTTTATGTTGTCGCCGGGATGAGCATCGCCTATTTCTTTTCTTTCTTGGGGCTTTTGCTGGCGTTTTATTCCTATCGCAAAAAGCGCCGCGACAGGAAGGAGTAGCCATGGTCGGCATCATCGTTCCAGCGCTCATTTTTCTCGTCTCCTTTGTCCTGACCTACTACCTCTACCGCCATTTCTCCCGCCACCATTAGACAGTCGAAAAATTGATATCCTGACTATGTCATCACGAGCGAAGCGAAGTGATCTCAGTCAGTCATCATGAGATCGCCGCGCACCCAAGCGGTGTTCGCGATGACAGGCAGAGCACTTTTCTACGCCAATTCTTGCTGCCACCTAAAATTGCCGACAGGAAATTCCCATTCTGCAAAAGTACTCCATGTGGAATCCAATTATCGTGATAGCGA
>JBBILQ010000012.1:0-52447 GCA_037444845.1 Candidatus Aminicenantota bacterium | reverse complement strand
GGACGGCGTCGTTCCCCTCAGGGGGTCAGTGGAGCGGAGCGAAGCGCCGAGGGGGGAGCTTGACTCCCCCATGGAGAGGATACAAGACTATGACAATAAACAAACTGATGATAAGCGGGCGGCGCCCGGGCGCTGCCTATATCTCGTTAAATTACGGATGGCGTTTGCAGGAGTTGCTATCAAGGAGACGTTAACATGGACATAGTCATGGCAGTGCTCAGCGGTTTCCTCACGGCTCTTGCCTTCCCGAAGTTCAACCTCTTTTTTCTGGCCTGGATTTGCCTTCTGCCCCTTCTCTTTGCCCTATCCCGGAAAAAGCCGGCCAAGGCTTTTCAGCTTGGGTTTATTTCAGGATTCGTCTACTACGCTATCCTTCTCTACTGGATTCCCTATGTCCCGGCTCATTATGGCAACCTCTCGCCGGCCCTGAGTGTTCTCATTTATCTTCTTCTCGTTGCGCTGATGGCCATGTTCTGGGCAGCGTTTTGCTACCTTTTCGTGAAAATTCGTTGGCCTTTTCCCCGGGTGGCCCTCCTCATAGCGCCGTTCATCTGGATCGTTCAGGAATACGCCGCCAGCACCTTGTTCACAGGCTTCCCATGGGGGCTACTGGGTTATAGCCAGGTAAGAAACCTCGCTTTTCTCCAGGTGGCGGCAGTGACAGGCGTTTATGGACTCTCTTTCTTCCTTGTCCTTTTCCAGTCTTTCTTCGTCCTTTCCATCACCACCAAGAAACGTCTCCCCTTTATCCTTGGTCTGGCCGCCGTCTTGCTCGTCCACCTTGGCGGTCTCTTAACACTGAAATTTCCGGCTCGGACTCAAGAGACATTCAAAGCCGCTGTCATCCAAGGAAACGTATCCTCAGACATCTACTGGGACCGGATTTCAGAAGAGGAGATTAAAGGGCTGTTCGAACGGCATCTCGACCTGACCCTCCAAGCTCATAAGGAAGGGGCCAAAATGATCATTTGGCCCGAGTTCTCCGTCCCGCTTTGCTTTGGCTGCGAGCAGCCTATCTATCAGGAATTTAAGACGAGGCTGGTCAAGTTCGTCCAGGATAGCCAGTGCACCCTTCTTCTCGGCACCAACGAAACCGCTCACGTTCACGGGGAGACCCGATACTACAACACCGCTCTCTGTTTAAGCCCCGACCTCTCAATCACTCAATATCACAAGATGCATCTTGTTCCCTTCGGAGAATACACCCCGTACAAAAGCATCTTTTCGTTCATCAAAAAAGTCACTCACGCCATCGGAGAGGTGACCGCTGGCCGGGATCATGTGCTTCACCTGTTCGAAGGAAAAAGCTTCGGTTCCCCTATTTGCTACGAGATCATTTTCCCGGACCTGGTCAGAAAATTTGCCAAACGCGGGGCGCTTTTTTTGGTCACAATCACCAATGACGGCTGGTATGGCGAGAGCTCCGCCCCTCACCAGCATTTTCAGATCGCCGTTTTCAGAGCTGTCGAGAACAGGCGTTTTCTTTTGCGGGCTGCAACCACCGGCATAAGCGGCATCATCGACCCTTACGGACGGGTCCTGTCCCGCTCCGAGCTGATGGCCCAGACATTTCTCGCCGGCCTGGTTACGCCAGTTGATACGCTCACGTTTTACACCCGCCGGGGCGATCTTCTCCCCTATCTCAGCTTGACTTTAGTCAGCATCTCCTTTATCCTTGCCGTGGTGAAAAGAGCCCATGAAAGAAAAAAATCATCCGACCGCCGAACGATACTCTGAGCTTCAAGATAAAATCAAAGGGCAGCTTCTGAAATTCGAAGAACTCAGAGGTTTTCTTTGACCTGGAGCGAAAAACTTCCGAAATCGAGGCTATCAACAGAGAGCTTTCTTCCCCCGGCACCTGGCAGGATCAAAAGAAGTCCCTGTCTCTCCAGCAAAAAAAGAAAAAGCTCGACCTCGGCCTGAAATTCTTCTCGTTCCTGAAGGAGAAAAAGGATGAGGTTGAGGTTCTGGCCGAGCTCGCCTCAGAAGGAGAGGACGTCGGGGAAGACCTCAGCCGGGCCGTCGATTCTTTCCAGGAGAAGCTTGAGGACGCCGAACTCCAGGTCCTCTTCTATGAAGAGGATGATCTCCGGAATGCCATCTTAACCATCCATCCGGGTGCAGGTGGCACGGAATCCCAGGATTGGGCTCAAATGCTCCTGCGGATGTATCTTCGTTACGCCGAGCGAAAAGGTTTCAAGGTCGAAATCCTCGATTACCTGCCGGGTGAGGAGGCGGGCCTAAAGAGCGTCACAGTGCGGGTAGCAGGAGATTACGCGTACGGCTTCCTGAGCCAGGAATCCGGAGTCCACCGCCTTGTCCGGATTTCTCCGTTCGACGCCAACAAAAGGCGCCATACGTCCTTCGCCGCTGTTTTCATCTTTCCTGAAGTCGAGGAAGATATCCAGGTGGAGATAAACCCGGAGGATCTTCGTGTCGATACCTACCGAGCTTCTGGCCGGGGAGGGCAGCATGTCAACGTCACGGATTCAGCCGTCCGGATCACTCATGTTCCCACGGGAATCGTCGTCCAGTGCCAGAGCGAGAGGTCGCAGCACAAAAACAAAGCCTCGGCCATGAACGTACTCAAGGCCCGCCTGTATGAGCGAGAGAAGCAAAGACAACTCGAAAAATTCGAAAAGATGGAGGAGAGCAAGTCGGACATCGCCTGGGGAAATCAGATCCGTTCCTACGTGCTCCACCCCTATCGGCTGGTCAAAGACCTGCGGACAAAGGCTGAAACGGGAGAGGTCGATAAAATTCTGGACGGAGAGCTCGACGAATTCATCAAGGCCCACCTCGTTTTGAGAAAAAAACGGGCTCCGAGTTCATAACCTGGAGGAAAAAAATGGAAAACAAAGAGTCGAAAGAAGAAAACAAAAAAGAATTTCTTCCTCCGTTAGAATTCGGCTCGATCGTTTTTCCCTTCTATACCCAAGCCTTGATTAAGCTTGGAGTGATTGAAGACCCGAGCCACTCCCAGGGGGGAAAGAACCTTGAATTGGCCCGGCGGCTGATCGACATCCTCGACCTTTTGAAGGACCGGACAAAGGGAAATCTTGAGACCGAGGAGGAGAAATTCCTGGAAGCCTGTCTCCAGCAGCTGAAGATGCACTACCTGGAAAAAGCAGAGGCCATCAAGCTCTGATACCATGCAGATCCTCCGAGGCTTCACACATCTGTCTCGCTTCCCCCGTCCTACGGCCGTTGCCATAGGAAATTTTGACGGTCTTCATCTGGGACACAAAGCTATCTTGCGCGCCCTCGTGGAGCGGGCCCATGTCGGCGGCCTTTGCTCGCTCGTCCTCACCTTCTCTCCTCATCCCGAGAAAGTCCTTGGCCAACAAAGGGTGGCCATGATCCAGACACTGGGGCAGCGGCTGGCAGGCCTGAGGAAATTAGGCGTTCAGGCCGTGCTGGTGGCACCCTTTGGCCAGGCCTTCTCTCGCCTATCGAGCCGAGAATTCTTCCAGGATATCCTCATCTCTCTTCTCGGGGCCAAAGAGGTTATTGTTGGCGAAAATTTCAGGTTTGGCCTGAAGCGTCAGGGAAATATCAAAGCTATGCGCCGGCTCGGCCGCGAACACGGCGTCATCGTCCATTCTTTTCCCCAGGTCAAAACCAAGGGACGGACTGTCAGCAGCAGTCTTATCCGCTCCTTTCTCTTCGAGGGAAAAGTGCAAGAAGCTAACGCTTTGTTAGGGTATCCGTATGAGATTGAAGGCAAAGTCATCAAAGGCTCCTCGCGCGGTGCCTCTCTCGGGCTTCCGACCGCCAATATCCACACGGCCAACGAAATCACCCCAGAAGGAGTTTTTATCACAGCCGCCACGCTGAGCCGTCAAACGTATCCTTCCGTAACGAACATCGGCTTCCGCCCCACCTTCGGAAGGGATACGTTCCAGGTCGAAACGTTCATCTTCGGGTTCAAACGAAGAATCTACGGAAGAAGGATCCGCCTGGGCCTCCTCAAGAAAATCAGGGACGAAAAAAAGTTCTCCAGCCCCAACGCCCTCGTCCGCCAGGTCAGCAAAGACGTGGCAGTTGCCCAGGACTTTTTCAAGAAGTCAAAAGGGGCTCTATAACGAAAAGTTTGACTTTTTTCTCCAATTAGGGCATGTTCATTAGAAAATTGGCCTCTGTTTTCCCCAGGAAGGGAACTCGCTGAGGAGACAGGAGATCTTCATGGAAGAAAAAATCAAAGCCAGGGTGATGGACGCAGCCAAAATCAAAAGGTCTCTTTACCGGATGACGACGGAGATCTTAGAGCGGAACCGCAACCTGAAGAACCTGGTCATCGTGGGGATTAGAACACGCGGCATTTACTTGGGCAAGCGTATCTCAAAGCTGATTCAAGATTTGGAGAAAGTGGACATCCCCGTCGGCGTTCTGGACATTACCCTCTACCGAGATGACTTCGCTGAGCTGGAAACCCAGCACATGGTCCAGAAGACGGAGATCGATTTTCCGATCTCCAAAAAAGATGTTCTCCTTGTCGATGACGTGCTTTTCACAGGACGGACAATCCGCGCGGCCATGGACAGTTTGTTCGACCTCGGCCGCCCGCAGACTGTCCAGCTGCTCGTCCTCATCGATCGAGGCCATCGTGAGCTTCCGATAAGGGCTGACTACGTGGGAAAAGTCCTGCCAACCTCTAAGCGGGAAGTCGTCCAGGTCAAGCTCGGCGAGGTCGACGAAGCCGATGAGGTCTTGATCACCGAACCCGCTGAATTGAAGTAGGAGCAGAATCTTGGAATTCAAACAGCGACATCTCCTGGGCATCCAGCATCTCGATGTCTCCGACATCCTAACTGTCCTGGACACGGCCGAATCTCTTTCCGAAATCTCAACCCGGGAGGTGAAAAAAGTCCCAACTCTGCGCGGCAAGACGATCGTCAACCTTTTCTTCGAACCGAGCACGCGGACGCGCAGTTCTTTTGAGCTGGCAGCCAAAAGGCTGAGCGCCGACATCATCAACTTCAGCCAGCAGACGAGCAGCGTGGTTAAAGGAGAAAGCCTGAAGGACACGGTGTTAAACCTTGAGGCCATGAACCCGGACGCCCTTGTTATCCGCCATCCTTGTTCCGGCGCCCCTCACTTTGTGTCAACGTTCTGCCGTTCCCATGTTATCAACGCCGGCGACGGCAGCCATGAGCATCCCACTCAGGCTCTTTTGGACGCTTTCACCATCCGTCAGACTAAGAAAAGCTTCACGAACCTCAGCGTCGTCATTGTCGGAGACATCCTCCACAGCCGTGTGGCCAGGTCGAATCTGTTCCTGCTCAGCAAGCTCGGCGCTCAGATCACTCTTGTCGGCCCTCCTTCCCTTCTGCCCGAAGAGTTCAAGAATTTCGGCGCAACGACCAGCCATAGCCTGGATGAGTCTCTTGCCGGAGCTGACGTCATCATGATGCTCCGCATCCAGACAGAACGTCAGAAAGCCAACTTCTTCCCTTCGATCCGGGAGTACAGAAACCTCTATTGTCTGACAGAGAAAAGGTTCCGATTGGCCAATAAAGACGCTATCATCATGCATCCGGGACCGATCAACCGGGGTGTTGAGATCTCCTCGGAAATGGCCGATTCGGTCAAATCGGTTATCCTCAAACAAGTCGAAAACGGCATCGCCATCCGAATGGCCATTCTCTATCTTCTGTTAGGAGGAAGAGAGCGTGAGACTGCTGATTAGGAACGGAAGAGTTGTCGACCCGTCCTCCGGCACAGATGAGACGCTGGACATCCTCATCGACCAAGGAAAGATCGCCGATATCAAGCCAAAGATCGAAGAAGCCGAAGGGTTTAAAGTGCTTGATGTTTCACGGCTTGTCGTAGCTCCCGGTTTCATCGATATGCATGCCCATCTACGCGAACCCGGCCAGGAATACAAAGAGGATATCCAGACAGCCTCCCGGGCAGCGGCCAGGGGAGGGTTTACCTCTATCTGCGCCATGCCCAATACCGACCCGGTCAACGACAATCGCGGCGTGACCGAATTCATCCTCGCCGAAGCACGGAAGAGGGCTGCGGTCAACATCTTCCCGATTGCTGCCGTCACCAACGGCCTGAGGGGAGAACAGCTCACCGATATGGCCGACCTTTTGGATGCCGGAGCGGTTGCCTTCTCCGACGACGGCCGTTGCATCCAGGATAGCCTGGTCATGCGGCGGGCTTTGGAATACTCAGATTTCCTGCAGACGCTCGTCATTGACCACTGCGAAGATTTCGACCTCAGCCAGGACGGCCTCATGCACGAGGGCTCTCATTCCTTTTTTTTGGGTCTTAAAGGAATTCCCGCCTCAGCCGAAGAGGTTATGGTCGCAAGGGATGTCATCCTAACAGAAGCAGCCCGGGCCAGAATCCACATTGCCCACTTGAGCACACGGGGCGGAGCGCGACTGGTCGAGGAAGCAAGAAAACGAAACGTTAGGGTGACGGCTGAAGTGACGCCGCATCATCTCGTCCTCTCAGACGAAGCCCTGGCCAATTATGACACGAACCTCAAGGTTAATCCTCCTTTGCGCAGCCAGAGGGATGTGCAGGCTCTGCTGGCAGCGGTCAGGACGGGCGTCATTGACGTCCTGGCCACAGATCATGCCCCCCATACGGCAGAAGAAAAAGATGTCGAATTCGACCGCGCTCCTTTCGGCATCAACGGCTTAGAAACCGCTGTTTCTCTCCTCCTCGACAGACTGGTCAACAAAAACGTGCTTGACTTGTCCCGGTTCATCGAAATGATCTCGACAAACCCGGCCCGGATCCTGGGCTTGGCAAACAAAGGACGGTTGACGGCGGGGGCGGATGCCGACCTGACCATTCTCAACTTGCACAAGGAAACAGTCATCGATATCACGACGTTTGCGTCCAAGAGCCGGAACAACCCCTTTCACGGCTGGAAGCTCAAGGGCGCGCCGGTGATGACGATCGTGGCGGGGAAGATTGTCTATCCTTTTTCTTAATATCTCGTGCTGATGAATAAAAAAGCTGCCAAGTTCGAGAAGATAATTGGCGTTGAATTCAGGGACAAAGACCTCTTGGCCCAGGCCCTGACACACAGTTCCTATGCGTACGAACACCAGCGGAAAAGCGCGAAAGACAATGAGGTCCTGGAATTCCTCGGCGATTCTGTTGTCGGGCTCGTGCTGGCGGATTTTTTTATCTCGCAGTATCCGCACCTCAGCGAAGGCGAACTCTCTAAGGTCAAATCCGTGGCGGCCAGCTCTGACTCGCTCGCTCGATTCGGCCAGAAAATCAACCTCGACAGACATATCCTGCTGGGCAAGGGCGAAGAGAGGAGCGGCGGCCGAAAAAAAAAGACGATTCTGGCCGGCGCTCTCGAGGCCCTGGTCGGAGCCGTTTATCTTGATCAGGGATACGAGGCGGCCCAGAAATTCTTCCTGCCGCTTCTCAAGAAATCGTACAGCAAGATCGACAGCCAGAAATTCGTTATTGACAACTACAAATCGGCCCTTCAGGAGTATTTTCAAAAGGAAAATTTAGCTCATCCGGTCTACAAGACCTTGACCTCGATGGGTCCAGACCACAAGAAGGTTTTTATCGTTGAAGTCTATGCCGGCCGATATCCCCTGGCAAAGGCCAGGGGCCATTCCAAAAAGGGCGCCGAGCAAAAGGCCGCTCGAAAGGCTCTCCACAGCCTTCTTGGCAGAAAAATGAAGTCCCTGACGGCAGAGACATTCATGCTGAAAAAATGATCGAGAACTACGACTTCGGAGCCATGGTTGTTGACGGCGTAACGTACACGGCCGACCTTATTTTGCTCCCCGGCCGGATTAAACCTTCCTGGTGGCGGAAGGAGGGCCATCGATTAGCTCTGGAGGACATCGAAGACGTTCTCCAGGAAGACATCGAGGCCCTCGTCATAGGGACTGGTTTTTTTGGCCTCATGAAGGTTAGCTCCGAAGTTCACCAAGCGGTTCAATCAAAAGGCATCGTTTTCCGGGTCGAAAAAACTAAAAAGGCAGCGCAGATCTTCAATGAGCTCGCCGCTCATAAGAAGACGGCAGGAGCCTTTCATCTCACCTGTTGAAAGGACCTGAGTCCGTGGCCAAATGCTCGCGCTGCAACCAGAGAAAAGCGAAGAGAGCCTGCCCTGCCCTGAATTCGAACCTCTGTTCGCTCTGTTGCGGACTGATCCGGGAAAAGAGAATCAACTGCCCGCCAGCCTGTCCTTTCTTGTCCAGGCACAAGCCTTACCAAGAAAATAAGGTCGTCCACAGGAAACAGGCCTTCTCTGAAGAGGCCGCCCAGGATGAAAGGCTTCTCTGGCTAACCCTCAATATTGAGGCGCCGATCAAGGACCACGCTGACAACGACTCTGCTTTCGTCGATAAAGACGCCCTCCTGGCCCTGGACTATGCCAAGGCGAAAATCGAAAAGGGAAAATCCAAGCTTGTCCTCCCGGGGGAGGAAAGCTCGTCAAGAAACGAGGCTGGAGAAGCCATCTTCCAGAGCGTTGAACGCTGCCGCTACGAGCGAGCCATTATTCTTCCTAAGGAAGTTGAGATGTACAAAAAAGAAGAGAAGCTGGCCTGTCTGGACAACGTTATCCTTGAGCTTAAGTATCTCGCTAAAGACAACTGGAACAGCCGAACCTACATTCGCGAGTTGGGGAAGCGGTTCGCCAAGCTGAGGGAACTCTCCCGTCAAAAAAAGCTGATCACTCCTCCTTGAGTCTTCCTGGAAGCTATTTGCTCAAGATTTCGGCCACAGATCAAAGGGGGTGATTCCGGCGCGCGCTCCCCGTTGCGCAGCGGCCCGATTCACCCCCGCCGAGGACAGAAGGTAAAAGAAAATCACCCCTGCTTTCACCCAGAAAGGCGATTGACCGGCCAGGATGAGCAGATAGAATCAGGCTGATATTCGTCGAGAACCGGAAAAATCTATGTCTCCAATCGAACACAAGACTGACGAATCGGGAGAAGGCCGCGACCTAACCCAGTCTGAGGGTGCCCCTACTCCTCCTCAAGCGAACGGGCAACGCCAAAAAGAGCTCAGGCAGGAAGAGGTCTATTTTGAGAAGCTGTTCGAGGTTGCTCAGGAAGGCATCATCATTGCCGATCGAGAAGGCCATCTTCTCAGGGTCAACGGCGAGTTCAAAAAAATCTTCGGTTTTGAGACGGAAGAAATTATCGGCCAGTTGCTCGATAACCTGATTGTCCCGCCCAGCGAGATAAGCACAGCCGTCTTGATCACCCAGAGAGTGATCAACGGCGAGAAAGTGTCGTTCGAAACAGTCCGACAAAGGAAGGACGGCCGGCTCATCCCTGTCTCCGTCATCGCGTCTCCGATTATCTTGGACGGCAAGCTTCAGGCAACCTTCGGAATTTACCGGGACATCTCTGCTCAAAAAAAGACCCTGGAGGATCTTCGCAACTCCGAGAGGCGATTCCTGGACATCGCCCTCAGCTCAGCCGACTGGATCTGGGAAATGGATAAGAACGGCATCTACACTTTTGCTTCAGGCCGAGTCAAGCAAATTCTTGGCTATGCCCCGGAGGAGATCATAGGAAAATCTCCCTTCGAATTGATGCCCGAAGAGGAGGCTTCCAGGATAAGAGTCCTTTTCGAGCGCATCTTTGCCCAGAAGGAAGCGATCAACGACTTAGAGAACTGGAACCTGACCAAAGACGGACGGTTGGTTTGCCTGCTGACAAACGGCCTTCCTATTGTTGATGAAAAGAACGAGCTCCTCGGCTACCGTGGCATGGACATAGACATCACCGAGAGAAAGCGGGCCGAAGCCGAAATCTTGAAACAGAAAATCCTTCTCGAAGGAATAAATAAGCTCTTCCAGAAAGTCCTTTCCGAAGAGTCCTATGCTGACATGGCAATGTCCTGCCTTCAAATCGCCGTCGAACTCACAGGGAGCCGGTTCGGGTTCATTGGAGAGACCAATGCCCACGGCCTCTTAGACGTCATCTCTTTAACCGACTCTGGCTGGAACGCCTGCGGCATCACGAGAGATGACGCCGTCGAGCTCCTTAAAAACATGAAAATCAGAGGCTTGTGGAGCCTTCCGATCAAAGACGGTCAGACACACATCATCAACGACCCCGGCGCTCATCCTCTCCGAGTAGGGACGCCGCCCGGGCATCCCTCTCTGTCGTCTCTACTCTGCATCCCGCTCAAGCAGGCCGGAAACGCCTTCGGCGTCCTTGTCCTGGCCAATAAAAAATCAGGCTATGACTCCGACGACAAAACCGTCGTCGAATCTCTGGCGACGGCCTTTGTCGAAGCCTTAAACCGGAAGCGAGCAGAAGAGGCCACCCAGAGAGAATCGGAGAAACTCTCAGCCATCATCTCGGGCATTGAAGAAGGAATCGTTTTTACCGACAGCGACGACCGGATCGTGGAAGTCAACGATTACTTCCTTAACATATTTGGCAAAAAGAGGTCAGAGGTTCTCGGCCTGACCCTCTGGGACATCCATCTCGGAGAATCCTTAGAAAACCTCAAGAGTTCGGTCGAAAATTTTAAAAAAAACCCGGCGTCGCCGCCGCTCGAAATCCAGAAGACTCTCGGCCAGATGGACATTATCTACCGAATCAAACCCATTTATGCAGACAACACGTACAAGGGTATTCTCCTCAGCCTTGCGGATGTCTCCGAGCTCATCAGGGCGCGGCGGGAAGCTCAAGCCGCTAACAAAGCCAAAAGCGAGTTCCTGGCCAACATCAGTCATGAAATTCGGACGCCCATGAACGGCATCTTGGGCATGACCGAACTGGCTCTCGACACCCAGCTCACCCCAGAGCAAAGAGAATATCTTAAGGGCATCAAGTCTTCAGCCGAATCATTGATGGGCCTGATTAACGACGTTCTCGATTTCTCAAAGATCGAAGCCAGAAAAGTGGAGCTTGAGTCAACTGCGTTCTCTCTCGAGGATTTTGTCTTTGAGACCCTTGCCCCTGTTGCGATCCAGGCGCACCGGAACAGGTTAGACCTGGCAATCGATATAGACCCGAGCGTGGACCCCAGGGTCGTCGGTGATCCCGGACGCCTCCGTCAGATTCTGATCAACCTCGTCGGGAACGCAATCAAATTCACAGAAAAAGGTGAAGTTATCATTGCGGTTGAGGAAGCGGCCAAGTCCCAAGAAGACATCACTCTACATTTTGTCATATCCGATACCGGGATCGGCATTCCAGAAGAGAAACAGAAGGTCATTTTTGATGTTTTTGCCCAGGCCGATAGCTCCATGACACGGAAATACGGTGGCTCCGGCTTGGGCCTGGCCATTTCATCCCAATTGGTCGGCCTCCTGGGCGGGCGCATCTGGGTTGAGAGCGCGGTCAGGAAGGGAAGCCGATTTCACTTCACAGCTCGGTTTGGCCGTCTAAAAGAAGAGCCCGACAAACCGGCCGTGCTGGCCAGGTCGACAGCCGCAACCAGGCCGCTGCTTTTGGTTGAGGACAATCAGTCCTGTCTTGGCCTTCTCGAAAAACTCACATCTCACTGGGGCTTTAAAACGACGCGAGCGGAAAGTGCGGATGAAACCATCGTCATCCTGGATGATATCAGGGACAAGGAGAAGCGTGTCCCGCTCATCCTTTTGGATGCCAACCTGCCAGGGCACGATAGTTTTTTAATTCTCGACTATATCAAGAACAACCCGGATATCGCCAAATCCACGGTCGTGATGATGAGTTCAGCCAACAGCCGGGTCGAGGCAACACCTTGGATGAAGCTGGGAATTCCCGCCTATTTGAACAAACCGATCAAGCCATCCGAGCTAAGGAAGGTCCTCCTTGAAGTCCTTGGGATTGCCCCTCAACCGCAGGAACTGCCTCCGCCCGAATCAAGACAGGCCGCCCCCGCCGCGAGACAGACATATCGAATCCTTATCGCCGAGGACAACTTGGTTAACCAGAGGGTGGCCATCTATATGCTCGAGAAGCAGGGCCATCATGTGACGGGCGTGATGAACGGCGAAGAAGCTCTGGGGGCGCTTGAAAAGGGGAACTTTGAGCTGATCTTGATGGACATCCAGATGCCTCGCATGGACGGGTTTCAAGCCACCCAGCTCATTCGCCAGAAGGAAAAAAAGTCAGGTGATCACATTCCCATCATCGCCATGACCGCCCATGCGATGAAGGGAGACCGAGAAAGGTGCCTGAAGATGGGGATGGATGACTATATTTCAAAGCCGCTCAATGCCAACCAACTGACGGAAACAATCGCCCGCGTCATGAACCAAGACCCGTCATCTCCCAGTTCCAACGGGTTGCAGGGAAAAAATAAAGAGCCGTCCCGATGAAAATCCTGATCGCTGAGGACGACCTCATCACCAGCCGAATCCTGGAAAAACACCTTCAAAGCTGGGGCTTTGAAGCAGTTCTGGCCCGAAACGGCGAGCAAGCCTGGCAGGCACTCAAGGATAGCCGTTTACGGCTGGCCATTCTCGACTGGATGATGCCGGGCATGGACGGGATCGAAATCTGCAAGAAAATCCGACGCCGGAAAAAATACAAATACACGTACATCATCCTGCTCAGCGCCAAAGACCGCAAACAGGATATCATCGCCGGCCTTTCCTCGGGTGCTGACGACTACATGGCCAAGCCTGTCAACTTCCTCGAACTGCGCGCCCGCCTGCAAACCGGCAAGCGCATTATCGATCTTGAAGACAAACTGCTCTACGTCCAAAACCAGCTCAAGGACCTGGCCAGCCGGGACAGCCTGACCAAGCTCTGGAACCGGTCTGAAATTGCCAAGTTTCTCCGAGAAGAGCTGGACCGGGCGCAGCGAGAAAAGAAACCACTCGGGGTGATCATGCTGGATATCGATTATTTCAAGAAGATCAATGATTCTTTTGGCCATAAGATCGGCGACCTCGCTCTTCTCCAGGTTGTCTCTCGAATCAAGAGGAAAGTCCGCAAGTCGGACAAAGTTGGCCGATACGGAGGAGATGAGATCATCGTTGTTCTTCCCAACTGCGGCCTACTCGAAATCAGGAAAATAGGCGAACGCCTTCGCGCTTCAATCGCCCGTCGAGGAGTAAAGACCGGCCAGGAGACGTTTCGTGTGACCATATCAGCCGGTTGCGCATCCAGTGAGAACAGGTCTCAGGCCTCGGCGGAGAAGCTCATCAAAGCCGCTGACGCCGCCCTCCTCAGGGCGAAAAATCAGGGGCGAAACTGTGTCGTTGTCGATGATGATGCCACTGAAAATACAAGAGAGGTAAAAAATGCCTGATCATATCAACCCTTGCCAGACCTTTCCCATCGATTACACCGAGGTGCTCGAAAGGATCGGAGGAGACAGAGTCTTTCTCGAAGAGCTCCTCAAGATCTATGTCGAGGAATGTGACCAGAAATTAAGAGCGATAAAAGAAGCAACCGCGCGCCAGGATTTCTCCCTCATTCAACAACTCGGCCACAGCCTCAAAGGCTCATCCGCCAACTTGAGCTTGACATTTTTGCAGAAGGTATCCTTTTCTCTCGAGGTGGCCGGCAAAGAAAAAAACATCGCGCTCGCGAGGACCGCTCTCGCTGCCCTGGAAAAGGAGTTTGACAACCTAAAAGACTATTTGCGCCAAAATCCGCCCTGCCCCGCAATTCTCTGAACGCTCATACTCTGGAATCACCAGGATAACCTAATGAGCCAATGCCTGCTTAAACGCCTTTAGATAGTCCTTTCCCATCTCCTCAAACCCGTCTTTGATCCTCATCACTCCAAGGACATAGTTCTGGACGCGGGTTACATAAACATGACCAGCATAACGATCTCGGACGTGGAAGATGAGACCGACCTTATCCGGAATTTGATCGCCTCTGGTCAGACCTGCCAGATATTGCTTGAGCATGTTTTCGGCTTCCGCATCGCTATCTGCCTCGATCAGAAACAGCTCAAACTCCGACCCTTTGTTCTGATAGCTGGCCAGATAGCCGTCATGGAGAAAGCTGAATCCGAGAAAATTGCGCAGGACAAACTTCTCGCTGTTGGCCACAAGCCCTTCTTTAGGAAAATACTTCAGCGGCTCTGGCAGGCCTCCCTTTTCTTTGGCCTGTTTTTCCACCTCTCGGGCAAAAATTTCCAACCTCTGTCCTGTTTGCTCGCCGCAATCGAAGCAAAGAAGCTTAACGTACATGGCGCCGATGACAAAGTTCAGCGTCCCCTCCTCCTGATACCCTTGAGCGCCAATGGAGAGGAAGCGGCTCTCCGGATATCTTTCGGCGCTGTATATCCCGAAAGCGTTCTTGGCTGACCCCAGGTCGTAGATTTCCAGAGTCAAAGAGGCCGGTGAATCGACAAGTTTGTACTGAGCCACCATGAGTTCTCTAAAATCGTAGCTCAAATAGGATTCTGCTGCCCCATTGATGTACTCAAAAAGTGAATCGGGAAAATAGCGCTGAGGAAGCTCAACGAGTTCCCATCCCTCAACCCGCGGCAAAAGGGTCTGAAGGGCGGAGGAACCAGCCCGATCGCTCGAAACGACTGTCAGAGAGAAAAAGAAACAACCAAGAACCCAAAGGGTTCTGACTCCTCTTCTTTTCATGGTTTCTCTCCTCGACTCAAGACTTTTTCACTTTACACTATTGGCGGAGCGTTTTCAAATTGTATTTATTTTCCCAAAATCGCCGATAGAAACACCCGGACGATAATTTCCTAACGGCAATTCTGGGTATTTTCGGGGTTGTTGACATGAGGGACAAACAGGAGTACTTATTGGGGAGAAATGAGCTCAGCGAAAGTCGTTGTCATAAGAAGCAAACTCGCACTTCCACCGACAAGGGAGCTGGACAAATCGAAACTCGTCTCGATGGTCGAGCGGGGATTCAATCTGCTCGCCGGAACTCCAGACATCAAGGAAGCCGTGAGTCAATTTTTTTCGCCGACCGACCGGGTCGGCATCAAAATCAACACCATCGGCGGCCGCGCTATCTCCACCCGGCCGGAGCTCTCTTTCAGCCTGGCCAATCTCCTCGTCCAGAGTGGCCTCCAGGAGAAAAACATCATCATCTGGGACAGGACCAACCGGGAGCTTCGGGAGGCCGGTTACCGCCTGACGACGGATAAAGCAAGGCTGAAGGTTTTCGGCACCGATACAGAGGGAGCCGGGTACGACACCGATCTTGTCTCGCATCTCAACATAGGCAGCCTTTTTTCGACCATCCTGAACAATTTTGTCACTGCGTCGATCAGCCTGGCTATCCTCAAGGACCATGGACTGGCCGGGGTCACGGCCAGCATGAAGAACTACTTCGGGTCTATCCACAACCCAAATAAATACCATGATGCCCACTGCAACCCGTTCATCGCCGAACTCTTTGACACCCGGCCCATCAAGAACAAACACAAGCTGTCAATTCTTGATGGACTCCGCATCCAGTATCACCGCGGCCCGAGCTTTCATCCGCAATGGGCGGAGAACGGCGGTCTGTTGGTTTTCAGCCGTGATGCCGTGGCTGCCGACTCTGTTGGCTGGCTGATCATCGAAAAACTGAGAGCACAAAAAGGGCTCCCATCTCTCGAGGAGGAAAAAAGAAAGCCTCTGTATCTTTTTACCGCAGAAAAAATGGGCCTTGGTCAAGCTCGTCTCGATAAAATACAAATCCTCGAGGATGAGGGATAATGATGAGGGGCAAGAGTTCATGAGGAGAAGAAATTTCTTCAAGACGCTGGCTAGTTCAGGTCTTCTCCTAGGTGCGGGAGCAGGGGGTCCCTTCTGGCGCCTCCTTGCTTCCCAAACCAACGCTCAGCTCTCAAAAGTCGAAGCCTGGTACTACAAAAAACATCCCGACCGAGAAATTGAATGCCTCCTCTGTCCTCGTGTCTGCAAACTTGGAGACAAAGAACGCGGATACTGCGGAGTCCGGGAGAACATCGGCGGGACATACTATACGCTTGTCTACGGCAAAGCCTGCACGATGAACGTGGACCCGATCGAAAAAAAGCCCTTCTTCCACTTCCTGCCGTGGACAAACGCCCTTTCCATTGCCACTGCCGGATGCAACGTGAACTGCAAATTCTGCCAAAACTGGCAGATCTCTCAGGTCCGGGCCGAACAGGTCCAGCATTTTGACTTTCCTCCGCAGGCTGTCGTCGAATCTGCCTTAAAACACAGTTGTCCCTCCATTGCCTACACCTATACCGAGCCTGTGGTCTTCTATGAATACATGTATGACACCTCTGTCGAAGCTCGAAGAAGGGGCGTCAAAAACTGCGTCGTCACCGGCGGGCATATCAGCCAGGAACCGCTCCTTGAACTGACCGAGGTTGTGGAGGCAATAAAGATTGACCTGAAGGCCTTCTCGGAAGGCTTTTATAAAAATTATGTCCGCGGCGAGCTGCAGCCTGTCCTCGATGCTATCAAGACTGTGCACAAGAGCAAGGTCTGGCTTGAACTGGTTTATCTCGTCATCCCCGGCCTTAATGATAGCGGAGAGGAAATCGGGGCCATGTGCCGATGGATACGAAAAGAGGTCGGGCCGGAAGTGCCCCTCCATTTCTCCCGTTTTTATCCGATGTATCTCATCAAAAATCTCCCTCCGACCCCTGTATCCACTTTAGAAAAAGCCCACACCATCGCCCGCGAAGAGGGCTTGAAATATGTTTACATAGGCAATGTTCCCGGACACAAAGCCGAAAGCACGTATTGCCCCCGCTGCCAGAGCCTGATCATCCAGCGCGTCGGGTTCGAGATAAGAAAGATTGAGCTAAAAAACGGCCGATGCAAATTTTGCCAAAACCCCATCCCGGGAATCTGGTCCTGAGGAAATTTCTGCCCCCCTTTTTGCTGGGCTTCATCGCCACCTCCTTATTGTCCAGTCCGGCTCTGTCATCCTTCTTCGGCCGCGCGGTTAGAAATTCCGGCCGGGAAGTCCGCTAATTTTCTTGACAGGAAATAGAAATTGTGTTTTACTGAAGGGTCATTTTTGACCATGGAGAACCTGATAAACAGATGTGTCAATAGCTCCTCTCGTTCGAGAGAGAAAAAAGGATGAGAACTACTGTTTCCAAGAAAAAAATTCGAGACAGCTTTGTCGAAAAAGTCGAGGAGCTGAGCGGCCAGAAGCTTCTGGCTTGCTATCAATGCGGCAAGTGCTCAGCCGGCTGCCCGGCCGTCTCCCAGATGGACATCTTACCCAATCAAATCATCCGGTTTGCCCAGCTCGGGCTGAAAGCTGAGCTTTTAGAATCGAAATCAGTCTGGGTATGCGCTTCCTGTTACACGTGCAATGTGCGCTGTCCCAAGGGAATCAAGATCGCTGAAGTCATGGAAGCCGTCCGCCAGGTTCTGCTCCGTAAAAGATGCGATCATGTCGAAGTCCAGAAGCTGTCCGCCGAAGAAAGGGCCGGGGTTCCCGCCATCGCGTTGATCAGCAATTTTCGTAAGTTCACTTCGTAATAATGGATCGATGCTAACAAAAGTTTCGGAAATCATACTGACAGGGAATCATAATGAAAATAACGTATTATCCCGGTTGCACTCTGAAGAGCAATGCCAAGAATTTTGAAGATTCAACCTTATGTTCCTTAAAAGAACTCGGCGTCGAAGTTGAAGAGCTCAGGCGCTGGAACTGCTGCGGGACCGTCTATTCGCTGGCGGCGGACGACCTGATCCACCATCTAGCCTCAATCAGGAATCTCATTCGCGTGAAGGAAGCTCAGTCGGATACCGTCATGACCCTATGCGCCATGTGCTACAACACGCTCAAGAGGGTTAACGAGAGGGTCAAGGCCGACCCCGAAAGCCTGGCCAAAATCCACAAGTTTATGGATGAGGAGAAAATCACCTACCAGGGAGACGTCAGGGTCCGGCATCTCCTCGAGATTCTCCGGGACGATATCACCTTCGCGGCGATCGCCACAAAAATCCGGCGGCCCTTGAAAAACCTCAAGGTCGCCAGCTATTACGGCTGCCTTCTTGTCCGCCCCAAAGAAATCGGCCTCGATGACCTGGAGAACCCGACTGTTCTGGAAAATTTATTGCTCTCGTTGGGCGCTCAAGCCGTTGATTTTCCCTACAAGACAGAATGCTGCGCCGCTTACCAGACAGTTGATAAACCCGATACGGTGGCCGAACGAACGTATCACATCCTCACTTCGGCCAGGGATCGAGGGGCAGAAGTCGTGGCTGTCAGCTGTCCTCTTTGCGCCTTCAACCTGGATCATCGGCAAAAAGAAACGGCCAGGAAATACCCAGAATTCAAAAAGATGCCCATCCTCTATTTCACTCAGCTCATGGCCCTCGCTTTGGGCTGCGGAGAGAAAGACCTGGGTCTTGATCTTCATTACGTCGATCCCAAGCCCCTTCTCCAAGAAAAAGGCTTCGTCTGAGGGAAAACATGGTCTACTTTGGAGATTTGAAACCAAAAAAGGGTAAAATCCATATCGACAAAGAGCGCTGCAAGGGCTGCGGCTTTTGTGTCGAGTACTGCCCCAGGGACGTGCTCGAGCTGTCCGAAGAGTTCAACCGGAAAGGCTATCATCCCCCCCGGATCGTGAAAGAAGAGGAGTGCTGTTACTGCCAGCTTTGCGAAGCCATTTGCCCGGAGTTTTCCCTCTACGTCACTCTCAAGAAAGAGGAGGAAGAAGGTGAAAAAACTGAAAGCAGACCCTAAGGGAGTTTTGACAGGCGCCCATTACCTCGACGGCGATTTCGCCATCGCGGAAGGCGGTTTAGCCGCCGGGTGCCGCTTCTTCGCGGGCTATCCCATCACGCCATCGACAGAAACGGCGGAAAGATTCGCTGAACGGATTCCTTATGTCGGGGGAGTTTTCATCCAGATGGAGGACGAAATCGCGTCGATCTTGGCCCTGATCGGCGCCTCCTGGGCAGGGGTCAAGTCGATGACCGTCACCTCCGGACCGGGCTTCTCCCTGATGATGGAAAATATCGGACTGGCCTGCATGATGGAAGTCCCGCTCGTCATCGCCAACGTGCAGCGTGGCGGGCCATCCACCGGACTCCCCACTCTGACGGGACAAGGCGATATGATGCAGGTCAAATGGGGGTCGCACGGGGACTACGAAATCATCGCCCTCTCTCCCGATTCGCCGCAGGAATGTTTCGACTTGACCATCAAGGCCTTTAATCTCTCGGAGATGTACAGAGTTCCAACGTTTATCATGACTGATGAGTGCGTCGGCCACATGCACGAGAAGGTCGTCATCCCTCCGGCCGAAGAAATAGAAGTCGTTAACAGGAAAATGTATGAAGGCCCCAAGGACAAGTACCTTCCTTATAAACCTGACAAAGACCATGTCCCGTTCATGGTCAAAGCGGGCGAAGGATACCGCTTCCATACGACGGGATTGACGCATGATGAAAGAGGCTATCCGGTGATCAACGCCGAATGCCAGGACTGGTGCGTCCGTCATCTCGTCGACAAGATCAGGAAAAACGCCCATAAAATTATCGAATACAAGGAAGACGGGATGGACGGCGCCGAGATTGTCGTGGTATCCTACGGGATAACATCTCGAGTCGCGGTTAAGGCTATCCAAGATGCCAGAAAAGCAGGCATCAAGGTCGGATCTCTCCGACTGATCACAGTCTGGCCCTTCCCCGAGGAGCAAATCAAAGAGCTGGCCAAAAAAATCAAGGCATTTGTGGTCCCGGAAATTAACTTGGGCCAGATGCGCCGTGAAGTCGAGCGATGCGCCTTCGGCCAGGCGCCGGCCATCGGCGTCCCTCACTGTGGAGGGTGGGTCCATAACCCCGATGATATCCTGAGAGCCATCAAGGAGGCTGCGAAATGAAGGAAGAGGGTCGTTTGGAAGAAAAGAACCCGATCGAAGAATTCCTGCGGATGGACAGGATGCCGCACATCTGGTGTCCGGGTTGCGGACTCGGAACGGTTGTGGCCTCTTTTGCTGCGGCTCTGCGCAAAAGCCGGGTTGACCTCAATAAAGTCGCCATCGTTTCGGGAATTGGTTGCACGGGAAGGGTCGCGGGGTACGTTAAACTCGATTCCTTTCACACGACTCATGGCCGGCCCGTTCCTTTCGCCACGGGGTTGAAGCTGGCCAATCCTGAGCTTAAGGTCGTGGTCTTCAGCGGCGATGGCGACATTGTTGGCATTGGAGGCAATCACTTTATCCATGCCGCAAGGCGGAATATGGATATTTTGGTGATATGCGTGAACAATTTTAATTACGCCATGACAGGAGGCCAGGTTGCCGCGACGACTCCCATCCAGGCAAGCCTTTCTACAGCTCCTTACGGAAATTTTGAATATCCGTTCAACCTGCCCTACTTAGCAGACGCATGTGGAGCCACGTATGTAGCCCGCTGGACATCTCTCCACCTGCGGCGTGTGACCAAGTCGATGCAGGAAGCCCTGTCCAGGAAAGGATTCTCTTTCATCGAGGTCATCACTCCGTGTGTGACGCTTTACGCGCGCCGCAACAGGCTGGGGGACGGCCTCAATCTTCTGAAATATTATTACGAGAATTCTGAAATCCAGCACGGAGCGGACACCCGCACTCTGGATATCGATTTCCAAGGAAAAATCATCGTCGGCAAGTTCATCGACAGAGAAAAGCCGACTTTCCTCGAATGCATGAACACCCATCTTAAGAAAGTCCTGGGCGATAAATACAGGCCTTATGGAGAATGAGATATGAAAGAAATCCTTTTCTCAGGCTACGGCGGGCAAGGGATCATTCGGTGCGGCCTCATCACTGGAAAAGCCTTGTCCCTATTTGACAATAAATTCGCCACCATGAATCAGAGCATCGGCCCAGAAGCGAGAGGAAGCGCCTGCAGTTCTCAGGTTGTCGTATCCGAAGACCGCGTGCTCTACCCCTACATCACCAGGCCGGAGTTCCTCGTGGCCATGTCCCAGGATGCTTACGAGAAGTACGAGCCAAAGCTGAGGGAGGACGGCATCCTCATCACCGACACGGACTTGGTCAGGATGCGTCCGGCCCGCGGAAAGATCAAGGTCTTCGGAATTCCATCAACGCGCTTTGCCGAGGAAATGGGAAACCGTATTTTCGCCAACCTGGTGATGCTTGGGTTCTTCACGGCCGTGACCAAAGTCGTTACGCCCGAGGCGATGAAAATGGCCCTGCCCGGCCTCGTCCCTTCGAGGTTTCTTGATCTGAACATCCGGGCTTTTGAAAAAGGCTACGAGCACGGCCTGGAGCAGTTGAGCCAAGCGAATATTGGAGCGGCCGAAGAAATGCCGAAAATCCCGGCTGCCAAACCCACTCCTGCCAAGGCTCGAAAGGGTAAGAAATGAAGCGCACAGGAGTCTTCATCTGCCACTGCGGCATCAACATCGCCGGAACGGTGGACGTCAAGGAAGTTGCCCGGGAGCTGGCCAAGCATCCTGGAGTCGTCCACGCAGAGGACTATGTTTATATGTGCTCAGACCCGGGCCAGAACCTGATCATCCAGGCCATCAAGGAGAAAAACCTGGATAACGTTGTCGTCGCTTGCTGCTCTCCCACTCTTCACGAAACAACATTCCGCAACACCTCAAAGGCGGGAGGGTTGAACATCTTCTGCTGTGAAATCGCCAACATTCGCGAACAGTGCAGCTGGGTCCATAAAGACAAGAGCAAGGCCACGCAAAAGGCCACAAAGATCACTAAAAGCGCAGTGGAAAAAGTCCGGCGCAACGAATCCCTCGAGGCCATCAGCGTGCCCGTGACACGGAGAGCCCTGGTCGTCGGCGGAGGCATAGCCGGGATTCAGGCCGCTCTGGACCTGGGCAACAGCGGGTTTGAGGTCATTCTCGTGGAGAAAACCCCGTCGATCGGCGGCCACATGATTCAGCTCTCCGAGACCTTTCCCACTCTTGACTGCTCCCAGTGCATCCTGACCCCCAAAATGGTGGAAGTTTCCAAGCATCCTATGGTCAAGCTGATGACCTACAGCGAAGTCCAGGATGTCTCCGGGTACGTGGGCAATTTCAAGGTCAAAATTTTGAAAAAGCCCACCTACGTCGACCCCGATAAGTGCAACCTCTGTGACGAATGCACCAAGGTCTGTCCCATCGTTGTGCCCAACGAGTTTGAGCTCGGCCTGACGGGAAGGCGAGCTATCTACATCCCTTTTCCCCAAGCTATTCCCGCCTCCTACACGCTCGACATCAAGGCCTGCCCAGGCCTCATGCCCATTGCCTGCGGAAAATGTGCCGATGTCTGCGATGTGAAAGCCATTGATTATGACATGAAACCTCAGATCATCGAAGAGGAAGTCGGCGCCATCATCCTGGCCACAGGCTATGACCTCTACGACAAGGCGAACATGGCAGAGTACGGCTACGGGAAATACGCCGATGTCCTGGACGGGCTTCAGTTCGAACGCCTCTGCTCTGCCTCCGGCCCGACAAACGGCCAGATACTCAGGCCTTCCGATCACAAGGAGCCCAAGGAAGTCGTCTTTATCCAGTGTTCGGGCTCGCGCGACCCGGAGAACCACTGCGCTTACTGCTCGAAAATCTGCTGCATGTACACGGCCAAGCATGCCATGCTCTACAAACACCACGTCCATGACGGCCAGGCCTACATTTTTTACATCGACATTCGCTCCGGAGGCAAAGGGTACGAGGAGTTCGTCCAGAGGGCTGTCGAAGAGGACGGCGTCCTCTACCTGCGCGGCAAGGTCTCCAAGGTGTTCGAGGACAGGGAGAAACTCAAGGTCTGGGGAGTTGATACCCTGACCGGAAAACATATCGAAATCACAGCGGACATGGTTGTCCTGGCCCAGGCCATGCGGCCTGCCGAGGGCGCCCAGGAGCTGGCCAAAAAGCTCAAGATGGCCATGGATAAGGACGGCTTTTTGGCCGAAGCGCATCCCAAGTTAAGACCGGTCGAAAGCGTGACCTCGGGGATGTTCCTGGCCGGAGCCGCTCAAGCGCCCAAAGATATCCCCGAAGCCGTCGCCCAGGCCAGCGGCGCTGCGGCCAAGGCTGTAACGATTCTCTCTCAGGAAAGGCTTCACCACTCGCCGACTGTGGCCAAGGTCCTCAGCAATCTTTGCACAGGTTGCGGGATGTGCCTCCAGGTCTGCCCGTATGAAGCGATCGCTCTCAAAGACGGAAAGGTCGAGGTTAACGAAGTCCTCTGCGAAGGCTGCGGCACGTGCTCTGCGACCTGCCTGAGGGCGGCCATCCAGGTCAGGAACCTCACCCTGCACCAGGTTCACGAAATGATCAACGCATGTCTCGGAGGCTAATGATGGCGGAGGAATTCGAACCGAAAATCGTCGCCTTTTTGTGCAAGTGGTGTTCATCGGCCGGAAGCGACCTGGCCGGCGTGTCGCGGATGGAATATCCTCCCAATGTCGTCCCCATCCAGGTCATGTGCTCAGGGAGCGTCTCGCCTCTCTATATCTTCTCGGCCTTCAACAAAGGCGCCGACGGCGTGCTCGTCTCGGGCTGTCATCCGGGCGACTGCCATTACATCAAGGGCAATTATTATGCCCGCCGCCGCATTCATCTCGTCAAAAAGCTGCTGGAGTTTGTCGGCCTTGAGCCGGAACGGTTCCAGATGTCCTGGGTCTCTGCCGCCGAGGGAACAAAATACACCCAGGTGATTAAGGAATTTGTCAAAGAGCTGAAACCCCTGGGGCCCCAGATTAAATTGAGGAGAAACTCTTGATGGCAAAAATCGAGGACCTCAAGGAAGAAGCAAGAAAGCTCCTCCGGGAAGGAAAGATTAAATACGTCATCGGCTATGCCGGCGCGAGCAACGGCTGGATGGCCTGCCCGATTTTTATTAAAAAGCCTGAGGATGTCGAAAAGTTAGTCTGGGACCCCACCTGTGTCCACAACCTCAGCCGCTTCCTGGTCGACGAGAAAAGACGGAAAGAGAGAGAGAAGCAACCCGATAAAAGGCCGGTCGGCGTTTTTGTCAAAGGCTGCGACAGCCGGGCCATCGTCGTCCTCCTCCAGGAAAAATTCATCGAGCGCAATGACGTTTATATCCTTGGAATCTCCTGTGAGAACGGCGGCGTTGTCGATGAGCACAGACTGGCAGGGAAGCTCGAAGGCAAAAAACCCAAGAAGGTCGAGGTTGGCAACAAAGGTCAGTTCGTCGTCACGACTGCCGACGGAAAAGCCGAGTTTCCGGTCGAGGAATTGCTGGCCGAGCGCTGCCTTGAATGCCGGGCCAGTTTCCCCGTCATCTCCGACATCCTGAGCGGCGAAAAATTAAAAAGGACGGTCGAAAAACCTTTCGGCTCTGTCGAAAAAATGGAAGGGATGCCAAAGGAAGAAAAATGGCGGTTCTGGAAAGAGCAGATCGATAAATGCATCCGTTGCTACGCCTGCCGGTCAGTCTGCCCGATGTGCTACTGCGATGAATGCGTCGTTGACAGCATCAACCTGGCCGTATCGGCGGACACGACAGCCGAGGAAAAGGCCGACAAGGTGAAGTGGATCCAGAGGTCGGCCGAGTCTTCGGAGAATTTTATCTACCACTTCGTCCGGGCCATTCATCTGGCCGGCCGCTGCATTGATTGCGGGGAGTGCAAAAGATCCTGCCCCCTCGACATCCCGATCAGGTTCCTCAATAAAAAATTGGAGAAAGAGGCGAAGGAACTTTTCGGTTATGACGTCGGCTTCGACCCCGCTCAACCCTCGCTCATCTCTTCCTTCAGAGATGATGACCCTGAAGACTTTATCAGGTGAGATGATGGAAAAGATACTCGAAAAAAGGTCACTGCAATCGTGGGTGAAGAAGCTGGATTCCTGGACGATCTACGCGCCCCGGAAGGATGAAAACGGGCGCTGGAATTACGGCATAGTCCAAAGCGACTCCGTCGGGCTCGATTTCACGGTCACGACGCTTCCCCCCAAACCCTTGATTTTCCCGCAACGGGAAGTCTTCTTAGAGTTCTTGAAAACCGCCGGAGAGAATCAGGAAACTCTCGAAGTCAAGGAGGTCCTCCCCGGCGAAAAACCCGCTGTCATCCTTGGCGTCAGGCCGTGCGACGCCAGAGCCATCTCGTTTCTTGATCAGGTGTTCAGCGGAGATTTCGTGGACCCCTATTACTGGGCCCGTCGGAAGAAGACCATTCTCGTCGGGTTGGCCTGCCTCACGCCGCCCTGGGAGAACTGCTTCTGCCTTTCGGCAGAAGGCTCCCCTCATTCGGAGGACGGGCTTGATATCCTCCTGACCGACTTGGGCGACAGGTATTTTGTCAAGACATTGACCGAGAGTGGAGACAGGCTCGTGAACGAAGCCAAAGCCTTGTTCAAAGAGCCCAGGCCTGAGGACAAGAAAAAAGTCAAGGCGGTCCACGCCCAAGCAGAGCAGAAAATCGTTCGGGCAATCAAAGGCGCCAAGAAGGACGTGGCGGCCAAGCTCAAGGGAATGTTCAACTCCCCTCTCTGGGACGAAGAGTCGATGAGCTGCATCCGGTGCGGCATCTGCACGTATCTCTGTCCCTCGTGCCACTGTTTTGACATCAACGACGAAGTGGACTCGGCTTCCCCTCTCCGCGGAAAGCGCGTACGGACATGGGACAATTGCCAGTTCCCTGATTTCACGATGCATTCCTCCGGACACAACCCCCGGCCGGACAAAGCCTCGCGGCTTCGCCAGAGGATCTTCCATAAATTCCAGTATTTTGTCGAAATCTATGATGAGACCATGTGCACGGGCTGCGGCCGGTGCATCTCTCTCTGTCCGGTCGGGATTGACATCATCAACGTCCTGCACAAGGTAAACGACCATGGATCATAACGTTTACATTCCCAAGCTGGCCAAGATCATCCAGGTCAAAGAAGAAGTGGGAGGAGCGAGGGCCATCAAGACCTTTCGGACCGTCTTTGCCAACGGCCAGGGTTTTGACCACCGCTGCGGGCAGTGCGCGATGCTTTCTGTCTTCGGCAAGGGAGAATCGATGATCTCCGTCTCCTCTTCCCCCCTGGTCAAAGACTACCTCCAGTTCAGCATCCTCAAGATGGGTAGGGTGACCAGCGCTCTTCACGAGATGGAGATTGGAGACCTCATCGGAATACGGGGACCGTACGGCAATGGGTTCCCCATCGATGATTGGAAGGGAAAAAATCTCCTCTTCATCGGCGGAGGAATCGGCCTGGCGCCGATCTGGTCTGTCCTCCAGACAGCCCTGACCCGGAAAGAAGAATACGGCAACCTGACACTCATCTATGGTGCGAGGACATCGAAAGATATTGTTTTCAAAGAAGAGCTTGCAGACCTCAAGAGCCGGATGACGGTGCATCTCTCGATCGACGTGGCCGAGCCAGAGTGGCAGGATTTCGTGGGATTTGTCCCCCAGAACGTCCTGGATAAGAAACCCGGCCCAGCCAACATGATCGCCATTACCTGCGGCCCTCCGATCATGATCAAGTTCGTCGTCAAAGCCCTCAAAGACCTCTCCTTTGAGGACGAACAGATTTACACGACTGTCGAGAACAAGATGAAATGCGGGATCGGAAAGTGCGGACGGTGCAACATCGGCCTCCACTATGTCTGCAAGGATGGTCCGGTCTATTCCTGGGCGGAACTCAAAAGACTGCCGCAAGAATATTGAGCCAAGACCCTTTGAAGGAGATGATATGATGGCAAAAAAGAAAGTGGCTCTCAAAAAGAAAGTTAGGCCTGCAAAAGCCAAACCAGAGCTTGTCGAGCCTCCCAAGAAAATAGCAACGGTGTTCATCATGGGCAAAGCCCACGAGGTTCCGGATGACGCGACGATCATGGGGGCCATCGAATACGCCGGCTATCAGATCAAGCGCGGAGCCGGCTGCCGGGAGGGCTTCTGCGGCGCCTGCGCCACGGTCTACCGCCTGCCCGGCGATTACAAAATCTACACCGGCCTCGCCTGCACGACGCTCGTCCAGGAAGGCATGTGGCTATCGCAGCTCCCCGTCATCCCGGCCCAGAAGCCTGTCCACGATATCGAGAAGCTTGAGCCGAACGTCACCGCCTTCCAGAAGCTCTATCCGGAGATTTTCCGTTGCGTCGCCTGCAACACGTGCACCAAAGCCTGTCCCCAAAGTCTTGAAGTCATGGATTATATCCAGGCAGCCATCCGGGGAGACATCGAAAAAGTCATGGATTTATCCTTCGACTGTCTCTGCTGCGGGCTGTGCGCCATCCGCTGCCCGGCCGAGATCGTCCATTACAACGTCGGGCTGTTGGCCAAAAGGCTCTACGGCCGCTATCTCTCCAAGAAGAGCCCCGAGCTCGAAGAAAGGCTCAAAGAAATCAGGAAGAAGAAATTCGAAAAAGAGTACCGAGAGCTGATGAGCATGAAAAAGGACGAGCTCAAGAAAAATTACTATGCCAGAGACATCGAATAAAAGGAGAGCGCGATGTACCCCGAATACATGAGAGAATCCTTGAACCTGGTCGAAGAGAGCCGGCCTAAAAGGCTCGAGCTTGAAAAATCAGGAAAGCCCGTGTTTCGGCCGATGACCGCTCAAGAACGGGAGGACGTCCTCGACCGGTTTCATCCCGATTACCGGCCGGAGGCTCGTCGGATCATCCGGGTCGGCCCGAACAGGGGCGAATCCATCACCACCGAAGTCACGGACATGCTTGAATCCCATAGCCGCATCAGGCCGGAGCTCTTCGACCTCTCCCGTCCTGATTTCGAGACAGACATCCTGATTATCGGCGGAGGAGGCGCCGGTTGCGCTGCCGCTATCCTGGCCATGCAAAACGGGGCGCGGAGCATCATCTCGACCAAGCTCCGGCTCGGGGACGCCAACTCGATGATGTCCCAGGGCGGGATGCAGGCCGCCGTAAAACCGCACGATTCTCCAACCCGTCATTACTTAGACGCTATGGGAGGGGGACATTTCGATAACAAGCCAGCACTCGTCCGGGCTTTGACCGAAGACGGACCCGAAGTCGTGAAATGGCTGGAAGAGCTCGGAGTCGTCTGGGATAAAAACCACGACGGCACGATGCAGGTTCTTCATGGCGGCGATACCTCGCGGAAAAGAATGCACTCCTGCCGCGATTACACCGGCGCCGTGATCATGCGCACGCTGATGGACGAAGTCCGCAACCATCCGGATAAAATCACGACGCTGGAGTTCATGCCTACCGTCGAACTCATCCTCGACAGCCGGGGGCGCTGCGCCGGCGGCGTCCTTTACAACATGGAAACGGAGGAATATTTCACCGTCAGGGCAAAGGCCGTTATCATCGCCACCGGAGGGTACGGCCGGCTGCATATCCGTGGATTCGACACGACCAACCACTACGGCGCTACTGGCGACGGCCTGGTCATCGCCTACCGCGCCGGCGCCAGGTTGCTCTATATGGATTCTGTCCAGTACCACCCGACAGGAGCTGTATTTCCCGAACAGATCGCCGGGTTCCTGATCACCGAAAAGATCCGGGGGGCTGGCGGACAGCCGCTCAACAAATTCGGCGAGCTGTTCGTGTTTCCGCGCGAGCCGCGCGATGTCGAGAGCGCTGCCTTCATCCGCGAATGCCTCGAAAGAGGGAACGGCATCCAGACCCCGAGCGGCCGATGGGGGGTCTGGCTGGATTCCCCGCTCATCGAAATCATCCAGGGCTCTGGCTACCTGAGCAAGAACTTTCCGGCCATGGTCCGGCAGTTCATCCGCTACAACATCGACATCACCAAGGAGCCGATGCTGGTCTATCCTTCGCTTCATTACCAGAACGGCGGCATCGAGATCAACGACCGCTGCGAGACGAACATCCCCGGGCTGTACGTCGCGGGCGAGGCGTCGGGCGGCGTCCACGGCCGGAACAGGCTCATGGGAAACTCGGTGCTTGACTACAACGTCTTCGGCCGGCGCGCCGGAAAATATGCCGCCGATTACGTTAAATCCGCCAGCCTGAGCAAGCTGACGCTGGACCACGTCGCTGACTACGAAAGCGAGATAAAGAAGGCCAGGATCAAGACCAAAAGGCTCGCGCCCGTGCTCCTTCCTTTTTATACTCCCGAGGATGTGCGGAAGCGCCAGCTCACCGCCCACTACGAGGGCACCCTCCGCTGAGCAACATGATCTTCGACCTTAATCAGGGCCTCGGTCGGCTCTGCAGAAGAGCAGATTCTTATCAATTCAGCAGATTCCTCCTGGGCTTTCTCTTTTTGATTTATTCCGTCTTGAGAGCAGAGGTACAAAAGGGGCAGCGGGAGGCTTGAATCGGGATGGAAGAAAAGCAGTAAGGGCTGTTTTTCGTGGCGGGGGGAGCTGCGGGCGCCTCGGCTTTTCTTTTTAGCCAATTGATCTGGCGGATGACAAGGAAAATCGTAAAAGCTTTTTTTATTTGAATCGCACGGTCAAAATTCGAACGCCGGCTCTTCCCCCCCTCGCTGGAGCTTCCAGAAGGGAAGCCAGAGAACTCCGGCCCAGAGCAGGGAAATATCTTTTTTCTTTGGCCGGATCAAGACCTGTTGAAGGGGTTCGGTCGCCGGGTCAAGGTTGCTCGTGACGCGAGCCGCTTCATGTTCCAGCTGGCTTTGGAGCTCGGCTATCCTTCGTTTGACCATCTCAACTTGCTGGCGGGCTCGCTCGATGTCCATTTTCTCGTAGTAAGTCCGGCTGGCGGTCCGGGCGCTCGTTGTAGCTCGGCCGATCTGGGAAGATCTCCGGCCGAGGATGGCTCCGAGAACAGTTGCTCCCATCGAGATGGCCGTGTGGGTCATTTGCTCCTTATACTGCTCCTGTTCTCTCTGGAGCCGTTGCTCGGCGAGCATGAGCTGATTTTGCAAATTAGAAAACTTTACGGCATATTTCTGTCTGAGCCGGTCGATTTCCTGATCCCTCCTTTCATGAGCCAGCTGGTTCAGCCGGACGCGGAAATCCCGCTCTGATTCGTTTAGGCCTGACACCATGTTGAACGTTAGACTCTTCCATAGGGGGAGCTGAAAACTCCTGGTTAAGTAGTCGACGTAATTTTGACCGGCTGATTTAAGAAAATGGAGCGCTCTTGCGGGTGGGGGGAGGAAGAAAGCTCCGGCCTCGGCTTCCCTGTTGAGACTTTTAAGGCTCAGGGGGAGGCGATTCGCATTGTCCCATAACAGGCCAGGAACGTCTTCTTTCATTTCCAAAGAATGCGAAACCTCTTCGACGGTTGAAATGCCTAACCGGGTATCGAAGATGCCAGCTTGCGCGATGGCACTAGCTGACGGGTGATAGACGATATTTCCCGCTGAAGACGCAGGCCTCACGACCGGGAAAAAGAGGTCGCTAATACCAGGCGGCAGGGGGGGCCGCTGCGGCAGCGCAGGCGACGAAATAGACACCTCCCACTCCGGAACCGGCCGGAGCGGCTGGGTTGGACCAGGTGCCAGAGACATCTTTCTCTCTTCGCTGAGCGTTTTGATCTGCTGGAGAGTCACTGGTCCCCGGAGATAAGAAAGCGTCCAGCGTGTCTGCATGAGGATGGGCTTATCTTCGTGGACGTTGTGCATCAGGAAGACTCGCTTTTTCAACCCGCTGATGGTCTCAGAGACTTGCTTAAGGTCAATATTGCCGGCGACTCCGGCCAAACCTTCGAGCAACCGAGCTTTGTCCTGTTCTGTCTGCAAGCGGCCGATAAACCAGGTGCCTGTGTTGGCCAGGCCTTTGTAATCCAGGTCGACAGGATTCTGGGTTGTCAGAACGAGGCCCAGCCCAAACGCTCTGGCCTGCTTCAAGAGGGTTAAGAGAGATCGTTTTGAGGGGGGCTCGCTCACCGGAGGAAAGAACCCAAAAATTTCATCCATGTAAAAAAGAGCGCGGAGGCTCGAAGTGCCTGGTTGTTTGCGCATCCAGCCCAGAAGCTGGTTAAGAAGCAGCGTCACGAAAAACATCCTCTCCGCATCTGAAAGATGAGCGATGGAAATGATGCTCAAACAAGGTTTTCCCACAGGGGTAAAAAGAAGCGAGTCAATCTCCAGCGGCTCCCCCTCCATCCACGAGGCGAACGTTGGCGCTGCCAGGAGGTTATTGAGCATGATGGCAAGCTTGAAGCGCTCCTCGGCGGGATAAAAGGCATCCAGTTCAAACACACCGATCCGGCGCAGCGTCGGGGATTGGATTCGCTGGATTAAAGCGGCAATATCCAAACTCTCGCCGGACGTCCAGGCCGCCTCCAGGATGTTAGAAAGAAAAATATGTTCGCGGCTCCTCAGAGGATCGGCCTGGAAGCCCAGAAGCCCGAGAAGTCCGGAAACGGTTGTTGAGACACGCTGGCGGAACAAGTCAGTTTCCTCTATCAGCTCTGCTGGAGGCGGGGCAAATGAGCTTAGAACAGATAAAGGAAGGCCGGCCTTGCTGCCCGGGGTATAGATGGCTATATCAGCCGCTTCGAGGAGCCGACGAACGCGGCCCTCATCCTGGTTCCACTCGGCCAGACCGCTTTTCCAACGCTCGGCCTGGAGGCGGGCAAATTCGTCTGCCGAGACTCCCTGACGCGCCGCTTCGTCCTCATTGATCCAGGGACGAAAGTCCTCGGGCCTGAATTCGGGAAAGAGCAGCCGCAGGTTCCCCAGGTCGCCCTTCGGGTCGACGATAATGGCCGGAATCTGATCTATAGCTGCTTCCTCGAGAAGGCCGATGCACAGGCCCGTCTTTCCGCTTCCGGTCATTCCTACGCAGACGGCATGAGTCACCAGGTCCCTGGAATCATAAAGAAGATAATCTTCTGTCGGTGTCTGTGTTTGTCGGTCGATAACTTTGCCGAGATAGAAAAGGCCGAGCTTCTCAAAAATAGTCATGCGTTATTTCTCCTTGGGGTTTGTCCACTCGTTATGGCATTGTAAATCTCGGCCTCCACAGGTGTCAAGAAAAACCTCATTCCCCAAAATTGCCGAAGGCGTCTCCATCTATGTTTCTTTGCTATAGCCGACTCGAATAAGAACGATGAGAAGCTCTTTTCTTCCTTTGCGAACAGGGCGCAATTTTTTCTCAGAAAGACCGAAAAGTAGTAATGGCCAGAATAAGAGAAAAGGCGCTCGTAGCCGCCAGTGCACCGAGAATCAACGGGTTTCGGCTTGCGCCATATTTTTTCTCGGCGACTTCAACTGTAGCTCTTAACCAGAGAAGATTCATTAGAGTTAAAGGCGCTATAAATAGATCGAAATCGTGGAAACCAAGGTCGTGATTCCAAAAAAGCACAAGAAGAACCTCAACAAACCTGTCTTCGTCGCCTCCCCCTTGAAGGTTGCCCGGGGACATCTGGACCCAATTTCTTACGGAGAAAACAACTCCAAGCATACAGGCTATAATAATGAACAGATGGATCGTTGAAAACCTCGGAAGAGAGACCCCTGGGCATTTCACCCGTTTTACCCCTTCTTACAAATTGACCCATCTCCCCCCTACCCCTGTACCCTCGAAGAGGCCAGGGCGATTGCCATAAATGAGGGGTTAAAATTCGTCTATCCTGCCCTATTCACAAATTATGCCAGAAAGCAGGCCCCTCCCCTGGGGGGAGGGGATAGAGGGGAGGGGGAATCTTTGAATGATCCCCCTCACCCCGACCCTCTCCCACATGGGGAGAGGGGATTTTTTCCTTTCATTTCGTGAATAGTCCAGGCTATATAGGTAATGTGGTCGGACACCCGGCCAATAGCACTTATTGTTTAAAATGCGGTGAAACGTCGATTGAGCGAAACCATTTCATCGTCATCAAGAATCAGATAAAAAACGGACTCTGCCCCTTATGCGGAAAGAAAATTCCCGGAATCTGGAGCATGGCTTAGAGTTCCTTACAGAGCCGCCATCATGTGCTTTTAAGGAGACAATATTCATGAAAGGGCGCGTTCAGCTTGATTAATCCCTTCGGCCACATCCAACGACGGGTGGCGACAACGACTAAAACTTTTTGACATTTGGGCGCTTCTGAGATATAAAATTCAAGAAGCGTCAGTTTGTGGGCACTCCTGAGAGTCTTTCAAGGAGGCTGAGCATGGACGAAAACCAAATCGAAAGAAGAGCCTGTGTTCGTTTCAAAATTCCTGGGTCTACCGTGAGCTACCAGAAAAAAACGTTCTTGTTCGCCAGGCCCGGGTACGTGGAAGAATTCTGCCCCATCCTCGATATCAGCCGAGGCGGAGTCCGCTTCCTCACTCAGAATCCTTTGAAAGAGAACACCGAAGTTGTGCTGAAAATCTCCGTGCCAGGAGAACGAATCCCCTTCACGATGAAAGGAAACGTCAAGTGGACGTCTCCAAGTGAAGGAAAAAGCCACCGATATCAGGTTGGAGTCCAATTCTATCCATACGGAGAGAAAAAAGACCAGAACCTGCCCGGAAACCTGGTAAAAATCATCGCCTTAGAACAGAAGTTCTTGGAGAAGGAAGACGAGGGCACAGAGCCGTCGTCTTCAGACAAAGACGAGTTTCAGATTTGATTTCCGTCCAAGTCCGCCGGTTTATTTTTCACCTTCTCCAACGACCTGGGAGTAGTCGGCTGCCTTGAGGAGAAGCTCGCTGATGGCTTGAAGCAGGGCCAGCCGGTTCTGGCGGATTTTCCTGTCTTCTGTCATGACCAGGATCTTTTCGAAGAAGGTCGAGAGCGGCGCCTGCATCTTCAGGATCATGTTCTGGGCTTTGGCGAAATCCCCCGCATCGACGAGCGGCCGGACGTTTTCGGCGATGATCGAGAAGGTGGAAAAGAGTTCCCGTTCCTCCTTTTCAGCCAAGAGTTCGTGGGCGACTTTACAGGGAGGAACTCCCCGGATGATGTTATTGACCCTCTTGGCCATCAGGATGAGGGAGGCGAAAGAAGGGCTCTTCTTGAGGTTATCCAGAGCTCTAAGCCGGAGATAAGAGTGATAAATGTTATCGATCCCGGCTCCAAGGGCGGCATTCACAAGGTCATACCGGTATCCCTGGGTTTCATAGATATACCGGAGCCGTTGAACAAACAGACCGAGGCAGCTCGCAAGGATTTCTGCTTCCGGCTTTTCCAGAGCGCCTCCGTAAGCCGAGAGGGCTTTTTCCAGGAGGCGAGAAAAAGATAAGCTCAGTTTTTTATCCAGGATGACCTTGCAGATGCCCGTGGCATTCCGGCGGATGCCAAAGGGGTCACTCGAGCCGGAAGCCTGAATCCCGATTCCCACGACGCCGACAACCGAATCAAGCTTATCAGCGAGAGAGAGAATAGCTCCGGCCAAGGAGCCTGGCGCGCTGTCCTCCAAGCTGACGGGCTTGTAATGCTCGTAAATGGCCTTGACGACAGCTTCCGGATATCGCTCAGCTCTGGCATAGAGCCCGCCGACTTTTCCCTGGAGCGAAGGAAACTCTCTGACCATTTCTGTGAGCAGGTCGGCTTTGCACAGTTCAGCCGCCTGGGCCACTTCTTTCTTCAGGCTTTTCTCATCGATTTTATCGCAGATGTAGCTTCCGAGTGTTTTCAGCCTGAGAATTTTCTCTCTGTACGTTCCCAATTTTTCCTGGAAAACTACGAGTTCCAGCCCCGCAACCCTTTTGGCTAAAGGTATCTTTGCATCTTGTTCCCAGAAAAACCGGGCATCTTCGAGCCTTGCCCGCAGAACTCTTTCATTGCCCTTGCGGATGAGCGACTTCGGGTCTCCAGGCGTATCGGCCACGCCGACAAAAAAAGGAAGCTGTTTGCCTTCCCTGACAACTGAAAAAAGCTTCTGCCCTTCTCTCAAAGCGGCGCTCAGAACCTCCAAAGGAAGCTTGAGGTAGTCATCAGGAAACTTGCCCACAAAAACATACGGCCATTCCACATCGTAGGTCAACTTGTCCAGCAGCCCCTCATCGGGATAAGTTTTGCCTTTGAGGCGGATGAGTTTCTTCTCGCTATTCCGACGGATGAGCTCTTTTCTCTCTGCCGCGTCAATGAGCACTAAACTCTTCTTGAGCAAGGCCTTGTATTCGCGGAAGGATCGAACTTGGATTTTTTGAGGCTTGTGGAGCATGTGGCCGGTTGTGAAGTCGGTCGATGTTTTTCCGCGCAAAGAAAAGTCGACGCGCTTCCCCCCAAAAAGGCAGAGAATATTTTTAATCGGCCGCGAAAACCGGAACGCCCCATCCCCCCATCTCATCATCTTGGGAAAAGCGAGAGAGCTGATGATCCCTGGAAGAAGGCTGGCCAGGATTTCCTCGGCAGGCTTTCCGGTGACAGTTTTTTTAACCCCCAGGTACTCGCCTCGGGGCGTTGGAATGACCTCGAGCCTGGTCACGTCCACATTCTGAGCCCTGGCAAAGCCTTTGGCTGCAGCTGTGGGCGATCCGTCAGGAGCGAGACCGACTTTTTTTGGAGGCCCGATAACAACTTCCTCTTTATCGTCCTGCCTGCGGCCGAAGTCACCCACAACGATGAGACGGCGGCAGGTTCCGAACGTCTTGAGCGAGAAGACAGGAAGATGAGCCGACTCCAATTCCGCGCTTAGCTTTTCTTCAAGCTGTGCTTGCCCGGCTTGAACATGAGAGGACGGCATCTCTTCCGTCATGATCTCAAGCAGGAATTCCATCAACGCTTCACCTCTGATGCCGTGTATTTCTGAGCGATAACGTTGACCAGCGCCCGGATTTCGGCGATCATCTTGACCCTTTCAGTGACGCTGACCGCCCCTCTCGAGTCGAGAATATTGAACAGATGAGAACACTTGAGACACATGTCGTAAGCGGGCAGGAGAAGGTTCTTTTCCACGAGCGTCGCCGCTTCCTCGCGGGCCAGAGCGAAAGACGTCTGGAGCCTTCCGATATCAGCCTGACTGAAATTGTATTCAGAAAACTCCTTTTCTTCCCTGAAGCGAAGCTCCCGGTAACTCGTGTCATCAGACCAATTGAGGTCGTAGAGGTTGTCTTTTCCTTCAAGAAACATTTCCAGCCGTTCCAGTCCATAAGTGATTTCTATTGGAACCGGAGAAAGGTCAATCCCTCCCGCCTGCTGGAAATACGTGAATTGAGTAATCTCCAGCCCGTCGAGGATGACCTGCCAGCCCACTCCCCAGGCGCCGATCGTCGGCGATTCCCAGTCATCTTCATCAAAGCGGAGGTCATGTTCGGACAGGTTGATGCCCAAGGACGCCAAGCTCTGAAGATAAACCTGCTGGATGTCCTCGGGCGACGGCTTGATGATCACCTGGTACTGAAAATGCTTCTGGACGCGATGCGGGTTTTCGCCGTACCGCCCGTCGGTCGGCCGCCGCGAAGGCTGGACATACGCAACGCGCCAAGGCCGCCGGCCGAGGACACGGAAAAAAGTGTCCGGAGTCATCGTCCCGGCGCCAACCTCCACGTCGTAGGTTTGAGCCAGGTAGCAGCCCTGGCCGGCCCAGTATTTCTGCAAGCTCAGGATGAGATTCTGGAGCGACATCTGGCTTCCTATTCCTTTATTTCCCCCTCCCACCTCAGGATGGGATTCCGGGCAGCGGCGGTTTCATCCAGCCTCCTGACATACGAGGTATGAGGAGCCGTTTTAACGATAGGGGGCGTCTCGGCTGCCTCCCGGGCGATTTTTTTCATCGCCTCGATGAAGGTGTCCAGGTCCCTTTTGCTCTCCGTTTCCGTGGGCTCGATCATCAAGGCTCCGGGCACAATCAGGGGGAAGGACATCGTCGGCGGATGAACGCCGAAGTCGATCAGCCTCTTGGCTATGTCGATATTCTGAACACCATGCTCTTTCTGGTATTTATCCGAGAAGACGCACTCGTGAAGGGTAGGAGCCGTGTATTTCAAGTGATAGACATTCTCCAGGCTCTTTCGGATGTAGTTGGCGTTGAGGACCGCGACGTCAGCAATTTCCTTCAACCCCTCCGGGCCGAGAGAAAGGACATAGGCTAAAGCTTTGACAATCACCAGAAAATTGCCATAAAAGCTTCGGACTCGGCCGACGCTCAGGGGAAGGTCAAAGTCCAAGGCATAACCCTGACCTGATTTCACGACCACGGGAATTGGCAGAAAAGAAGCCAGCTCCTTCTTCACTCCGACCGGGCCAGCCCCCGGCCCGCCCCCTCCATGGGGAGTGGAAAAAGTCTTGTGGAGGTTGAGGTGGATAACATCAACACCCATGTCGCCAGGCCTGAATCTTCCGACCAAAGCATTCAGGTTCGCCCCGTCCATGTAGAGAAGTCCTCCCCTGGCGTGAACGATTTCAGCGATCTTGAGGATATCCGATTCAAAAACGCCGAGTGTGTTTGGGTTGGTTATCATCAACGAGGCGACTTTTTCTGTCATGGCCCGGTCTAAACTTCCCAGGTCGATTGTCCCTTTTTCGTTCGACTTGATTTCCTCGACGCGGTAGCCGCAGATGTGGGCGCTCGACGGATTTGTGCCGTGGGCGGAATCGGGGATGAGGACGACCTGGCGCGCGTCTCCCCTCTTTTCCAGAAAGGCCCGGATGATCATCATCCCGACGAGCTCGCCCTGCGCCCCGGCGCTCGGCTGAAGGGTGAAAGCATCCATGCCCGTGATTTCGGCGAGCATCTCTTCCGTGGTTTTGAGAATCTCCAGGTTGCCCTGTACCAGTTCCTCCGGAGCATAAGGGTGGGAGAAAAGAAAGCTCTCCAGGGCAGCCACTTTTTCGTTAACTTTGGGGCTGTACTTCATCGTGCACGAGCCGAGCGGATAGAAAGTCGTGTCGACGCAGTAATTAGTCTGTGAAAGCCTGGTAAAATGGCGGACAACTTCGATCTCCGAGACCTCGGGGAACCCATTGATCTTATCGCGCAGCGGAAGACCCTTAAGGAGGCCTTTGTCTTCAGGAACATCGAGCTTCGGCAGAGCAAAGGCCCGTTTGCCCCTCGCGCTTATTTCGAAGATCAACGGCTCTCTGATCATGATAGCACCTCGGCGATAAAACCCACAAGCTGGTCGATTTGTTCTCTGGTGTGGACTTCAGTCACGCAAAAGAGAGCGCAGTCTTTGAGCTCGGGATAAATCGGCCCCAACCTCAGCCCGCCAAGAATGCCCTTACTCTTGAGATGTTCGTCGACCCTTTCCCAGCCTCCGTCAAACTCGCAGACAAACTCGTTGAAGACCGGTCCGCTGAATTTTTTCCTGACGCCGTTTAGTTCGGTCAATCTGGCCAGAGCGTAATTGGCTTTCTGGAGGTTCCGGAGGGCCAGCTCGCGCAGCCCGGCCTGCCCGAGCGTTTCAAGAAAAATCGCCGCCCGCAGAGCGCACCAAGCCTGATTGGTGCAGATGTTGGAAGTCGCCTTCTCCCGGCGAATATGTTGCTCTCTCGCGGAAAGAGTCAGGACGAATCCCCTGTTCCCGTCAACATCCTTTGTCTGACCGGCAATCCGTCCGGGCAACTGGCGGAGAAAATCCTTCCGGCAAGCCATGAACCCCAGGTAAGGCCCGCCGAAGCTCAAGGGAATGCCGAAAGACTGGCCTTCGCCGGTGACAATATCCGCTCCGCAGGCCCCGGGCGGTTTAAGGAGTCCCAGCGAAGCGGGTTCTGCGATCGCCACCACAAACAGCGCTTGGCTGTTGCGGACGATAGCGCCAATCTTATCAAGATCCTCGATAACGCCCATGAAGTTGGGAGACTGGCAAATGACAGCGGCCGTCTCAGCATCAATTTTTCGCCTCAGGTCTTCAAGGTCAACTCCGCCAGACTCGCTGAAAGCAACTTCTTCGGCCTGGACGCCTAAGTTCTTGATATACGTCCGGATAACTTCCTGGTATTGGGGGTGAACGGTGCGGGCGATCAGAACTTTTGGTTTCCCGCTGACCCGATGGGCCATCAGGATAGCTTCGGCCGCGGCAGAGGCGCCGTCGTAGAGCGAGGCGTTGGAGATGTCCATGTCGGTCAACTGGCAGATCAACGTCTGATACTCAAAAATGACCTGGAGAGTCCCCTGGCTGGCCTCGGGCTGGTAGGGAGTATAAGGGCTGACGAATTCTCCGCGCGAGCTCAGGTAATCGACGATATAAGGAATGACGTGCGGGTAAGCGCCTGCCCCAAGAAAAGAGAGCATTTCCGGAGCGGCGTTTTTTCTCCCGGTTTTTTCAAAGCGAGAGACGACCTCAGGCTCGGTCATGGCTCCGGGGATCTCGAGGCGGCGCTTGAGCTGAACCTCGGCCGGAATGCAGCAGAACAGGTCGTCCAAGGAGTTGATGCCGAGAGCGGCCATCATCTCCTTTTTTTCTTTTTCGCTCAGAGAAACATAGCCCATCGTCTGCTCTCTTAGGGTCCGGTCGTCAGGGCTCGATGCCCTCCAAGAATTTTTCGTAATCGGTGGCCGTCATCAGCTTTTCTGTGTCCGACCTATCCCTGATTTTAAGACGGATGATCCAGCCTTTGCCGTGAGGGTCCTGGTTGAGCATCTCCGGCGAGTCGTTCAGGTTCTCGTTGACAGCGATGACTTCTCCGGCAACTGGCGAGTAGATATCGGAAACGGCCTTGACAGATTCGACGACACCGATCGTCTGGTGAACATCAAGCTCCTTCCCTGCGGGAGGAAGTTCGACATAGACGACATCGCCCAGTTGTTTCTGGGCAAAATCGGTTATCCCGATGATGGCTTCGTCTCCTTCTATCTTCACCCACTCATGATCTTTAGAGTAAAAAAAATCTGTCGGATACATATCCATCCTCCTTTCAGGATTCGGCCGAAGCCGCAAGCCCTCGCCCGAATTTTTCCTATTCTACTATATCTCCATAAATTATGGAAAACTCAAACCGCTGTCAGACAATTCTCTCCTCGCGTTTATAAAAAGGCGTCTGGACAACAAGCCCTTTGGCCCGCTTGTCCCGAATGCCCACCTCAATCTCCGTCCCTGCTCCAGTGTATTCGATGGGCAGATAGGTCAAACCTATGCTCTTTTTCAAAAAAGGAGAATACGTCCCTGATGTCACTTCTCCCGCTTTATCTCCATGAACGAACACCGGGTAGTGAGGCCGGGGAATGCCTCGGTCGACAAGCTCAAACCCGACGATTTTCCTCTTCAGCCCCTCTTCAAGTTGCCTGCTGAGCGCCTCTCGGCCCAAAAAATCTCCCTTCTTGAACTTGACGATCCACTTGAGGTCAGCCTCTAAAACTGTCGTCGTCTCATCGATGTCATTGCCGTAGAGCATGAGTTTGGCTTCAAGACGAAGCGTGTCCCGCGCTCCCAGGCCGACCGGCAAAAGGCCGAACTCCTCTCCCCTCTTCATGATTTCATTCCATATCGCAGCCGGCTCGGACGAGAGAGTATAGATTTCAAAACCGTCCTCTCCGGTGTATCCCGTGCGCGAAACCAGGGCGTCAACCCCAGCCACCTTCCCCCAGCTTGCCCAGAAAGGTCTCAGAACGCCGAGGTCTATGTCCGCGAGAGGTTGGAGAATTTCCGTTGCCCTCGGCCCCTGCAGGGCCAGTTGGGAAAAACGATCGCTGGCATTGTCCACCTCGACATCGAACGAGCCCTTCTGGCTTAGAATCCAGGCATAATCCTTATCCGAGTTGGCCGCGTTGACCACAAGAAGAAATTTGTCCGGCGCCAGGCAATAGACAAGAAGGTCATCAACGAAAGTCCCCCGGGGAGTCGTCAGAGCTGTGTACTGAGCTTGATTGACCGCCAGACGCCCGGCATCGTTGGGAGTCAAATACTGGACAAAATTGAGCGCATCTTTCCCCCGGATGATGATTTCACCCATGTGGCTGACGTCGAAGAGCCCGGCTTTCTGGCGGACGGCCAGGTGCTCCTCGACGATGCCGCGAAACTCAACCGGCATTTCCCAGCCGAAAAACTCGATCATGCGGACGCCGAGCTGCTGATGGCACTCATAAAGACGAGTTCTTTTCATGGTGGCAAACCTCTTTGCGGAAGCCCCTTTCTGCCACAGAAAGAGCGGCCGGCAGTCACAGACAGCTCTTTTTCCTGGGAAAACGCGGGGCAGACGGCGACGGCGATGACTGTCAGGACGGCGATTATAGTTTTGTCCATGGGCACTTATCCATCATTATTAGCAAGAGCAAAGGCTTCAGGTTGAACATGTAGAATAAGCGAACGTGACAAAATTGTCAAAGGCCGGAAGGAAACCCGGCATTGCCGATGGCATCACCCGACGGGTCCTGTCGCGGTTCACCCCCGGCGCCCCCTCGCGGACGATGTTGTTTATTATCAAGGCCGTAGATTATTGGCATCAAACGCTCGGGTAAGAATTCCGAGATGCTCCAAAACTTTATTTCTTATGCATTAATCTTCCCTTCCCTTCTTAGGGAATTAAGACGGGAATAACGGCAAGCGTATCGGGGAAGGTCGGCCCCCGAACCACGCCTCCCGTCGGGTGTCGGCTTATCGCGCTGATTTTGCAGAAGCGCAAGCCCTTTCGCTGCACAAGAAGGTCCTATCGGCAATTTTGGGAGGAAATCCACGTGGAAGAAGCACGGATGACTGCGGTTTTAAAAGAGGATTAGACGAAAGGCGGGAATTTAGATAAGATAGGGCACTCAAATAAAAAACATTGGAGAGGTAAAGTCATATGAAAATGAAGAGATTTTTCATTTGCGCACTTGCTTTTTCCCTAGCGATTTTTGCCGCAGGTTGCAAGAAAACCAGAACCCAGCCCGAGGCTGCGGCTCAGGAATTCAAATGGCAGGTTGACCAGTTCGCCGACCTGAGGATCCTGCGCTACCAGGTCCCCGGGTTTGATGACCTGCCCCTGTCGCAGAAGGAGTTGATCTATTACCTGGGCCAGGCTGCGCTTTGCGGCCGGGACATCATCACTGACCAGAATTACAAGCACAACCTGACCATCCGTCAAACTCTCGACGCTATTGTCGAAGGCTACAAAGGGGACCGCACTAACCCTCAGTGGGAAAAGTTCATGATCTATACAAAAAGAGTATGGTTCTCCAACGGAATCCATCATCACTACTCGACGGATAAGTTCACCCCGGAATTTTCTCCGGATTACTTCGCCACGCTGGTCAGAGAATCTGAGGGCGTGCCGTTCCCTCTGGCCAAGGGCCAGACCCTTGATGATTTGATCGCCTTTTTGCAGCCCATCCTTTTCGACCCTTCTGTGGATGCCAAAAAAGTTTCTCAGGATTCGACCGGGGATTTGGTCGCCAACTCGGCTGTCAATTTTTACGAAAGCGTCACCCAGGCGGAGGTTGAAAATTATTACAAAAGCATCGTGGACGAAAATGACCCCACCCCAATCTCCTACGGGCTGAATTCTAAGGTGACAAAAAAGAGCGGGAAGGTGGTCGAGGAAGTGTACTCTGCGAACGGGCTTTACAGGCCCGCGATCGAAAGGATCGTCTTCTGGCTCGAAAAAGCGGCCGGGGTCGCAGAGAGCGACCTGCAAAAGCAGGTGATCGAAAAACTCGTCGAGTACTACCGGACCGGTGACCTGGAAAAATTCGATGAATACAATATCCTGTGGGTTAGGGATGTGGAATCCAGGGTGGATTTCATCAACGGCTTTATCGAAGTGTACAGCGACCCCATGGGGATGAAAGGGAGCTGGGAGTCAATCGTCAACTTCAAAGACCTCGAGGCCACAAAAAGGATGGAAACGATCGCGGCCAACGCCCGGTGGTTCGAGGATCATTCCCCGACCGACCCGCGTTTCAAGCGCAGGGAAGTTAAAGGGGTTACGGGCAAGGTGATAACAGCAGCAATGCTTGGAGGGGACGCCTATCCCTCTACGCCGATCGGCATCAATCTTCCTAACGCAAACTGGATCAGGAGGACCCACGGTTCAAAATCGGTCACTCTTGAAAACATCACGTACGCCTATGACCAGGCCTCGCAGGGTTCAGGCTTTAACGAAGAGTTCTCTTATTCCCAGGAAGAGGTTGAACGGGCAAAAAAATACGGATACCTGGCTGGAAACATCCATACAGACCTTCATGAGGTCCTCGGTCATGCCTCCGGTCAACTGCTGCCCGGGGTGAGTTCGGAAACGCTCAGAAACTATCACTCGCCGATCGAGGAAGCCAGGGCTGATCTTTTTGCCCTCTATTATCTGATGGACGACAGGATGGTCGAATTCGGCCTTTTTCCCACTCTGGAAGCAGCAAAAGCCAGTTATGACAGGAGCATCCGGAACGGGCTGATGACTCAGCTCACCCGGATCGAGCCAGGAAAGACCATCGAACAGGCCCACATGCGCGGCCGTGCCCTCATCGCCCGTTGGGTCTACGAAAAAGGGCAGCCGGAGAATGTTATCGCCAAGAAAATCAACGATGGAAAGACCTATTTCGTGGTCAACGATTACCAGAAACTTCGCCGGCTGTTCGGAGAGTTGCTGGCCGAGGTCCAGCGCATCACCAGCGAAGGCGACTACGAGGCTGCCCGAGACCTCGTCGAAACCTACGGAGTTCAGGTCGACCAGAAGCTCCATAAAGAGGTTCTCGACCGTTACTCCAAGCTGAACCTGGCGCCTTACAGCGGGTTCATCAACCCTGATTACACTCCCGTCGTCGAAAACGGCCGAATCATCGACGTTAAGATTTCCTACCCTGATGACTACGTCAGGCAAATGCTCCGCTACGGAAAAGAGTATTCCCTCCTGAAATAGAACACTAAAAGACGTCCACGCCCCATCAATACGTTCGCCCAGCTGCCCTTGTCCTGAGCGGCCGTTTTGCTATAATATGAAACCTCTTATGATCAAGCTAAAAACAAGACTCAAAAAAGAGCTTCTGAGCAGGTTAGGGGACGCCTTTCCTCTGCCCGAATCCAAAATAGAGATTGCCTATCCTCCCCTCCAGAGCCTCGGCGACCTGAGCTTCGCGTTTCCCTTCAAGCTGGCCAAATTGCGCCAGACCAATCCCCGCCAGGTCGCTCAGGAATTCCTGCCCTATTTCTCTGGACTCGACGGAGTGGATAATGCAGAAGTGGCCGGACCGGGCTACATCAACCTTTTTCTCGACAGAAAAGCCTTCTTTCGCCAGCAGCTCGAATCCCTCGACGCATCCTCTCTTCAGCCGGAAGAGGAAAAAATCATCATCGAACACACGAACATCAACCCGAACAAGGCTGCCCACATAGGGCACCTGCGGAACGCCTGCCTCGGCGATACCTTAGGCCGCTGTCTCAAGCACAAAGGTGAGCGGGTTGAAATCCAGAACTACATCGATGACACCGGCGTCCAGGTAGTCGACGTCGTCTTCGGGTTCATGGAGCTGGAAAAGAAGACGCTGACCGATTTAGAAAATATAAAAGATAAGCTTGATTATTACTGCTGGGACCTCTACGCCCGGACGTCGGCCTATCTGGCCAGCCATCATGAAGCGCAGGAGAGAAAGGCTGAGATTCTCAAGAAAATCGAACGTGGACAGGACCCGGAGGCTTCTCTGGCGTTTGCTATCTCCCGTCGTATCCTCAAAGCCCATCTCCAGACGATGAAAAGGATCGACGTGACCTACGACCTTCTCCCCTGCGAGAGCAGCATCCTGGGACTTGAGTTCTGGGAAGAAGCTCTTGCGCTCTTAAAAGATCGAGGGGCTATTTTTGTGGCTGACAAAGGTCCCAACGCTCGATGCTGGGTCATGCGGCTGGAGGAGGAAGAGGACAAAGAAAAAGTCATCGTCCGCTCGGACGGGACAGTGACCTATGTCGGCAAAGACATCGCCTACCAGCTCTGGAAATTTGGTTTGCTAAAAAAAGATTTTTTCTATCAGCCATTCATCGAAGAAAACGGCCGGACGATCTGGATAACAACGACGTCTCATGAAGAGGTTCCTGTCTCCTTCGGCCGGGCCACCAAAGTATACAACGTCATCGACTCTCGACAGGCGTATCTTCAAAAAATAGTCGTCCAGGGGCTGAGGTCTCTTGACTACTTAGAGCAGGCCGCCAAATCAACCCACTTTTCTTACGAAATGGTCGCCCTCTCGCCCAAAAGCCTAAAGGAGCTTGCCTACGAGGTTTCCGACGAAGAAAAAGAAAAGAGTTTTTTCGAGGTCTCTGGCCGAAAAGGGCTGGGGGTGAAAGCAGACGACCTCCTGGACAGGCTGGAAGAGAAAGCTCTTGCCGAGGTCGAAACAAGGAACCCCGACCTTCCAGCCGAGGCCAAACTCGCCATCGCCCGCCAGGTAGCCTGCGGCGCTCTGCGCTATTTCATGCTCAAGTTCGCCCGCAATTCGCTGATTGTCTTCGATTTCGAAGAGGCCCTGAACTTCGAGGGTGAAACAGGACCTTATCTTCAGTACAGCGCCGTCCGGCTGAACAGCATCTTCCGCAAGCTTGAAGACAGAGCCGGTTTCGGCCCGAGAGAGCTGGAGTCTCTTCTGTCTGAGAAGAACATATCCCTGGAAGCGCTGCCGGACGCCGAGAAGAGGGACTTTTGGGATCTTGTTTTTTACGCCTCTCAGTTAGAAGAGAGTGTTCTCCACAGCATCCTGTCTCTTGAGTTCTCCCATCTGGCCAAGTTCGCCTTCAACCTCTGCCAGAAAATCAACGCCTACTATCATCTTTATTCTATCTTGGGAGAGGAAAATAGAGACCGGAAAGAGATGAGAATAAGGACAATTTTCTATGTCCGGGAAATTCTCAAAAAGGCGCTTTCCCTCATGGGCATCCCTCTGCCCGAAAAAATGTGATGAAGAAAACGGAAACTAATGCGAGTGCACTAAATCTTTACGCTGTCATTGCGAGGAGCGAAGCGGTTGCGAGGCGAAGCCGAAGCAAACCCGGAGATTCCTCGCTTCGCTCGGAACAGGCTCCGCAATCCGACGCAGTCGCCGCGAGCGCAGCGTGGCGGTCTCATGCCTATTTCGCACTTGATGAGATCCCTCGCCATGCTCGGGACGGCCCAAAGGGCCGGATTGCCGCGCTCCCGTTGGTCACTCGCATGACGATGTAAAAGCATTTAATGCGTTTGCATTAAAAAAACGTGAAAGGAGGCTCGCATGATCGAAGTTGAACACCTGACAAAGAAATACGGCGACCTCGTGGCGGTCAGGGACTTGAGCTTCAAAGTGGAGAAAGGCATGATCTGGGGCCTTCTCGGCCCCAACGCTGCCGGAAAAACAACGACCATGCGCATCCTGACAGGGTATCTGCCGGCCACCGAGGGCAAAGCCACGGTCTGCGGGTTCGATGTCTTCGAACAGCCTAACGAAGTCAAAAGGATCATCGGGTATCTTCCCGAAACCCTCCCTCTCTATCCTGAGATGACCGTCTCCGACTACCTTGACTTTGTCGCCGCCATCAAAAAGGTCCCGGCAGCCACGAGAAAAAGCGCGCTTGACCAGGCGGTAGAAACAAGCGGGCTCGAGAAAGTCAGGAAAAGGCTGATCAAGAATATCTCCCGCGGTTACAAGCAGAGAGTGGGAATAGCCCAGGCTCTCATCCACAACCCTGATGTCCTGATCCTGGATGAACCGACGATCGGCCTCGACCCGGCCCAAATCATCGAAATCCGCCAGCTCATCAAATCCCTCAAAGGCGAACGCACGATCATCCTGTCAACGCACATTCTGGCCGAAGTGACCCAGACATGCGACGGAGCCGTCATCATCAACGAGGGAAAGTTGATGGCCTCGGGCTCTCTGGAAGAGATCTCTGCTTCCATCCGAAAAAAAGAAGGCGTGACGATCAGGCTCCGCCGGGCAGGGGACGAAGCCGCAACCGTCCTTCGAGAAATCCCGGGAGTGGAGAAGGTCTCCCGCCAGGATGGAGAATTCGCCGTCGAGTGGAGTCAGGGAAAGGATTTGAGAGAGGCCATTGCCAAGTTGGCCGTGGAGAAGGATTGGGGCCTTCTGGAAATGAGGCCTGTGGCCATGAACATCGAAGACCTCTATCTTCGCGTCGTCTCCGGAGGAATCGAGCCATGAAAAACATCTGGTACGTAGCCAAGAAAGAAATCAAGACGTATTTCACCTCTCCGATCGCCTATGTCGTCATCGCTGTCTTTCTCGTGCTCGTCGGCTTCTTCTTTTACAGCGCCATTTGGTGGTTTAACTCCCAGTCCATCCAGATGGCCCAGAACCCTTACTACTACCAGCAGGCCAACATCAACCAGATGGTCTACGCGCCTCTCTTCCACAACATGAGCATTATCCTCCTGCTCATGATTCCTCTCCTTACCATGCGCCTTTTCTCGGAAGAAAAGAAAATCGGCACCGATGAGCTCCTCTATACCTCGCCCATCAATGTCGGCCAGATTATCCTGGGCAAGTACCTGGCCGCGTTAGTGGTCTTGGCAGCCATGCTCATCCTGACCGGTGTCCTTTCTGTCTTCACGTTCGCTTACGGCAATCCAGAGCTGCCCCAGATCCTGAACGGCTACCTGGGGCTGTTTTTGATGGGCGCAGCTTTTATCGGAGTGGGCATTTTCTTTTCTTCCCTGACCGAAAACCAGATTGTCTCGGCCATCCTGACGTTCGGCGCTCTGCTCCTTTTCTGGATTCTCAACTGGGCTTCCCACTCGGCCTCGGGCATGTGGAAGAGCGTCCTCGATTATCTTTCTTTTTTCCAGCATTTTGACGACCTGACCCGCGGCATTTTAGACACGAGCGACCTTGTCTACTACCTCAGCTTTGCCTTTTTCGGGCTTTTCCTTACCCACTCCGTGCTCCAGTCGAGACGATGGAGGTGAGAGATGGAAACGATCAAGAAGAATTTAAATTATATCGGTTTGACGCTTATCGTCGCCTCCTTGATGGCCTTGAGAATCTGGCCTTATAAGAAAACGCCTGCCCTGGCAGCCGCTCTGCTTGGCGTGGTGGCTCTTGTCGTTTATATCGCCCTCAACCTGTCCTCACTCAAGCGGAGCGTCAGCCGGAAATCCTTCCTCTATTCGAGCAACCTTCTCCTCGTCGTCGTCCTGGTGCTCGCCATCCTTGTCCTGGTGAACTATTTCTTTTCCCGGCATCACCACCGGTTCGACTTCACGGAATCAAAGCTCCACAGCCTCTCTGACCAGTCGGTCAAGGTCGTCAAGAACCTGAAAAACGACGTCCTGGCCAAATGCTTTTTCCGGGAAGGAAACTACAGCCGCGGCAAGATGGAAAACCTGCTCAAGAATTACGCCTATCATTCCAAGAAAATCAAGTACGAGTTCATCGACCCGGACAAGAACCCCGGGCTGGTCAAACGGTATGAAATCACCCAGGACGGGACGACGATCTTAGAGTGCGGAGACAAGGAAAACCGCATCACGACAGCGGACGAGGAGGACATCACCAACGCGATCATCAAGGTGACGAGGGAAAAGAAAAAAATCATCTATTTCCTCGAGGGCCACGGCGAGGGGAGCATCGAGGCCAGCGATGACAGAGGCTACTCCACGGCCAAGCAGGAGCTCGAAAAACTGGGCTATGAAATCAAAAAGCTGACCTTAGCGCTTTCCGAGACCTTTCCGCAGGACTGCGCCGTGCTCGTTGTCCCGGGCCCAGAAAAAGATCTCCTCCCTAATGAGCTAGAGACAATCCAGACCTATCTCGAAAAAGGCGGCCGGGTTTTCTTCATGATTGACCCGGAAACAGCGCCCGGCCTCCCCGCTTTCTTGAGCCCATTCGGCATCATGCTCGAAAATGACGTTGTCGTCGATACAATGTCCCGCCTTTTTGGCGGCGATTATTTCATGCCCCTGGTCTCAGAGTACGAATACCACGCCATCACCCCGAACTTCCGCTACGCCACCTTTTTCCCCTATGCCAGGTCCGTGGAAATCGCTGCGGAGAAACCCGATCGGGTCACCGCGACGGTGCTGGCCAAAACAAGCCCAAATTCCTGGTCGGAGCGCCAGCTCGCCGAGCAGCGGGTGACTTACGACAAAGACAAAGACAAGCAAGGGCCGATCTCTTTAGCCTTGGTCGCCACCATTAAACCAGAAGAAAAAGCTGAGGAGAAGGCAGAGGAAAACATCGAGACGGGCGGACCGCAGGAGAAGGCCAAGCCGGAAGAACTCGATGAACAGGAGTCAGAGAAGGAAGGCCGGCTGGCCGTATTCGGTGATTCCGACTTTGCAGCCAACCGCTACTACAACCTCTCTGGAAACGGGAACTTATTCCTCAACACTGTCAACTGGCTGACAGAAGAAGCTGACCTGATCTCGATCCAGCCGAAGACGTCCTCGCCGCGGACAATCCAGCTCACGCCTTCCCAGGGAAGAATGATTTTCTTTGTTTCTGTCCTTATCCTTCCCCTGCTTGTCCTCATCACAGGAATTTCCGTCTGGCTGAGGAGGCGGTCGCTATGAAATTCAGGACAACCCTCATTCTCATGGCTGCGTTTGTGGCTCTGCTCACCTTCGTCCTGCTGTTTGAATCGCGAAGCAAGGGGAAAAAGGAGGCCGAAGACAAGCTCATCGACCTCTCCTCTGACGACGTCCAGAAAATCAGCCTGAAGAAAGAGGACGAAACCATCGTCTTCAAAAAAGACGACAAAGGAGACTGGTTTATCGTCGAGCCCCTGGAAGCCAAAGCAGACACGTATGAAGTTAACCGCTTAGCCCAGGATTTCTCAAGCCTCAAGATCGACAGAGTGGTCGAGCCGGAAGGCGGAGACCCGGCCAAGTACGAAATCCCGAAAAAAGAGCTGTCCCTGTGGGTCAAGGATAAAGAACAACCGGTTAAGCTTCTTATCGGCATGGAGAATCCGCTCGATAAAAGCCTTTTCGCCAAAAAAGAGGATGACTCAAGGATCGTCCTTCTCGCCAGCTATCTCAAGAGCGCCCTCGACAAAACGATTTTTGACTTTCGCCAGAAGGACATCTTCAAGTTCGAAACTCAAGATGTTAAAAGCATCCGGCTCCGGGCCGAGGAGATCGCCTGGGAAGCTCAAAAAAAAGAAGAAGACTGGTTTTTCCTCAAGCCGGTTTCTGCCCTGGCCAGAAAGAGCCGCATCGAGGACGTGTTGCGCGCGCTCTCGGGCCTCAGGGCCAAGGAATTCGTGAGCGAGCAGAAACAGGAAGCCGACATCGAGAAGCACGGGCTGAAGGATTCAGAATACACAGTTATTCTATATTTCCCATCGGAAAACAAGGAAATAACATTCAACCTCCATAAAGATGGGGACAAAGTCTACGCCACCACATCCTTGTCGCCCAAGATTATCGAGGCTGAAAGCCTGGCCCTCACCGATATCGAAAAAAAAGTCGAAGACTTGAGGGAAAAGCAGGTGGTCGTGTTCGACACCTGGGAAGCGGCAAAGGTTGGCGTCAGGAAAGCCGACGTCGCGCTTGTCATGGTCAAAGGGAAAGATGACAAATGGTTTTTCGAAAGCCCGGACAAAGAGGAAGCTGATAGGTCTAAAGTCGAGACGTTCATCCGCAAAATCGAAAGCCTGGAAGCCTCGGAGTTTATCGACATTCCGGCCAGCCTCGAAGAGCATGGACTCGCTCCGCCGCAAGCTGAAATCACAATCTGGACAAAGAGCGACGAGACTGAAAAACACGTTCAGGTTCTCGTCGGCCGGCAGGACGAAGAAAAAAAACAGGTGGTCGTCAAAAACCCCGAGCTGGATTATCTTTTCCGCGTCGATTCTTCTTTCCTGAACGAAATACCCGCGAAGGCGGAGGACTGGAAGTCAGCACCGCCTGAAGAAAAAAAAGAAGACAAGAAAAAGGAAGAGAAAAAATAACAAAAACAGAGCAGCGCCTTGCCGACAGAATCATCCGCTGGTTCAGGCGCAATCGAAGGCCGCTTCCCTGGAGGCGGACAAAAGACCCCTACCGGATCTGGGTCTCAGAGGTCATGCTCCAGCAGACCACAGTCCAAACCATCCTTCCCCGCTATCAAGAATGGCTGAAGGCCTTTCCTGACGTCCGGACGCTGGCGCGCGCTCCACTGCAGAAAGTCCTCAAGGCCTGGCAAGGCCTAGGGTATTACGAGCGGGCCAGAAACATGCGTCTTGCCGCACAGATGATCTGTGAAAGGTTTGATGGAAGCCTCCCCGACCGGTACAAAGACTTGATAGGCCTCCCCGGGTTTGGCCCATACACGACCGCCGCAGTCCTGAGCATAGCATTCGGCCAGGCATATCCTGTCCTTGACGCCAACGTCAGGCGCGTCGTCATGCGGCTGGCCGGGACGACGGGCAAGGCGAACCAGAGGCATGACAAGTTCCTCCTTTCCTTCCTTTCAAAGTTTTTTCCGGACGAAAAGGCCGGGGAATTTAACCAGGCCATGATGGAGTTAGGCGCGCTTGTCTGCAAGCCGCGAAATCCCTTTTGCCTTCGCTGCCCTGCCCAGAATTTCTGTCTGGCTTTTAAAAGCGGCGAGCAGGAGCTCATCCGGGCTCCGAGGGCTCGGAGATCGGAGCGGATCGAAACAGTTGTGGCCATCATCAAGGAGGATGGGAAATACCTCATCCAGAGGCGGCCGGCCAAAGGACTTCTGGCCGGATTGTGGGAATTTCCTGGCGGAAAAAGAAAGCCTGGCGAGACACACGAGGAAGCATTGCGGCGGGAAATCAGGGAAGAGCTCGGCTCTGAGATCAAGATAGGAAAACTCCTCCTAAAGGTCAACCACGCCTACACCAGGTTCCAGGTGACACTGCATGCCTACGAATGCCGCTTGAAGAATCGGCCGCAGGCTGGAAAAAAGCCTTTCCGCTGGGTCTCCCTCCGGTCCCTCCGAAGCCACCCCTTTCCCTCAGGAAACGCTAAAATCATCAATTATTTAGAGGAACGAGCCTTGATTATGCACGAAACAAAGAGAAAAAATTCCCTCTCCCTTGACTGGAGAGGGTCGGGGAGAGGGTGATTCTTAAAAGACGCCCACTCCCTTCTATCCCCTCCCACCAACGGAGGGGGTTGTTTTTTCGCATTATTTGTGGAAAGCTCAGGATAGAGAGGATCAAACCTGAAGCAAACCATAAAGAGTGAACAAGGCTCATGGACATCAGTTATGAATTCGTCAACTATGGGGAAAACCTCTTTCCCCAACCTGATACGATCGTCCTCGACGTCGGCATGAAGACAGTCCCTGGTGTTATCGACCACCACCATCCCGAAGCTGAACCAGAGTGCACGGCTTCCCTGATCATCAAATACCCTCGCCTTGTCCTTGACCACTTGAAAAGCGGTCTCAATAAAGGGACCATCCATGGCCCTGCCAGCCTTAGGGTCGTGACCCACCGCCTGCCAGATTTTGACGCCCTGTCCTCCATCTTTTTGGCCCTCAAGCTCCTTGAGCTCGGAAAAGTAGACGCGCCGATGGAAAAGATCGCCGGCTACGCCAAAATGGCGGACTCAGCTTCCCTGCCCCGGGACATCGACCTGACCGCCACTCCTTATTCCATCCTGCGAGCCCTTTTTGCTGGCGCCAAAAAGGAGGAAGCGGAGATAAACAAAGAACGCGTCGCAGAAGGCTTGAAATTCATGTCGTTCCTGTATGCCAAAGCGGAAGAACGATACGACATCCTGGAAAACCGAAGGCTTTTCGCTGGCATTGACCGCTACGAAAGAGCCATGAGAAAGATAGAGGACGACTATTTTCACTACCTGGATGATTTCCAGAAGGGGCAAAAAGTCAGCCTGGAACTTCCTCTGGCCGCTGGCCAAGGAAAGAAAAAGGTAGACGGACTCATTGTCCGCAATCCCTCAAGCTTTTTGCTCAAGGAATGGGCGCGCCGGGATATCAATCATGCGCCTCTGGCCGAAGGATTTTCGTTCCTGATGACGAATTTCGGAAACCGCCGTTACATCCTCGG
>JBBILQ010000011.1:47339-57561 GCA_037444845.1 Candidatus Aminicenantota bacterium | reverse complement strand
CGCCTCTGGTGTTCCTCCCGATATCTACGCATTTCACCGCTCCACCGGGAATTCCATTCTCCTCCACTATCCTCAAGCCGAGCAGTTTCAAAGACGATTCCGAAGTTGAGCCTCGGGATTTCATCTTTGACTTACTCAACCGCCTACACACCCTTTACGCCCAGTAATTCCGAGTAACGTTCGCCCCCTACGTATTACCGCGGCTGCTGGCACGTAGTTGGCCGGGGCTTCCTCTGAAGTTACCGTCAAACCCTTGCGGGCTTTCTTCACCTCTGACAGGAGTTTACGACCCGAAGGCCTTCATCCTCCACGCGGCGTCGCTGCGTCAGGGTTTCCCCCATTGCGCAAAATTCCTCACTGCTGCCTCCCGTAGGAGTCTGGGCCGTGTCTCAGTCCCAGTGTGGCCGGACACCCTCTCAGGCCGGCTACCCATCATCGCCTTGGTAGGCCGTTACCCTACCAACTAGCTAATAGGGCGCGGGCTCATCCTCAAGCGCCTTGCGGCTTTAACCATGGAGGCTTATGCCCCATGGCGTTATGCGGTATTAGACCCCCTTTCGGGAGCTTATTCCTCACTCGAGGGGAGATTACCCACGTGTTACTCACCCGTTCGCCACTAACTCAAAGAGTTGCCCCTTTGAGTCCGTTCGACTTGCATGTGTTAGGCACGCCGCCAACGTTCACTCTGAGCCAGGATCAAACTCTCCAGTTGATAAAAGAACTCTTGCGAGTCCTTTTCAAACCGAAGTGTTGGCAAATCGGATCAATCAAAGTCGCTCCGCTTTTTGTTTCAAAGATCTGATTCTTTCTATCCCGAGAAAGAAACTCAAACGTCTTTAAAAGAACTAACTTATCAACCTGATAGGTTGTTTAGATGCTTCAGGCTCATCCGCCAAAAGGCATCTATATAATAAGCACAAAAATCGGAATTGTCAAGATGGCAAGCACGAATTTTTAATAAATTTCTCGGACGGCCGCCAAACATCAAATGTCAACAAATGTTTACTAAAAAAACGCCGTTTGTCCTCCATTCTTAAACATCCGTTAACACTTTCCCGGTCCACGAACCCGCTTCCGCCAGATGAACAGCGGCGTTTTTATGGCACGTCTCTGGCTAAGAACAATACCTCACAGGAGGAATGAATGAACAAGCCGGGCTTCAGCCTGATCGAAATGCTTATATCCTCTGCTCTGATTCTCTTCCTTCTCAGCGGAGTGACCCAGCTCATCATGACTTCTCTTGCGGCAAAGAGAAACGCCGAATTCCATCTCGCTGCTGCAAGCCTGGCCGCGTCAAAGCTGGAATACCTCAAATCTCTCCCGTTTGAAGATCCCGCTCTGACAAGCGGCGAGTACGTCGAAACAGCCAGGGCCGGCTTCTCTAAAGAAATTCTCCTGAGTGAATGGAGCATCGGCGACATCGACGAGAGGATGAAGAAAGTCGTGATCAAAATCTCTCGGCAGAAGGCCCCCCAAAAAAGAGTCGCTCTTGCGCTCCTTCTCTGCCAGGACCTGGAATTTTAAGCCATGAGAAAAAAGGGGTTCTCTGCGGTCGAAACGATGATCAGTTTGGCTCTTTTCCTGATGATTGTCATGGCTGTTTTTGAGGGTTTAGGCCTCGCCCGTGGTTATTTCCTCAAGATTAAGAAAGGTGAGGAGGAAACTCAGGCGGCCATGGCTGCCCTGGACAAAATGAGGATCGACCTCCTGCAAGCTGGTTCCGGACTCTCTCAGGCTGTCCGACTCGGAATTATCGAAGGGATTAAGCTGAGCGAGGAAAGCCTGACCATCCTCAGCCTTCAGGAGACTCTGTTTCTTAGCGAAGATCTTGTGCCCGGGACTCAACGCATTGTTCTTGACGCTGCCACGGGGATCAGTGCGGGGCGTGAAATCTGTCTGGTCAGCGGCCATCGGGGAGAGCGCCGATCCGTGTCATCTTGCAAGGGCAAGGCGATTGTATTGGCTTCGCCGCTCGAGTTTTCTTACAGAAAAAAAGAAACCCGGGTTCTGCTCGTTGAAAAGATCTCACTCTATCTGGATAAGGGGAGAAGCACGATCCGCAGGCGAGTGAATGCAAGTTCCCCTCAGCCGCTCCTCGAGGATGTCTATTCCTTTCGCTTCGGTTTTGAAGCAGAAAACAACCTGGCCAGGGTCAATTTTGCCCTGAAAGCCGATGAGGAGAAAACGTATGAACTCTTGGTCTTCCCGAAAAATATCGCTCTCTGTCTCAGGCGTTCCTGAGAAAAGACAAACAGGGGCGATGTTCATCGTCACTATTTTTTGCTTCCTTGCGTTCTCGACATTGGCCTTAGGGCTTGTTTTTCTCTCCCAGGTTCATCTGAAACTGAACGGGTTGAGAAAGAATTCAGTCCTGATGGACTATGCTTCGGAAAACGGCATTAAGGCCGGCTTCCACGACCTCATGAAGGCTCTTGGCAGCATCGCCTCGCCCAGAGTGATCTCCAGGGACGACTATGAAAGATTGAGAGAGAGCACAGCAAAGGCCCATCTGAGACTCGTCGAGGAAACACTGGAAAGAAGTTTTCCCGTCGTGATCTTCGACACTGAAGAAGAGCTGATGTGGAAGAGCCAGACAAACTGCCTTTTCGAAAGCTTCACCGAAGCAGAAAATTTTTTTCACGCCCAGTTCAGGCTGGAGATTGATTCTGAGGGATGGCTCAAGAGTTTGCCGCCTCGACGAAACTCAAGCCTCGAAAGCCGCATCGAAATTTCGGCCGGCCACGCTCCCCTCTCTTTCTTCCCGCTGCTGATCAATAAGAATCTTGATCCTGAAAAAAAGCGCAATTTCGAAAAAGAGAACGAGGTCCAGATAATCCTGCCGCCGCAGAACCTTTCCCCCGTTCAGGCAAGCTTCGTTGATGAACCCCTCATCCCTAAAGAAGCTGATGGCCTCATCGAAAAAGCTTTGAATATCAAGATTTTTCGTCCGCAGGACCTGTCGGCGTCCAAGCTCCGCCTGGTGCTCGGCCTGGAAGAATCAGATGCCCCTATTCCCGACGGAGTCTACCTCATCCAAAACGACCTTGGCCTCGGAGGAATCTATGTTCAGGGCGACGTCAAGGAGATGGTAACGGCCATCGAAGGAGACTATCAAGTGATCTCATTCAGGATGGAAAAAGACTCATGGGTTCTTAAGTTCAGTCCCTCGAAAAGCGAGACTCTTTTTTCCTCGCCCTCCGGGCTTCTTTCCTTTAACCTCGTTCCCCTGGGAATAATCATTATCAACGGCACGGTTGAATCCCTCGGCGGGGGGAGAGTTGACGCGAGCGGCGAGGTCAGGCTTGTCCAAGATGAAGAAATTCCCTCCCTCCTCTCAGGAGTCAACCTGACTCTTGTGGCTTCGGAAAAAATAACGATCACTTCTCACCTGATCCGCCAGGGGGTCACCTGGCAGGGCGGGATTCCCTATGTCAAAGAAAAAGCTTCCCAGCTTGTTCTCTTCTCCACAGGGAAGGATCTCTGGCAGGACGAAGAGCGAGGCGGCGGCATTGCCATTGGAGCAAACGCGCCCGAGGGTGTCCAGGTTCACGCTTCTTTGACAGCCCAGGGAGACGGCTTCAGGATCGAGGGAAAAAACCGGGACATCCGTCTGGTAGGAAGCCTGCAGACAACGGAATACGTTGCTCAAGGCAATCGCCTCCAGATCTTTCCCCGGGACCCTTCGGATTTCATGAATGCCGCTTCGTTTTCTCCTGAAACCAAGCAGCCCGTTCTTTTTCTTTCTTATTTCGAGATTCTGGCCTGGAAAGAATAGCCGATGAAGAAGGGATTATCGCTTCTCGAAGCGCTGATCATGCTGGCTGTGGCCTCGCTTATGATTTTGGCCGCCTCGACTCCTCTCCTTACTTCCTCTCCTAAGTACAGGCTGAAGAGGGCGGCCGGAGAGATATATGCGCGCCTTAATTATGCCAGGTACAGGGCAATATTTGATGGGCAGGCCGTGCGCGTCAGGTTCAGCCCCGCCGGCTACGCCATAGAAAAATATGACTCATCCCTTAAAAAATGGAAGCCCGTATCGACCGGCGCTCCCGAGGGCGTCAGGATTGAGGCCAACAACAGCCCGATCTTTCATCCTGTGGGGACCGTCTCCAACCTGGCGACAATCGTCGTCTCCAATTCATGGGGAAAATACAAGCTGACATTGGCTATTTCAGGAAGAATCAGGATGGTTATGCTTTAGGCAGCGGGCGCTTTAATTTTCCGGAGGATATCGGCCAAGTCAGAAGCCGATGAGATGAAGCCAGCGGCGCCGCGGGCAGCTGCTTCTTTCTCCAATTCTTCATCTCCCCGGTGAGGCGAAAGGAGGATGACGGGTATTTTCTCCATTTCTTTCGACTTTTTCAGGTCTTCAAAAACTGCCGAAACATGCTTCTCCGGCAAAGAAATGTCCAGGATAATGACGTCGGGTTTTTCCTTTTCTGCATGACTTAAAGCGCTTTTCCCACCCGCAAAGGAATTGACTTGATGGCCCTGCCGGACAAGCCTCATCTCGATCATGGTCGCCAGGCGCGAAGCCCCGGCTATGATGAGAATCTTGTTAACCAACCGTTCGGGCTTCCCGGCTATCCTCTCGATACTCTCCAGGAGAATTTTGGGGTCATACGGTTTCTTGACGTAACCGATGATCCCGGCTCGGTAGCATTCCTGGACGAACTTGGGCGAACTCATGATGGTCAGGGCTATGATAGGGATGCTCTCGGTCAGGGGATTTTCTTTGAGCTTGATAATGGCTTCAAGCCCGTGCATACCGGGCATGATCATGTCCATCAGAATCAGGTCTGGCCTTTCTTTCTGCGCGACCTTTATCCCTTCCTGCCCATTCTTGGCGATGACGACATTGTAACCGGACGATTCCACGTGTTTCTTGATCAGCTCGACCTGGACAGGATCATCTTCGACCAGTAAAATTTTTGGCATTTCTCGCTTTTCCCCTCGCTTCAAACCTTACCATTCAGGTTCTCGCCGTTATTGGCCAATCTGGTTCAGCATTATTATTCAGCAATTTCATTTTTTTCGCAAGACCCCCTTTCAGGGAAGATGATGTTTTTTGCCGAAGACCACCTTCCCGCCAATAATCGTATAAACCACCTCTGCCTTCAAGATGTCATCCTCGAAGCAGGCCAGGGCATTATTCATCGTGTAAGCCCGAATGGATTGCTCGAATTTGTTTATCATCCTTGCTTCCATTAAGCGAAGTGCGCGAGAAGTATCAACTTCCCCATTTTTGTGAATTATATTTTTTTCGAGCTCATCTGTCAAAAGAAAAATAGCCAGGGCGGATATGATACCTCTTTGCTTTTTGATGCGGGAATGATAAAATTTCAGTCAGAGCACGAAAAAAATCGTGCCGGGAGGTAAGGTCATGAAAAAGGGATATTTCGTTTTATTCCTCCTCTCCTTTGTTTTTTATTCATTCATTTTCTTGGCTGAGCCCATTGGTCTTCTTGGAGGTGAAGCGGTCTCCGTCCAGAAAATCGAGCCGTTTGCCTATTTTTGCCTGCGTCACAAAGGCCCTTTCTCGCAGCTTCCGGAGATGATCGGAAGACTGATGGAAGAATCCCGGGCTCAGAATGTGTTTCCCGCTGGCCCGCTGATGGGCATCTATTTTAACGCCCCTGGCGAAGTCGAGCCCGAGGAGCTGGAGTGGGAGATCGGGTTTCCTGTCACGCCGCACGCGCTCGTGCAACTTCCGCTTGAAAAAAAAGAATGGAATTTTGACCAGGTGGCGTCTTGCCTCCATCGAGGCCCGTACGATAAAGCAGGCGAGACCATCGCCATCATGCTTGAATGGATGGAGGCACGCGGCTACGAACCCTCCGGGCCGGTCTTGGAACGTTATCTTGACATGAACCCCCGGGAGCTCAAGCCCGAGGACCTGAAGACAGAAATCTGGATTCCCTGCCGGAAAAAGGGAATCGTGGTCAAACAAACATCTTAGCCCGCATTGCCCGGACAGGCTTTGACGCAGACGCCACAGATGTGCTGAGTCACTATTCCCGTTCGTTTAAACTCTTTCAGCTTCTCGAAGCAGCTTCTGTGGTCAAAATTTTTTTTGTCCATTTTTATGGCTTTAGCCGGGCAAAAGGAGAGGCACGTCGTACAGGTTCTGCAATCTAATTCTAACGGCCTGTCCTGAGTAAGCGGCATGTCTGTTAGGACGGTAACGAGCCTGACTTGGGATCCAAATTCTTGCGCAACGACCAAATTATTACGGCCTAACCATCCTAATCCAGCAAGTAAGGCTACCTTCTTGTGCGAAACATGGGCCAGCTGCTTGTCCCAATCGATTATCTGTGAAGCAGGGATAGGAAGAGCCTTGTGCCCTGCCTCCTGGATAAATAAGGAGACCTGGAGGGCTGCTCTATCAAGAAAATAATTGATCTGGCGATAGTGATGGAAATAGAGGCCGGTCGGGCTGTCCTTAATGTCATCGAGCACGGAGCGGATCAAATGTTTTCCCAGAGAAATCCCGAAGTCGAATTGTCTCCGAACCATGCTGTCAAGGCCAAACTCCTCCCTAACTTCCGTTACATCGGCAACTCCGAAAACATCCAGGCCAGTATCATGAGCAAACTTCTTGAGTTTTTTCTTGTTTTCATCTTCTGGGTTCATGCGTTCATTTTATAAACGCTTCTTCAGACTGTCAACGAGAGTTGGACACAAAAGTTGACTCGTCATCAAGATTACGATATATCAAATTTTAAACTCAAGAAAACAGGAGCGCATATGAGAGAGAAGACGCTGGCCATCATTAAGCCAGACGCCGTTAAGAAAAGAGTGATAGGAAAACTAATCCAGAGGATTGAGGACGAAGGCTTTAAGATCACTCAAATGAAATTGTTTCATCTCACCAAGGAGGAAGCAAAAGGATTCTACGTTGTCCATAAAGATAAACACTTCTATGACAGCTTAACCGAATTCATGTCTTCTGGAGAAATCGTCGTCATGATCCTTGAGCGCGAAAATGCCATCGCCCACTGGAGAGAAGTCATGGGGGCGACAGACCCAGCTCTGGCAAAACCGGGCACCATCAGGCGTGAGTTCGGGTTCTCTGTGGAAAGGAATGCCGTCCATGGGTCTGATAGCCAGGCGACCGCTGACTGGGAAATAGGCTTTTTTTTAGAAAAAGTGGGCAAGTGTTAGACTCGATATAGCCCAGATTACCCCAAGAATTGCAACGCCAATCTATATCTGGTATGGAAAATAAATGAGCACAATATAATGAGGTTGGTGGAAATTTTATTAAAAAACCTCTTGACATTTCCTCGCTCCTTATTTAGATTGATGGTACGCCTTGGATGAGAATGATGGAGTTTTTGCCTCTCATCTGATTCTGCCACTTCTCTTCTGTCATTCCACAGGGCGCAATTAATCCTTATAAGGAGGCCCTCATGAAGAAGAAGTCAGTATTCAAAATGGCAGCGCTGTTCACTCTGCTTGGATTTTTCCTCCTATCTGTTCCTGGCTTTTCCAGCGTTCCAAAGAAAAGTTCTAAGTTCGACTTCAAGATCTTGATCAAGAAGCCCGTGGCGTGGATTTCTTCGTTTGCGTCGATATTTGTGCCGGTCTTTGACACAGGAACCTCTGACGCGTCCAATACGATTAATCAAGACAACTCCAGCGGGAAGATTAGAGCTCTTGTCGATTCGCTTTCAGAAAGACCTAGCAAAAGCGATTAACAATCAAGAGATATCTGCTATATGATTCGAGGATGATTGGCAACAAATATCACCTTTAGTTAAATAACTTAAACGTCATATTTTTAAATTCCGGGAAATAAATATTTTTCTTTTAAGATCACCCTTCAGGATGATAAACCTCAACTAAAATCACCCCCCGTCTCCCCTCCAGAGGCGATTGACCAGGACCGATATCAAAGGCAGACTTTTTTTGTATTGATTTCGAGCGGTTGATTTCCGCCTGCGACAAAGGAAATGCAAAAATTGATGCATCTTCGGGCATTCTTAATTACAAATAAATCCGTTTTAATTTCCGTTGCTTTATCTGCGCTCTTGCCTTTATTTTCTCGAGAAACCTGTTTTGCAGCTACAATTGTCATTTCTGCAGACGTGAAATATAAAAATTATTTCTCTGCAGGAGAGGAATTTAAGCGAAAAGGCGAGTTCGATAACGCCGCTGATTCTTTCAACAAAGCTTTCCACGTGGCCCAAGAAAACAGGAATGCTCTGGGAAAACTGGATTCCCTAACAAACCTTGCATTGATGTATTGGAATATGGGAGACCTTAAGCAATCCTCTGATAAATACACTCAAGCTCTCTCCCTGGCCCGGATGTTGCAGGCAAAAGAGAAAATAGACCTCAGCCTGACCGCTCTTTCAATATACGACCGCTACACCCAAGCTAAGAATGAGCGTTCCTCTGGCAATCTTCAGGCATCAATCAACAGTTTTAGAGCCGCGATTGTCCTGGCCGATAAAATAGGCAGCAAGGAGCACAAACTCAAATGTCTGCGGCAGTTAAGCATAAGCTATTGGGAAAATAATCGTTTCCAGGACTTCTTCGCTTTAAATATCGAGGCTCTTTCCATTGCCCGAGAGCTTAATCATAAGCAGGAAGAAGGAAAGTGCTTAAACAATATAGGCCTTTTTTATTGGAAGACAGACAATTATTCTGATGCGTTAAAATACTATGAAAAATCTCTAGAAATAGTGCGTTCTTTCGGAATCCTCGAGGAACAAGCCAATTGTTTAAACAACATCGGCACAATATATATTCATTTAGGAAATTATGACAGGGCTTTGGACAACTTGATTCAAGCCCTGGAAATAGACAAAATGCTGGGCGATAGCATAAGTGTATCAAAAGACCTTAATAATATAGGAAATGTTTATGGAAGAAGAGGAATTATTTCAGAGAACGAAGCTGACTTTCATAACGCAATCAAACATTATAACGATTCATTGCAGTTTCTTGATAAATATGGAGATACAAAAACCGAAATCAAGGTTCTTAACAACATTGGTGCTGTTTATTCATATCTCAATAATAACTCCAAGTCTTTGACTTACTTTCAATCTGCTCTTAGAAAGGCCGAGGGGATTAGTGATATTGAGGAAATGAGCATAATCCTTACAAATATCGGCATTGTCTATTCCCAGTTGGGCAACTACGAAGAATCGACGACGTATTTCAAAAAAGCAATTGACTTAGCCCTGAACATCAAGGGAGGAAAGATTCTCTGGGAGGCGTATCTCGAGATTGCCAACGCTTTTAAGAATCAGGGCAATTGCATCGCTGCTCTTGACAACTACAGAAAATCCATTTCAGTCATAGAAAATATCCGCTCTGGAATCGACCTGGAGGAGTTGAGGGCGACCTTTCTTGGCTCAGACCGAAGAATCGAGTCCTATCATAACATCATTGACCTTCTGATCAAGCTCAATCAAAGGGAGCTCGATAAAAAATATCGAGCTGAAGCTTTTCGCTATCTTGAAAAAGCCAAAGCACGCGCTTTCCTTGACAGCATAGAGATCTCAAAAATCAACTTAACAGATGGAATTAGCCAGAAACTTTTAAACCAGGAAACAGAGCTGATGAATGAAATATCAAAAATCCATACCAAGCTCTTGTTTCCCCAGATTGCTCCCGAACTCAGGCTTGAAGCCAATAGGCAGCTGGAGAAATACGAAGAACAATTAGAGTCTTTAAAAAGAGAGATTAGACGAGCGAGCTCTGCTTATGCTAGCCTTCGCTATCCCAGGACAATTGCCCTTGACGAGGCCCAGAAAGAAATTCTCGATAAGGAAACAGCCGTTTTTGCCTATATAATCGGAAAAGAAAATTCCTATGCATTTGTGCTCACCCAGAATGATTTGAGAATATTCCCCCTCCCCCGCCAAAAAGATATTCAGAAACAAGTCCAGATGTATCTCGCGGCCATCACTGATGTCGAAAACCAGGATTTTAGCCTGGGGCACAGGCTGTTTAACGTCCTGGTGCAACCCGGCCTGGAAAAAGCAAAGGTCAACAAAATAGTTTTTGTTCCAGATGACATCCTCTATTTTCTTCCTTTCGAGACATTGCTCACAGCAGATAAAAGCAGAGAATGGCTCGTAAAAAATTACAGCATCGCCTACGTTCCGTCTCTTTCAGTTCTTCGAGAGCTAATCGACAGAAAAAGCATGAACGGCCAAAAACCCGCCAGGGACATCCTGGCTCTTGGTGATCCCTCTTTTGGTGA
>JBBILQ010000011.1:0-47239 GCA_037444845.1 Candidatus Aminicenantota bacterium | reverse complement strand
TGAGGTTGAGATACAGCGGCTTAGAAACAGAAAAAATAGCCTCTCTGTTCAAACCTCAAAAAAGGAATGTCCTGTTGCGCGATCAAGCCTCCGAAGAAAACTTTAAGGGGCAACCTCTCTCCGATTATAGGATTATTCACCTGGCTACGCACGGGCTCATTGACGACAAAAAGCCCGGGCGTTCGGCCATCATCCTTTCCCTGGATCCAGATCCGAAAGAGGACGGCCTTCTTCAAATGAGAGAAATCTTCAACCTTAAGCTCAATGCAGACCTTGTCAGTCTTTCCGCGTGTCAAACCGGCCTTGGTCAGCTTATCAAAGGCGAGGGAATTGAAGGCTTGAGCAGAGCTTTCTTTTATGCCGGCGCTTCCTCGTTGCTATTGACCTTGTGGGCAGTCAACGATCAGGCAAGTTATCAACTCTTAGAAAGATTTTACTTCCACCTTCGTTCTTCCGAGTCTATCATGAGCGCGTTACGAAAAGCTAAACTGGAGATGATAAGTTCAGGAGCACTGTCTCATCCTTACTACTGGGGCGGTTTTGTTGTCTCGGGCAAAGCTGATAAGATCGTCTTTCATCGCACGCCCTACAAATGGATCGTCCTAACACTCTCTTTATGTGCAGGCTTAGCCATTCTTGTGCTGATAATAAACCGGGAAAGACAAAACGTTCTTTCTCTCAAAGATTAGACAGCGACAGGGCTTTTGCTTTTAGCGGGTCATCCAGGATTGGTTCTTTAGGGTCAGGGCCGAGAACGGAACAATCCACCAAAGCAAAAAAGCTGTAATCATGGCATAAGGAACACCATAGAGGAAAACCATGCTCCTATTCGTGCGCAAATAGTAAAGCGAGAGAAAGAAGGACAAAATCACAAGAAAGGCAAGATGCCGCAAAATGAACACTGGCTGGATGAAAAAAGAATAGGAAATGATGAAGACAGAAAAAACATGAAAGGGATGAAGGAGGTTCAGGAAGACGAAATCAAGAACGGGCAAAACTCGATGCTTCCTTCGATAGCGAGAAAGCATGAATCTTGCGAACAGGATGGATTCACGGACGTAGCTTCGAGTCCAACGGATATACATCCGGTTCATTTGAAGAAACCTGGAAGGAACGCGCGTATAGACAACGGCATTGGATTGATATTTGGTAAAATAGCCGGCCCTAAGGATGTACGTCGTCAGGGCTCTGTCTTCTCCATGAAGACAGGGCGTATTCATGAATTGTTGATTGACCCATTCCTTGACAAAAGAACACAGGACATTTTTTCGATAGGCAGTCAGCGCTCCCGGGCAGACAAAAACCGTTCCGTAGACGCTTTGATAAGCGCGGCCGAAATCGAATGCAATAGAGTACCGAATGGAAAGCATCCGGGTCAGAAAATTCTCCCGCTCATTAAGGGCTGCAACCCTCCCGGCAACAGCACCGACGGAGTTATCTTTTATTAACGGTATGACAAGATTTTTTATGGCACTGCGTCCAATTTTACTATCCGTATCCACAGTAACGACAATATTTCCCCGTGACACTTTGAGGCCTGTGTAAAGGGCTTTCCGTTTGCCCATGTTTTTCTTGAAATTGATGACCCTTAGCCTTTCCCCGTATTTCCTCTTTGCCCTCATCATGCAATGAAAAGTCAGGTCTGTTGAGCCGTCGTTGATCGCAATGACTTCGAGCTTGTCGCTGGGATAATTTGAAGAAAAAATCGATTCGATGGCCTTGCCTATCAATACTTCTTCGTTTAGGGCAGGCATGATGACAGATACATACGGCCATTCGACATTTTCGCCGATCTCGAAAAACTCAGGCTTGTATCGAAACCAGAGGATTGTCCTGAATATGATGCCCGATACGATTATGATAGCGGAAATTAATAAAGGATATGTTGAGACCCTCAGAAACGCCGTGCTTTGCAAGAATTCTGCCCAATGATGGAAGATTCGAACCTTCAAAGCGATGATGATAACGAAAGCGCTGCCCATAATAATGATAAAAATAGCCACAGGATCAGCTTTTTCTTTAAGGAAAGGCAGGCTACAAAGGAGACTCCTCGGTGGAGATTCCAGCTCGATGTCGTCGAAGGTCTTCTCCCACATGCGCTCTCTCTTTTATTTATGGCGGAATTTTGGCTCAATCAAGCTGATAAAGACAGGAAAAACCGTTTTTCGCTCCAAAATGTTAAACAATAGATGCTAAAAAGTCAAGCCATTCAAGGCGTTTTTGCATGCTTATCCCAGCCCAATTCGGAGCCGTGCTCATGTCCTTCAACACTCAGGCTGAATTTTCGCCTTAGAAATTTTTCTTACAAAGTGAGAAAAACGCCAAAGAAACTCGCTCTATATATACAGGGTAAAATGGACTGGAATAAAAAGAAGGACCAGGAATTCGAACACCTCCTTAACAACTTTTCGCGGTTGATCAAGATACACGTCCAAAAATTCAACCCCCAGAGATTCGGTCTCGACCCCGACGATATCGCCCAGGAGATAAAAATAAAAATCTGGAAAATCATCCATCATGAGAAAGATATACAGAATTATCCGTCCTATATAAGGAAGATCGTCAATTCATCGGTGATAGATTTGCTCAGAAAATGGAAGCGCGAAGAGGCCGTGCTTTCCGCTGAAAAACAGAAAAAAGTGTCCGAGACAAAGAACGGCTATTCAGATTGTGCCGGCGAGGGAGACTATCTGAAAGAATATGTTGTCGAAGCCGTGAATTCTCTCATCGAATCGAGGCGAAGAGTGGTCAGGCTTCACCTCTTGGGGATGAATATTGAGGAGATTTCTGCGTTTTATTGTTGGAGCCAAGATAAAACAAGGAACTTGTTGTATCGAGGGTTGACAGACATAAAAAAAATCTTGAAGAAAAAGGACATTCATTATGAGAATAAATGACGAGAATCTTAAGGATATCTACAAATCCTATGTTCTCACGAGGACTCCTCTATCAAGGCAAGCCTGCCCCTCTTCAGAGGAAATAGCAAATCTCTTCATTGAGGCTGGGCTGAAAGCAGAGAAAGAGAGAATTATTGACCATATAACAAACTGCTCATTCTGCGTTCAAGAATTCGATGCCTTCCTTCAAATCTCGCGCCAGGAACAGAAGCTCGCAGAGGAAATCAACCTTTTTCTTAAGAACAAAGGTGAACCAAGCCCTGTTCCTAAAATGAAGAAGACGGCAAAACTTGCCCTGGCCTGGAAATCTGCCATAGCCTCGGTCGCTGTCGTTGCTCTGGTTGGGACATTTCTCTTAATCACAGATGGGCCTATTTTTAACAAAAAAACTGAAAAAAGAGGGGACAGGCCAGGGCAGATCAGCCTCCTTGAGCCTCGGTCTGATCACGCTTTCGACAGCCCATTGCTATTCAGGTGGAATGAAATAGCGGGGAGAGATCACTTTGTTATCGAAATCTTCGACGAATCCCTTTCTCCCCTGTGGAAAAGCCCTGAGGTCTCCGAACCTTTCTATCGGCTTCCGGCGGACGTCAAAAAACAGATGCACAGAGGCAGATCGTATTTCTGGATGATTACCGTTTTTTTCACCAATGGCCTGACGCGCGAATCTCATTTGGAGGAGTTCAGATTAGCTGATTAACTAACGGAAATTGAGCTTAGAATGATAGTCGCCGTTCAATATAAAGGCTGCCCAAAAAAACGGATGAGAGAATTCTGACCTGATCATTCTGATTTTGGCCAGGCGGAGCGCATTGGCCTTGTCATTTCCTGTCTTTAAAAATTGATAGAAATACCGCATAAAACCTGCTGTCGACTTATCATTGACCTTCCATAGAGAAGAAAGCGTAGACTGAGCTCCGGCATAGAAAAAAACCCTCGGCAGTCCGAAAATTCCCTCGCCGTTTTCAAGCCTCCCCCTTCCTGTTTGACAGGCGGAAAGGACTGCGAGGCTTGCGTTCAACTTAAGATTGTGAATTTCCCTCGCTTGAAGGAATCCGTCCTCTTCTGTGTTATCGCCAAGGGTCAAGACGAGAGCCGAGCGAGAGGGCGCTTTCTCATCGAGAAGCCCATGACAAGCAAAATGGACAATTTGATAACCAGCTAAAGACGCATTTTTTACGACTTCTTCTTTGGCCTCAGCCCCGGTATAGATATCAACCTTGCCTTTGGAAAAATAACGAGATATTTGCTTTACCTCTTTTTTGCTAAACGGGAGCGGTGAAAAATCAAACCCTTTGTTCAGATAAACCTCGCGCAATGCTTCCTCATAGATTTTAAGGTTCTTCTTTTTCGAGGAAAGCTGGAAAGAATAGACTGGATTCGCCATGGCCAACAATAGTCTGGAGTACTCTCTGGTGTCTCCTCTATTGATTAGATACGCGAGGGATGAAACAGACGGGGCATAAGATATTCTGTGGGACTCGATGAGATATCTCGAACCTGCCGTTCCTTCTCCCTGATCGGGGATGAGCGTTTCAAACGGAAGGTAATAAAGAATTCCATCGGGAACAATAACCAAGTGTTCGATGGAGAAACGAACCCATTCCTCAAAGGGAAAAAGGATGTCTTTATAGAGTCGCTTTGCAGCCATGATGCCTCGAAAACCTCCTGATGGCGGCGTGGATATCATTTTTAGATATGCCCTCAAGGAATCCTCGATGACCTTCTGAGGCGGCAGCGCCCTTATCACGAAATCATTTTTTGTAATAAGAAGCGCATACGACTGTTTTCTCCCCAAGAAGAACTCTAAGATGGCCGTTTTTTCATCCAGAACATCCTTTTGAACGCCCTCAAGCGAAATAACGTCGAGAGAAGAAAAGGTGTCCTTCTCAGCCCTTGCAGACTTTATCTTATTGAGAAAGGAAAAATATTCATCCTCTTCTCTTTCCAGTCTCTGCAACAACTCCTGCCTTGTTTCTTCTGAAAGAGCCGCTCTTGTCAGTTGTGAGATTGTCTTCGAGATTTTTTTTGAGATCTCGTCCTGGTTTCTCTTGAGTCCTTCATCTGCTTTCCTCTGAGATTCAGTCTCCGCTTCTTTCAAACTTTCCATGAACGCCCGAGCTTTTGATTTTTCTACAGCTTGAAATATACTCTCATCATGCCTGCCCGCTGGTTCGTCCTGCGCTAATTTATACAAAAGGTTTAGAAGCGATTCATGGGCTCCAATCTTTTCCCGGGCAAAACCAGCCTTGTGATCATCCAGAGCGAGACCGCTTCTTACGGCATCAATGACATCGACAGCCATCTTATAATAAGTCAAGGCAAGTCGGGACTGCTTTCCTTCTTCAAGACACCGCCCCAGGCCACAATAGGTCTCCCAGAGGAAATCATAATTATCTTCCAGCAACGATACGTCAAGAGCCTGCTGATAGTATTTCTTGGCTTCCCCGGGATTTCCCAAATCCAGGTAAACATGGCCAATGTTATTGCAGATTTTGCATAAATTGTAAAAATCTTTTATTTTTGTTGCAATCTTAAGTGCTGATTTATAATTATATATTGATTGAACCTTATTATTTAAAGTTGAATAAAGCAACCCTAAATTATTTAGAGTTTCTATTTCTAACGCTTCATTCCCAATTTGGCGTGCTATTTTGAGGGATTCTTTATAATAGCATAGTGCGTTATCCAAATCTTCCTTGACACCATTAATGACTCCTCTTATCCTTAAAACTGCACCCAGATTATTTAAGCCCATCGAAATCCCATGGTCGTTTTTTAGGGCTGTGTCTAATTTTAATGCTTCCTTCAGGTACGACAATGATTTATCATAATCACCGATAGCCCTGTATACGATCCCGAGATTATTCAGGCAGGCTGCTTTATCAATTCCTGATTGATCGGCCTCCTGAGTAACCATCAGCGCTTCTTTGAGAAAAGCTATGGCCTTAGAGTATTTACTCGTTTTCCAGTAATGAATTCCGATATTATTCAGGCACCTTCCCTCTTCCAGCCGGTGCCCGATGCCCCTTGCTATCCTCAATGCCTCTTCATTTAGCCTGGCGAACTCATGATGCCTGCCGGAATAATTGAAACTCATCTGCCGGAGGCATTTCAATTCGTGCTCAACACTTTTTATTCTCTTTGCCAAATTTATTGCCGCCTTAAAATGGTGAACCGATTCTTCGTTATGACCCGCCGAACGGAGTTCCTTGGCAGTGGAATAGGCCTCATAAATTTGGACTCCCACCGAGCACTCGTTTTCTTTATCCTTCAACCTGAGGTTTCGCGCGAGAATCAAAGCCTCTTTATAATAGACAGAGGATTCCTCCATCAGACCCGAATTCCAGGAAAGAACTCCTAGATTCATAAGGCAGTCGACCTGTTTTCTCTGGTCTTGTGTTTTTTTAGCGAGTTCAAGTGCAATTTTAAAAAGTTGGATAGACTGGGCGAAATCGCCTTCATGACGCCGTGCTATTCCTTCGGCGATCGTCTTCTCCAGCATCATCCTGGAATTAAAAGAATAGTCCTTGAGGGCTGGCGAACCCTTGGTTTCAAAGAGAAGAGATCCCAAGAGGATTACAACGAAGAATTTTTGGGCGCCCCTGAGAATCGGTGCTTCCTTTCCGTCTTTTTTCAGATGGGGAAAAATATAGTATGAAATCTCCGCCATTGTCAACGACTCAAAATGCATTCCTGCAAGTGCCGCGAAAAAATTGAAATGCGCAATGTGGGCGATCTGATTGACATTTCGGGCTTATCATTTATACTAAAAACCTCCATTTCCTGGAAAGATCGAATTGAAAAAAACTGTCAATTATCTGGTAAATATCAAGACGCTGATCGCTGCCCGTATTTTCTCACTCCCGGGAGTTTTATTATCTTCGATCAGGACTTTTAATTGAGATAAAGACAACCCATAAAGGAGGAAACATGACAGGCAGGCCTAAAAAAGCCGTCGGCTTCGCTTTTTGTCTGGCGTTCAGCCTTGGCCTTATCTCTGCGCTTCCCGCATTATCGCAGGAGCAGGAAATCCGGCCGGTAACTCTGGGCGAACCCATGCCGGATTTCACCCTGCCCGTTTATCAGGGAGAGGAGGTCACTCTTTCCAGCTTAAGAGGGAAGAATGTCCTCCTGATATTCCCCCGCGGATACGCCGCTGAAGGGCGCTGGTGCACGATCTGTCATTATAAGTATGCTGAGCTCCTGGATCTTGAGAAGAATGAAGAACTTAGAAAAAAATTCGACCTTGAAATCCTCTATGTCCTGCCCTATCCCAAAGACATTATCAGCCAATGGCTTGAGGTTTTGCCCGACCAGTTGGAAAAAATAGAAGCCTGGAAATATCCAGCCGAGCCGGAGAGCCTCGACGAACAGGGAAAGACCAGGATGGAGCGCTCCAGGAAGGGTTTTCCAAAGGACTTGAGCCTGGAAAAAGGGCAGAAACCCGCGCCCTTCCCGATTCTGATAGACGAACAAAGGAGAGTGACCAGGGGCTTGGGCATTTTTGCTGCTGAATGGAGCGGGAGCAAAGCGGATCAGGACATTCCCAGCGTCTTCATCTTAGATAAAAAGGGCGTCGTCCAATTCAAATACATCGGCCAGAACACATGGGATAGGCCGAGCTACGAGTACCTGACTAAAATCCTGAAGATGATCGCTGGCCTGTAAGCTTAGCCTGGAGAGGTCAAAGCTTTAAGAGTAAAATTCCTGTAATGTTCGATGACATCCTCGATAAGTTCTTCCTTGCTCATCTTCATGACCTTGCCGGGAGGCCATTCACTCAAAAAGGACTCTTCTTTTTCCAGCCACGGGCTTTTTGCCGTTTTCCTCCCCCTGATGCGCAAGCGCAGCTTCATCTCTACTGAATCTTTGGGCAACGAGACGATATAGTGAAATTGATCCGCCTTGGAACGGGGGAAACTGATCCGCAGATGAATCGAGCTTCCCTTTTGTGTTCCAAATTTGGCTTTTATTTCATATTCCTTAAGTTCCTCGACCAGGCATTCGAAGGCAGGTTCAGCGATAAATTCGCAAAATTGCTTAAAATTTTCGTGCGTTTCAAGCCTGCATCTTTCAAGAACTGCGATATTATCGAAACAGGCACGCAAACCGTTTTTCCAATCTCTTTTGGCCATCTTCCGTTGAGGCTTCTTTTCTTATTTTTGATGATATTAGCACATTTTGTTTGAATTTTAAACGCAAAAATGAGAAAAATCGCTCTGCGCCTGTAACTCTAATATTTTATCTAAGATCCGCGAGCAATTTAACAGAATTGTGAAAATCCTTGTGAATAACGTGTGATTATCTTTTCTATCTTGTTGAAATTATAAAGAATCTGGCTCTTTGCACAATTTTTGTGCAACTCGACCCTCATCTCAGGTGGCCTTCGAGCAGCCAAAATCTTTCCCTGAACTCACCCTGGCAAGAGGCAGAAATATGCGTGACTCGCCGGCGCTAAGAGAGGCAAAGAAGCCTCGAAATTTTTGCCCAGACATCATCAAAATTCAGGTTGCCGACCGATTGAGCGGTCATAAGATGAACGCGGCCGCAAGGCATCCAGGCGATCGCCCGGTCTTTCTGGAAGAGGGCCAAGACCTCAGTCCCGCAAGCGGCCGCCAGGTGCGTGACACCTGAATCGTTCCCGAAATAAAGATCTGCCTCGAAAAGAAGCCTCGAAAGCGTGGCCAGCGATGGAAGATGGACCCAAGACCAGCCCCCGGGGAGAGAGGCCTTCTTGAATAGTATCCTCATCCTTTCCTCTGCTTCTCCGGTGACGACCGCCCCGCATACTTTTTTTCTGGCCAGGCGCCCGATAACCTCTAAGAAGTTGCGAATCGGCCAGCATTTCTTCTCACTCCCGCTTCCCGGATGGACAACAACAAATTTGGCTGCGGTCTCCTTGGCCATCTCCTTTCCCAAAGCGCCGGCCCTGCCGATAGAAGGCAAGCGCAACAACGCGCATTCTTCAAAAGAAACGGCCTCCTTTCTCTCGTTCAGACTGGCCTTCAAGGTTTTTTGAAAAAAGAAGCGGCTCATCGGCTGGCGGCTTCGGGCATCGTAGGTAAAAAACGTGCAAGCGCCGGCGCAGATCGAGCCCAAGTTTTTCTCAAGAACCGAACCTTTCTTCTCTGAGAACCAGGCTATTATAGAGTCGAATTCTCCAAGCCAATGAACGTTTTCAGCCGCCGGATCTAAGTCGCCAGAAAAGAGGGGCAAGAGCTGTCTGGAGTCCGCCTCAATGACATTTTTTATAACCCCGGCTTCCTCAAGAAGCTGGCCGTAAGCCTTGCGGCAGACTAAGGTCAGGTTGGCGGCGGGATGCATCCTCCGGACAAGCTGAATCGAAGGAAGAGCAACAAGCCAATCACCCAGGCCGCCCAATCGAAAGAGAAGAGCGTTTTTCATCTCGATTCCATCGGAACGAAAGCGCCGGCTGTTTTCAGCAGAAAAGGGAAAAATGATTTATAAGGTGGGCAGAAGTTTTCTCCAGCCGGCCAAAGAAAACTTATTCATATTATATCCCAATCGCCGCAGAAATCAACTTCTTTTCGGCCTCATTCAAGCGCTGCTCTGGATGAATTTCGCGAAATTCCTGCCAAACTCCTCCCCTTTCCGGAGGTCCTCCTTAGCGGGACTGCCCCTGAAGGTAAAGTCTCCCCATAACTCCCATTTCGCTGGCTCAATAATCTTCTTCAGTTCCTTCAGCGCGCCGCCGCTCCAGCCATAACTGCCGAAATACGCTGCCTTTCTGCCCAGGATTCTCTTGTCCACAGCCATGTCCAACACGCCGGCCACCGGCGGGAAGAGCTTAACTTCATAAGTCGGAGCGCCGACCATCACGGCTTCCCTCGACCAGAGAGAAGGAAGAATGTAGCTGACGTGAGTTCTGGCCGCATCAAAAATTTCCAGGGGAATTCCTGTCTGGGAAATCCCCCGGGCCACGGCGTTCATCATCTTCTCGGTGTGTCCGTACATAGAGCCGTAAACCAGCGTGATCCCAGGCTCTCGCTTGTTTGAAGCGTATTCGGCCCATTTTTTATAAAGCTGGATGATGCGCTGAGGATTGCGCCGCCAGATCAACCCATGAGAAGGGGCGACCGTATCGATAGGGATCGCCGCTAATTTCGCTATGGCGTCGAGAACACGAGAGCTGTAATTGGCGACTATATTCGAATAGTAGCGCAGGGCTTCTTTTTCATAAAAACCCAGATGGTCGCACTCGTCATCATGGATGCCGCCGCTGATTGAGCCGTAGCCTCCGAAGCCGTCACAGGAGAACAGAATCCGCTGGGACGCCTCGTAGGTCATGATCGTTTCCGGCCAGTGGACAAACGGCGTTGAAAAAAACTGGAGAGACTTCTGTCCGAGCGAAAGAGTCTCCCCGTCGGCCACAGCCCGGACGCCGTCCTCGATCGAGAAAAATCCGTTCAGCATCTCCTGAGTTTTTGCCGATCCCAGGATCACAGCGCGGGGGGCGAGCCTCCGAAAAGTCCGCAGCAGGCCCGAATGATCAGGCTCCATATGATTGACCACAACGTAGTCAATCCGGGAAATATCGGCTATCTCCTCAAGTTGAGAGAAGTATTCATCGGCCGTGCTGGACTTGGCCAGGTCGATGACGGCCTTTTTTTCACCCATGACAAGATAGGAATTGTACGATACTCCTTCCTGGCTGATGGGCCAAAGGCCCTCAAAAAGGTCGGTTGTCCGGTCATTTACGCCTATCCAATAGACGCCAGGTTTAATCTCGCGCGGGGACATCTGCGGAACCTCCTCGTTCTGGAGAATATTCGGAGCTTCCAATATACCGTATTTTTAGACGTTTTTCGAGCCTGCGTCGCCAGACGTTCTTTTTACAATCTTTTCCGTTTATGGTAAAAACGAGAGGGCATAAAACAAAAATGGCTGAGCGAAAAAAACATGTGGCCCTCGTGCTCAAACTTGTTTTCAGCCTTGCCATCCTCATTTTCATCCTGACGACCCAGACATCGGTCAGGGACATCCTGGTCAAGTTGAAAGAGGTCAACCTTTTTTGGCTTCTCATCTCGTTTTCCCTTCACGCCTTTGGGCTCTTCGCCAGCGCCGTCCGCTGGCAGATTCTCGCCCGGGCTCAGGGGGACGACATTCCTTTGGGCTACCTGGCCAAATCCTATCTCGTCGGGACGTTCTTCAACAACTTCCTTCCCACCCGTTTTGGAGGAGACGTCGTTCGTATCTGGGACGGGTCACGCTATTCCAAATCCCTTCTCAAGTCCTCGGCCATCGTCCTGGTCGAGCGTTTCACGGGCATCATCGTCCTCTTCCTTTTCGCCGTTCTGGCGTCCCTTTCCCGCCTCGATATGGCTCGCCGGATTCCGGTCGTCTGGGTTTCGCTGCTGCTCGGCCTTATCGGGTTCGCAATCATTTTCGCTTTCTTTGCGCCCTTTTCTCGCCGGCTGCTCACGGCCATCCGCGGAAGAGGGCTCCTCGACAAAGTTAGGCATCAGATTCTGGAGTTTAGAGAAACAATCCTTCACTACAGGACGCAAAAAGGCCGTTTTCTCCTGGCCACTTTCTGGGCCCTGCTCCTCCAGCTCAACGTGATTCTTTACTATTTTCTGATTGGCAAGGCTCTCCATCTCAAGATCCATTTTATCGACTATTTCATTTTCATTCCCATCGTTCTGATTATCCAGCTCATTCCCATCACCATCAACGGCTTGGGGCTCAGAGAAGGATCGTATATCGAGATCTTCAAGTTTTACGGAATTCCTGCCGAGACGGCGTTTTCTTTTTCCATCATCGACGTGGCCTTCGTCTTGATCATCGGTTTAGCCGGAGGGGTCATTTACGTGACAAGAAAGTGAAATGGCGGCGCTCCCGTATTCTGAAGCCCCCTTCGTGAGATTTATTCTGACGGCCGTCCTCCTCGCTTTGACTTTGTCCTCATGCCCCGGGGCTTTGGCCCAGCAAGACATTTCAGAGCTTGAAAAACGCCTCGCCAAGATAAAAGAGGAAATCCAAGTCTTAGAAGCAAAAATTCGGCAGGAGAAAACAAAAGAATCAACTCTACTCACTCAACTGGACAGCATATCCTGGCAAAAGAAACTGATCAGGAATGAGCTCAGCCTCCTGGCCATCCAGATGGAAAAAACAACCCGGGAGCTTTCTTCTCTCAAAGACGACATCACCAGATTGAAGAAGAAACTCGACCGAGAACAGCAGGGGATGGAACAAACCCTGGTGGCCCTTTATAAATACGGAAAATTCAATTTCCTCCAGTTCCTGCTCGAGACAGAAAACATAAGCGCTCTCTTTGCCGAAAGCAAACATCTCAGCCTTCTGGCGAGCCATCAGCAGACGATCATCAGCGATTACCTCAAGACGATGTCCGCCCTGAAACACGCTGAGCTTTCTCAGGAAGCAAAGAAAGAAGAAATTGGCCAGCTTGTCCGGGACACAGATCAGAAGAAGCGGGAGCTAGAAGCTCAGGAGGCCGAAGGCAGGGAGCTCATCCGGAAGATTCAGATAAACAAGAAAAACTATGAGCAGGCCCTTAAGGAACAGAATGAGAGAGCCGAGCAGCTCCAGTCTTTAATGAAAAAGTTAGCCGCCCAGGAAATCATTCTTCCCTTCAAGTTCGTCCCTTTCTACGAGAAAAAGGGCAAGCTGTCCTGGCCGATTTCCGGCAAAATCATCACCCGGTTCGGTCTGGAGCGGCACCAGCAGTTCAACACGATCACGATGAACAACGGAATAGAGATTTCTCCCCAGAAAGGAAGCTCTGTTGTCAGCTCCATCCACCCCGGAAAGGTCGTGTTTGCGGAATACTTCCAGGGTTACGGGAATCTGCTGATCATCGACCATGGGATGAATTATTACTCGCTCTACGGCCGCTGTGCCGAATTTCTGGTCAACAAGGGCGACCTTGTCAGAGAGGGGCAGGCCATCGCCATCGTCGGGGATACCGGGTCGCTCAAAGGCGTCTCCCTCTATCTCGAGATCCGGTTCAAGACAAAACCGCTCGATCCCTTGCAATGGCTCAAGAGAAGATGATAAAATTAATAGTTAATTGCGAAAGTCCATTTTGTGAAAAAGAAGAAAGTTTTTTTCATCGGCGTGATTCTCCTCGCCCCCTTGCTGTTTCTGGCCGAAAAAAGCTCGATCAGGGGAATTTCTGCTCTCTCTTCTCCCCCCAAGAATCTCTACCTGCTGGAAACTGTCTTGCGGCACATCCGCAACGACTACATCGAAGAATTGGCCCCCCTCAAGGCCATCGAAGGCTCTTTCAAGGGGCTGGTCAATTCTCTGGACAGTTGTTCTGGCTACCTCGACAAAGAGAACACAGCGCGTTACTTGGAACAAAAGCAAGGCTTGTATAAAGAGCCAGGCTTAATTTTGTTCAAGAAATACGGCGCTTTCCCCGTCGTGGTCGGGCTTGTCGAAGGCTCCCCGGCTGAAAAGGCGGAACTGATGTTGGGAGACGCCATCACCGAAATCAACGGGCTGTCCACTCCTCCCATGAGCCTGGCCGAAGTGAACCTCTCTGTCAGGGGCAAAGGGGAAGAACCAGTGGAACTCAAAATGCTCCGGGAAGACAAGACTTTTGAAGTGAAGGTTGAGAGAACATCTCTTCTGGCAGAGCCGTTACCATATTCCCCCCTCAGGGGGACCAGCGGCATCATCAGGATATCCAGGCTGGCTCCTCCCTGTCTGACGATCCTAAGAACAAAAGTCATTCCGACTCTCGATAAGAAGAAGAAACCGTTGGTGCTGGATATGCGCACCTGTCAGGAAGGCAGTTTCGAAGAAGCCCGTCAGCTCGTCAACCTTTTCCTGAAAGCCGAGTCAATCGGCTACCTTGAGAAGAAAGGGGGAAAAAGAGAGGTCTTTTCTTCCCTTGAGGAACCCGCCCTCCCAGCCATCCCGTTAGTGGTCTGGGTCAGCCAGGCAACCTTAGGACCGGCCGAAGCCGTTGCCGCGGTTCTCAAGAAAAACAATAGGGCCAAAATCGTTGGTTTGCCCACTCTCGGCTTAGCCGCTGAGAACGAATTTCTTATGCTCAAGGATGGCACTTCCGTTCTCCTCACTTCCGCCATCTTCTGTCTTGACTCCGGAGTCAAGCTATGGGGGCAAGGAGTTGAACCCGATATTCACGTCGACGCCAAAGACCTGAGCTCTGCTTCTTATATCAAAAAGACCCAAAGCCTTATTTCTGCGCCTTGATCTATGACATCAGGTCGAACCGGCCATCTTTATCTCGCCTTCATCGTCCTGGCTATTCTTTCAAGCCTGGGCCTGGACTATCTGGCTTTGGAAAAAGGAGAACGCTCGTTATTCTTTTCTTGGATTTCTCCCAAAGAAGAAGCGGCCGAACCTCAGCCCCTGCTGGCCGAGGTTATCCTCAACTCTCTTGAGAAACACGGCCTTCCCCGGACGGCCGCACAGCTTTCCAAAGACAGATCGGGAGCTGACGAGTTTCGCATCATCCTTCCCCTCGATTTGTACGCCAGCCTAGCGACTGACCTGGAAAATCGGCTTTCCAAACACGATGCAACCGTGCGCAAAGAAGAAAAAGGAGATCGCGAAGAGATCACATTCACGTGGATAATCAGGGGAAAAAAACAAGAAAAACTTTCCCTCCTTTTTAGCTGTCAGCGTCCCGTTCCGGAAGAAATGGTTGGCCCGCCTCCTCTGGCCAGGAACAGGGCAGCTATCGTGATTGACGACATGGGGTTCAGCCTGGAAGCCCTTCAAGAAATTTGCGACCTGAATATCCCCATCACAGTTTCCATCCTGCCCTTGAGCCCTCTCGCCCGAGAAACGGCTAAAAAAGCCAACGAAAGAGGCCTGGAAGTCATGCTTCATCTTCCCTGCGAATCAATCAACTATCAAGAAGGGAATGACGGCGCCTTTGGCATCATTCATTCGGGCATGTCGAACGAAGATGTCAGCATTCTAACGGAAGATTTCTTAGGACGAGTCCCCTTCATTAAAGGCGTCAATAATCATATGGGTTCGAAAATCACCCAGAACGAGCCGATCATGAGGACGATCTTGGGCGTGCTGGCCGAGCGAAATCTCTTTTTCGTGGACAGCCGGACAACGGCCAACTCCATTGCTTATGAGCTTGCCAAGCAAATGGGCCTCCGTTCGGCCTACCGCAACGTTTTTCTGGATTCCACAGTGGGCGTGGATTTTTCCGCGCGAAAGCTCGTTGAACTGCTCAAACTCTCTCAAGAAACCGGAAAAGGCGTCGGCATCGGTCATCCCTTTCCTGAAACTCTCCGCGCCCTCAAAGAAAATATTCACCTGTTTAGGACATACGACGTCGAGCCCGTTTTTGCATCCCGGATCGTCTGGTGACAACTGGAATTGAATAATTTGGCGTCATCTATTATAGTAGAAAAAAAAGGAGATCAGAAATGAAAACAACAAACTCCCTGTTTGTTCTTCCGGCAACGGCCCTGATCCTGTGCTTCGGCCCCTCCTGCAAATCTATCGCGCCCGACGAAATCAAGAATTCTGTCGTGATCGAGGACGTCGAGACCAAATGGGTGGCCAAAGCCTATCACCCCTGGCCTCCGAAACTCATCCTCGTCCCGTCCTTTTCCTTTCGGGTCAAGAACGTTTCAGACAAGCCACTCAACTACCTGAATTTTAACGCAATTTTCAAGTTCAAAGACGAGTTGGAGAACCTCGGCGATAATTTCCTCGCCGCCATCCGCAAAGACCCCATCATGCCAGGCGAAAAAAGCCATGTCATTACCCTGAAAAGCAACTTCGGTGTTGAGGGGAAAACCTTGGCTTCTTTCAAAGACAACCCCCAGTGGAGGATCGTCATCTGCAGACTTTTTATCCAGTCGAAGGGCTCTCCGCACATTATCCTCGGGGAGTACGAAATTTCCCGCACGATAGACTTCAAAGAGCCTGAGCCTGTGGGCGTGGAAAAAAAGGAAGATCGATAAATCCTTTCAGAAGAAAGGCACCTCATGAGCAAAACCATCCCCTCTCGCCTTTTTATCACAAAGGGAAGAGGCCAGCACAAGGAAAAACTGGCCAGCTTTGAGCAAGCGCTCCGGGACGCGGGCATCGCACCGTTCAACCTGGTCAAAACGTCGAGCATTTTTCCGCCCTCTTGCAAGCTCATTCCCAAAGAAGAAGGCCTGAAATCTCTCCAGCCAGGCCAAATTGTCTTCCTGGTTATGAGCGAAAACTCAACCAACGAGGCTCATCGTCTTATCTCTGCGTCAATAGGCCTGGCCATCCCGAACAATCCCATCCATTACGGCTACCTCTCCGAGCACCATAGCTTCGGCCAGAATGAGAAGGAAGCCGGCCATTACGCTGAACAGTTGGCTGCGTACATGTTGGCCACAACCCTGGGCGAAAATTTCGACATCAGCCAGATCTGGAGCGATGAAAAAAAAGAAAAAGTCTACAAAATAGCGACAGGCTTGATTGTCAGAACCCGGAGCATCACCCAGACCACCAAGGGAAAGAAAGGGCTCTGGACGACGGCCCTGGCGGCTGCGGTCTTTATCCTCTGAGCCTCACAGGTTAAGCGGGTTCGCTTTGAGGATTTTGATATAACTCTTTTTTTTGATTTCTTTGAGAAACTCTTTCAGCTTCTGGGTTCGCATCTCTGAGAAAATTTTCTCTTCGATCTCTTGCTTGACTTCTTCAAATGATTTGAGGCGGCTGTCTTTTTTCCCCTCAAGTTTAAGCAGATACCATCCGGCCTTGGCCTGAACCCAGGCCGCTGTTTCGCCTGGCTTCAAGCTCGCGATAGCCGCCTGTAGCGTTGCGTCAAGTTCTCCCTTCTTCAATGTTCCCAGGTCGCCCTGGCTTTCTCTGATGGGCCCGTCGGAGTATTGACCCGCCAACGCTCCGAAATCGTCCCCGGCTTTAGTTTTGTTCTCGATCTCCTTCATCAGAGTTTGAAGTTCTTCCTTGCCTCTCTCGTCAGAAGAGAGGTAGATGGCACGGAGCTTGTATTCTTCCGGCTCCACAAATTCCTCTGAATGGGACTTGTAGTAGTTCACAGACTGCGAATCTTCAATGACGATGCTCCGGTCAACCTCAGTAAAGACAAGGGCCTGCCGCAGGAAGTTTTCTTCAAGCTGCTTCAGCCATTGCTCGTAGTCCATTCCCTGGCGGTTGAGCTCCCGGCGCAGTTGTTCATCCGACTCAATGTGGTTCTCTTTCTTGATTTGCTCAATAGTTGCCCGCACCTGCTCTGTCACATTGAGCCGTTTCTCCTTGGCCAACTGGAGAAGGAGGAGGTCGGTGATCATGCTGTCCAGGATTTCCCCCTTCATCCTTGAGTATTGCTTCTCAAACTCTTCTCCCTGAAGTTGAGCCCTGAGCATTTGATACAGCGAATCATGATATTCCTTGTATTGAGAAAACGTGATGATGTCATCGTTCACGATAGCGATGATCTCTTCGACGATTTCGCTGGCGCCGCTCCCGAACAAGCTAATGAAGATGACCAGAAAAATCGCTGAGCTTTTTGTGCTTATCATTCTTCAATCCTCTGATAAGGAAAAGGCAAATTCTCAGGAAAAACCTGCCATTCCAGTCGTTCTTCCAGGCTCTGAATGTGCTGGGAAACAGCCTGTTTGATCTTCAGGTCCAGGAGCTTGCGCCGGATCGAGGCCGAAGCCTCTTCAAGAGAAATCCACTCTGGCTCTAACTTCCTGTCAAGCCGAAAAAGATGAAAACCATAAGAAGACTCAATCACAGGGCTTACCTCGCCTTCCCTGAGCGAAAAGACCACCGTCTCCATTTCCAGGGGAAGCTGACCCCGCTGGAAAACGCCCATTATTCCCCCGTTAGACGATTCTGACCCGATAGAATGCGCCCGAGCTGCCCTCCTGAAATCCTCTTCCGAAGCCGACTTCACCTTCTCCCAGATGTCTATGGCTTCAGCTTCGGTGGGGAGAAGAATCTGACTTGCCTGGACCCGATCGGGGAGAAAAAACTCGCTCTTGTGGAGTTCGTAGTAACGCTGGACTTCGACGTCTTCTACCCTGACGTCCTGGACAAGCGGAAGAAGGTATTTCTCGATCATGATTTTATCTGATATTTCTCCTGAATCGGGTTCCCACAGAGGCCTGGGCATTTCCCCTGCTTCTTCTTCCCGCTCGAGTCTGGCCAGGTATTCGTTTTTCTCCGCCGGGGAAACAGTGATCCCTCGATCGACAGCAGCCCGCAACAGAAGCCTGGACACAAAAAATTCATCGAAAAGGTAACTCAACGTCGCCGCCTCTAATTTGTCGGTGCCGTCGCCAAAAATGTTGCGCACATATTTTTGAAAATCTGACTCGTGATAAGATTGCCCTCCAACCTTGAGGATGATCAGGTCTCCTGTTTTTTTCTCCCCTGAAACCTGTTGTTCTTTTGACTCGGGAGATTTTTTCTGCCCGCAACTTGAGCCAAGGAGAATGAGCGCCGCCAGAACTCCAAGGAGACAGCTCTGTCCATTCAGTCGCGTCCGGCTAATCTTCATGCGTTCAGTGTCAGCCCATTATAGTCCAACCCCTATAACTCCTTCAAGATAAAGACCGTTTCATCCATCATTCCTCCTTCAGTCTCCTGGAAAAGATGCAATGTCAAAACGCCCTGGGGGGTTAGAGAGCCGTCGAACTTTCTCATGAGACGGGTCAACCGGTCCGGCTCGATCGAAAAAGAAGGATAAAACTTAAGGACAAGCCTGCGGCCGATTCGGTCGATGGATTTTATTCTTTTTTTCTGGGCAAAAAACTTGACGGCCCCGTAGCGAAGAAGATTTTCGACGTTGGGCGGCAGCGGGCCGAACCTGTCGTGGATTTCCTCTCTGATCTGGCTAATTTCTTCAAGAGCCTGGATGGATGAAACGCGTTTATAGAGGTTCAGCCTCAGGTTGATCTGGGGGAGATACTCTTCAGGTACCCGGATGTCCGTCCGCAAATTGATTTCGGTCTTGACCTCTTCGGTCTTTTCTCCTCTCAGCTCCTTGATCACCTGGTCAAGAAGCTCCATGAAGTAATCAAACCCGACAGCCTCCATGTAGCCATGTTGCTGAGCTCCCAGCAGGTTTCCCGCTCCTCTGATTTCCAAATCTTTGGCCGCCAGCCGAAAACCTGACCCCAGCTCGCTAAACTCTTTGAGGGCTTTCAACCTCTCCCTGGCCAGGCGATTCAGCTCAAAGAATGGAGGAACGAGGAAGTAAGCAAAAGCCTGGCGCGACGAGCGGCCCACTCGCCCCCGGAGTTGGTAGAGCTGGGAAAGCCCAAATTGGTCGGCCCGGTCGACGACCAAGGTGTTGACAAGAGGGATATCAATGCCGTTTTCGATAATCGTGGTCGAGATCAGAACATTGTGTTTGCCCTTGATAAAATCGATCATCCTTTTTTCGATAGCCGCTCCCGACATCCGGCCATGAATGAAGACGACCTTGGCTTCAGGGACAAGCTTTTCCACCATGCCGGCCGTATCCTCGATGTCCTCGATCTTGTTGTGGATGTAATAGACTTGCCCCTGGCGAGCCAACTCCTTTTTGATTGCCGCGGCGATGAGGTTTCTATCGAAAGGAGCGACGACGGTATGGATGGCCAGCCGGTCTTTGGGAGGAGTCTCGATCAGGCTGATATCCCTGAGCCCTGACAGGGAAAGGTTGAGCGTCCGTGGAATCGGCGTGGCCGTCAAGGTCAAGACATCGATGTTCGCCTTGAAGTGCTTAATCTTTTCTTTATGATTTACCCCGAACCTTTGCTCCTCGTCGATAATCAAGAGCCCCAGGTCACGGAACTCAACGTCCCTGGACAACAGCCTGTGTGTCCCGATGACCACATCGACAAGCCCTTTTTTCAAATCATCGACAACCCTTTTCTGCTGGCTTGGCGATTGCAGCCTGGTCAGGGCTTCAACGCAAACAGGGAAGAGCACCATCCTGTTCCGGAAACTCTTCAAGTGCTGGCTGGCCAAGACCGTCGTCGGGCAGAGAACGGCCACCTGCTTGCCGTCCATGACGGCCTTGAAAGCGGCCCTCATCGCCACTTCGGTCTTACCGTAGCCGACATCCCCGCAGACAAGACGGTCCATCGGCGCGTCAGATTCCATATCCTGCTTGATTTCCGTAATCGCCCTCATCTGGTCTTCTGTCTCCTCGTATTCAAACGTTCCGTCAAATTCGGATTCCCAGGCGCCGGCCGGGCCGAAGGCAAACCCCTTGAGGGCTTTTCTTCTGGCGTACAGTTCCAGAAGCTCTTTAGCCATCTTCTGGACAGCTTTCGTCGTCCGCTCTTTCGTCCTCAGCCAAGAGGCGCTTCCCAGTTTATCGAGGATCGGCATAGTCGCGCCAACCCTTGAGACCTTCTGGACCAGGTTCATATCTTCCACCGGAACGTAGAGCTTGTCTTCGTCCTGGTAGACGATCTCCATAAACTCCCTGCTGCGGCTATCTACTTCAATCTCTGCCAGACCCCTAAAAATGCCTATTCCATAATCCGTATGGACCACATAGTCATTCTCTTTAAGATCCTGGAACTGGGAGAAAAAAGGCCGGCGAGGCGTCCGGCTGATGATGACTTTCTCTTCGGTGAAAATATCTCTTTCCGCCAAATAGGATATTCTCTCCGCCGGATAACCGAAGCCTTTCTCCAGATGCCCGAGGAGGAGCAGAACTTCTCCAGGTTTCGCTGAGGCCAATGAATTTGATTCAAGACGAGATCTGATCCGACTCTGAGAGAGGAGGCCGGCGAGCTTTTCTCTCACCGCAGAGTTGGAAAGATACACAGCGGTGTACTCCCTGTTCCTTTGCATTTTCCGTAGATATTTGAGGAAAAACGGGATGCGGTTCTCAAACCGGGGAACAGACTGAAACGGGAAAGAGAAGAGCCTTCCTTCTTGAGGTGAGGCAAAACTCTCCAGAAAAACAGCCCTCTGCTTCACTTCTTCCCATGCATCAGAGGAAAAAATTTCATGCGGCGAAAGACAGAAGGCCTTGCTTTCCTTGAGCTCAGCGTATTGGCGGCCAAGCTCCTCAGCGGCTTCGCCCCATTCCTTTTCAACCTGGTCAGGTTCATCAACGATGTAAAGAGCGCCACCGAGGTAATGAGTAAACGGCACAAACCGTTCGGCGTCAAGGAGAGAGAGAAAAGTGAAACCGGGAAAAAATTCTCCCCGTTTGAGTGCCTCGATTTTATCTCTCAGTTCTTGGCCAGAAAAGCCTCCTCCTTTCAAAGCGAGCTTTTCCCATCCGTCCACAAAATCTTCCGACCCCGGGAATTCGCGCAACGAGGGCACAAGAATACGGGAAACTCTGGCTACTGACCGCTGGGTCGAGGCATCGAATTCCCGTAGCGAGGCCACGGTGTCGCCGCTGAACTCGAGGCGATAGGGGTTCTTTGACCAGGGAGAAAAAACGTCGACAACTGCGCCTCGCCAGGCAAATTCGCCCGGGGATGCGATGATGTCTTCCCTGACATAGCCATACTCGCAAAGAAGCTCAAGAAACCTGTCCCGCTCAAAGCTCGACCCTTCTTCGAGCTCCTGGAATGAACCCTTTAAATCGCCGGGAGAGGGGAACGGCTTGAGCAGGCCAAAAAGGTTGGTGATCAGAAAAAAAGGGGCTCTCGGAGCCCGCATCAGCCGGCGGAATACCTTCATCCGCGAGGCCACGGCATCTAAAGATGGATAGACCTCGTGGTAAGGATTTTCGGCCAACGGGAACAATGTTTCAATGCCGATGGATAAAGAGAATTGTGAAAAAAAGAAGCGGCATTGATCTTCAAGACGATGAAGCGGCCGTGAATGAGGCAGGATGATGACGATCGGCCGGCCGATATTCTGAGCAAGGCAGGCCAGGAAATAGGGCTTGGCCGGTTCAATCAGCCCGGTGATCCGGAGGGGTCTTCTGCCTTCATTAATTTCCAGAAGAAGCCGCTTGAATTCAGCGGTTCCATCGAGAAAATCTAAACTCATGATGGCTAGTATGTATTATACGTGGATTCTTGAAAATTCGTCCATTTTGCGAACGGGCAAGTAAGCGTCCTTTTTTCCGTGATCACGAGACGGATTCGTCGGGATCTGAGCATCTCGTCGCTCCACTCAGGTTTTTGACGCCGTTTCAGAAGCGCTTTTCTCGGCGCTGCGGAACTCGCACGTCTGTTCATCTCCTCTCAGATTGCTCCTGACCAGATAAAGCTTCTCACCAGATTCCAAGCGTGCTCAGACAGTCCTCGCGGCCGCCAGGCCGGCTTCTCTCGAAAACCGCCTCCGAAAGGCTAAACCTTCGAAGTCGCTCCTCAATGCTCAAATCCCGACTGCCGTGTTCACAGATTTGCTTCCAACGGGCAAGAAAGGTGAATGTTATTCGGGCAAAGAGGAGAGTATGCCCGGGGGCAGGATTACCCACCCTCCAGACTCATCCTGCTTGATGATCACTGTCTTTCCGGCGATTCGGCAGGCAAAGGTCTCGAGTTCCCTGCCCGAAGCTTTGTCGAGGACTTTGCTCCTCCAGAGAATCTCGTCGACTTGGTATTCCCGGTTGCCAATTGAGACAGAGCGCGGCGTCTCATCACCTTTATAGCCGGAATAAAAATGAACCCTGATGGCGCCGCGTCCCACTGACATGATTATCTCCATTTTAGAGTCGCAACCGTCCTGATGTCAAAAAAGGGAGGGTTCTCCGGGAGGACCGTCCCCACTTCTTGTCAAACCAGGGTGGGCTCGTTATAATCTTGACACGAAACCTGAAGGCCATCCATGAACGATAAGGAGGTGAGCATGCCAACAAAACAAGCGGTGAATCATTTTCCCCATATTCTGATGGTAGGGGCGGTTTGGGGTTTTGCAGAAGCTGCTCTTGGCGCCGGCCTGCGCACGTGCGCCTCATTCGTATCCGGCTCAATCATGACCGCTGCAGCCTTTTTTTTTATATCGACAGCCTGGGTTTTAACAAGGCGAGTTATCGCTCTAATTCTTGTCGTTGCTGTGGTATCTCTGATGAAGATGTTTGATGCCGTGTTGCTGTCTTTACCCTTCCGGCACGGCGCTGTGGCCAACCCGATTTTCGCCTTCTGGACCGAAGTCCTCGCTTTCTTCGTGATTATCGCCGTCATGAAAACCTCATTTTCCCAGAGAAGGGCCGGCCAGGCTGCCCTGGGAGGTCTGGCTGCTCTCCTGGCCGTTAATTTGTTCCCGCTGGTCAAGTATGCAACGGGCAACCCTGCCTGCGTTTTCCCCGGCACTAGCTCCGCGCTCTCCCTCTATTACGCTCCCCTGGCTATCGGCTTGTCCCTTCTTACAGTTCCCGGGGGTTTTTGGGCCGGAGAAAAGCTCCTCAACAAGGCAATTGAGCACGAAGCTCTGGTCCGAACAAAGGCATTCCGCTATGTCGCTTCTCCGGCAACGTTGATCATCTGTTTGCTGATCATCGTTATGCTCCGTCTGGCAAGATAGACGGACATCCAGGGGGAGGTGTCAAGTGGAAAAGAAATTGAAGAAAAGGAAAAAGACTTAATTGCCAAAACCCGGCAAATTTTTGGGAAGTGAGGATTAAGTGAATAATCCCAGGTCAGGAAAAATTCTTCTTCTGGTTGCTCTCCTGCTTGTATGGTCGGACGCCCTGCGGACCCAGAAGAGCGCCTTCGCGGGGGAACTGCCGGATAAGAACGACACCATCACGATCGCGATTCTCCATCCCTCGGCGGGCAGCATCAAAGCCCTTCTCACTCTCCGGGAAAAAGGACTCATCAACATCCCCCAGCTATCAGTGTTGGGCGTCTATCATGAGGGTCAGATCAGTGACTACAGCAAAGCGAGGGAGTTGGTTGCAGAGAACAACCTGGATTGGTTTTCTTTCCACGCGATATTCGGGCCTTTATCCGAGGACACGCTTTTCAGAAGAAATCCCTGCTCTACGGAATTCGAGCGGATCTTCAACGAAACCGATGGCCTCATTTTTTTCGGCGGTCCCGATATTCCGCCCCGGCTCTATCAGGAAAAAACGAACCTGCTCACGAAGATCTCCGACCCTTACCGCCATTTCCTGGAGTTATCGTTTATCTTTCATCTTCTGGGAGGCTATCAGGATGAGACATTTCGTCCTCTTCTCGACCGACAGCCTGAATTTCCGGTCCTGGGCATTTGCCTGGGAAGTCAGAGCCTCAATGTCGGGAGCGGCGGGACGCTGACCCAGGACATCTGGTCGGAAATTTACGGCGCCAATAAGATCGAGGATGTCATCGAGATGGGGAAGGAATTTTGGCACTACAACCCATTTCCTCTTTTAGCTCCCCAGGAAAGCTTCTATTCTTACACGATTCATCCCATCAAGCTTGAGGCTGAAGGCAAATTTTGCTCTGTCCTGGGGTTTAGCTCCAATGACACACCTGTGGTGATTTCTGAGCACCACCAGGAGGTCAAAAAACTGGGTAAGAACCTTCGCGTCATCGCGAGCTCTTTCGACGGCAAAGTGGCTGAAGCCATCGAACACGCGCGCTACCCGAACGTGTTAGGCGTCCAGTTCCATCCCGAATACCCTGACCTTTACACAGCCGAAGCCCCGCTCAGGTTCACTCCGCAGGACAAGGAGCCAGTCAACCTGAGGTCTTTTCTTGAAGCCCACCCTCCGAGTGCGGATTTCCACAAAAAGCTTTGGGCCTGGGTCAGCCAGACATGGGTAGAAAGCCACAAGAGACGGCTCCGCCGCTAAACTTTCGTCTTCTCTCGCCTCAAGCATTTCTGAACATGTGATCTTTGCGATGGGCGCAGGAGACTGCCCTGAAGCCCCTGGGGGAAGAGGCGAGGGTGTTGAGTGAGAAAGCCCGTCGAAGACTGCGCGGGCACGGTTTCTCGACCGAAGGGAGAGAAGAGAGAAGGCTGAGTCAGGGCGAGACATGACGCGCTTCATGGTCCCTCGCGTCGCTCAATGCAGAAGCGGATGCCTGCGGGCATCCTGAGTACGATGTAAAACTGCTCGTCGTCTTCCCCAAGTCGTCCTCAGGGAGGACAGCATACGCAATTCACTTCCCACTCACCAAATTCTATTTGATCTTGAGATAAATTGAGATAAATGAAAACGTCGTTAATTTCTGGTGTGGTGTAATAATTTTGTGTATTACGTAAGGCGTCCACCAAATTTGATTTTCTTGATGATAGAGGAACTCGAGTGGCCCTTAACGTAGGGCAGGGTGACGACCTTCCCGCCCGCTGCTTCGACTTCTTCTTTCCCCACGATTTCTTCAGGCCTCCAGTCGCCGCCTTTCACCAGGATATCCGGGAGGAGCGTGGCGATAATTTTTTGTGGCGTGTCTTCGGAAAAAGAAGTCAGGAAATCGATGTCCCCGATGGCCTCGAGAATTTCCCACCTCTCGGCAAGGGGGAAGATCGGCCGGGAAGGCCCTTTAATCCTCCTCACCGAGGCGTCGTCGTTGAGAGCGACGATAAGCACATCCCCGCATTTCTTAGCCTCCCGGAAAAGCCGGACGTGACCGGGGTGGAGGATATCAAAACAACCGTTGGTGAAAACGACCTTCTTGCCTTTCCTCCTGAGTTCTTGGCGAATCTTGACAAGCGTCCTGGCGCGATAAATTTTCCGTCTCTTCTTCTCTGTTGAGTTTTTTGTCTCCATGACTTCGCTCAAAGCAGCGGCCTTCCCGCCTGCCCTTTTTTCGGCGGGGAAATCTTGATATTTTCTGAGAACTCCCAGCCGTGGGGCAGCCGGGCAATCCCCTCGTCTCTCAAGCTCGAGGACACCAGAAAAGAGTAGAGGTTGCGGTGATAATCGTAGGGATAACCGTCTCTTTTATGAGCCGCCACGTCGAGGTAGTACGTGCCGTTGACGAGGCCCAGCCGCTCGATCCGGCAAACGACCTTTCCTTCTCCTTCAATGCTGATGGGTTCATAATCTTCGAGGTTCGTGTTCGTCCCGTAGCAGGAAATCCCCTGCGAGTTGAAGAGGCCGATGCCGAAGACGAAATCCTGCTGGCGAGAGGGAGCGGCGATGTCCATCTCGATAACCATTCCTTCATCAGGAGAAAAAACGCTCTTTTCCTTTCCCTCCAGGCTCTTCATGCTGACTCGGTTGATCTCAATCTCTCTTTTCCCCCAGCGGTTTTCACGCCTGTCCTTGTCTTCTACCTGGATTCTGGCCGGTTCCTGGCGGCGCTTCTCGAAGTCTTTTTCTTGTTTCTCGGCGACATCCTGAAGATAGGCATCGACGATTCGCTTGGGATCGCCGACGGCCTGAACACGTCCGCCCTTGAGCCAGGCCACGTCATCGCATATCTTGGCCACCGTGTTGAGGTCGTGGCTGACAAAAAGGATGGTCTTCTCGCGCCGCCGGAAATCATCGATCCGGTCCAGGCACTTGGGGACGAAGGAAGCATCTCCGACAGCCAGGACTTCGTCGATCAGCAAGATATCGGGGTTGACGTTGATGGCGATGGCAAAACCCAGCCTCATGTACATGCCGGAAGAATAGGTCTTGACCGGAGCATCGATAAAATCTTCAAGCTCGGCAAAGGCGACGATCTCGTCGAACTTGGCGTTGATTTCCCTTTTCGAAAGCCCGAGCATGATCCCGTTGATGTAAATATTCTCCCGGCCTGAAATCTCAGGGTGAAACCCGGCCCCGAGCTCGATCAGGGCAGAAACTTTTCCTTCTGTCCGCACTCTTCCTCTGGTCGGCTTGGCAATTCCAGCGATGACCTTGAGCAAAGTGCTCTTTCCCGAACCGTTCTCTCCGATGACCCCAAAAGTCTGCCCCTTCTCGACGTTCAGGCTGACATCTTCAAGAGCCGTGACGAGTTCATCCGGCTTGAGGGCTCTGAAAAGATCCCCTTTGACCAGGGCGCTCTTAAAAGTCTGAAAACGGTGCCGGGCGGAATATTTCTGGTAGATGCGGGAGACGCGATCAACTTCGATGGCGTTCATTCAGACCTCCTCGGGGAAAGAATCCCGGAGCCTATTAAAAACCATGGCACCGATGAAAAAGAGGATGAGGGCAACGAGGAAAGTGACACCGAGCCTTTTCCAGCGAAGCATGCTGCCGAAAAAGAGGCAATTCTGGTATCCCTGCATGATGTGAGTCATCGGGTTCACGTTGAGAAGGGTCCGGAGGAGGGAGGAGCCCTGGATCGTCTCAAAACTCATCGGATAGACGATCGGCGTGGCGAAAAACCAGAAGGTCAGCAAGTTGCTCAGGATGTCTTTGATGTCCCTGAAATGGACGGTCAGCGACGCGATGAGAAGGCTGAACCCGAGGGTGAACACGTACTGGACGAGAATGACCAGGGGAAGGAGGAAAACATAGGCCGTGTAGCCCTTGCCGAAAATGAGAATGAAAAGGAGAAGAATCGGCAGGCCGAAGCTAAAATGCACAAAATTGCTCGTCACCGTCACGACGGGAAGAATTTCAGCCGGGAAAAGGATCTTCTTGATCAGGTTGCCGTGGGTTATGAGCACATTCGCCGACTCGAGGGAGGAGGAGGAGAACCACACCCATGGAAGGATGCCGCAAAAAAGAAACAGGGCATAGAGCCAGGGGGACTGGTCAAACGCCGGGTCGCGCGGCCGGATGATAAACCCGAAGACGACCGTGTAAACGATCATCAACAGGAGGGGATTAAAGAAAGACCAGAGAAACCCCAAAACAGTGCCCCGGTAGCGAGCTTTAAGCTCGCGCACGACCAGGTTTTGAATCAAGATTCGGAACTTATAGAGCTCCTTGAGGTTATGAAAAAATCTCGCCATGGCTTTCTCCCGCGAATATTTTTTTCATTTCGCTGGTGTATCTCCCCTTCTCATCGTAAAGGAAAAGGGCAGGTCGGGTTTTCGCCGACGGTGACGAGAAGTCGCATTGGGCTAAAAACCAGTGGGCAGCGCTTCCGCGTTTCGTATGGACCCAGCGAAGAGTCTTTATTCTCAGCCCGTTCGTTTCCAAGGCCCGGTCAAAATCCTCCTTCCGTCGGGCAGGATAGATGAAATAAGCCAAGCCCTCTCTCTTTAAGGACTTTCCCGTAAAGTGCATTATATCAAAAATATCGCCCTTAATCTCGTGCTTGGCGATGGCTTTCTCTGCGGAGGCGCTCGTGACGCCCGCTTTTTTCTTGATATACGGAGGGTTGGAAAAGATGACGTCAAACTTAGTCCTAAGGCAGCATTTTCGCAGGTCGCGCTCGACGACCGTGATCTTGTCTTCGAGTCCGTTGAGTTCGATGTTCCGCCTGGCCAGCCCGGCCAGTCCCTTTTGAACTTCCAAACAGACGATGCGCCGGAAAGGTTTGAGGCTGAGAAGAAGAGAGATGACCCCGCTTCCCGCTCCTATCTCCAGAAGGACGTCTGTTTCTTTGGTCTGGACAAAATCGGCCAGGAGAGGTGCATCCACGGAGAAGCGGTAGCCTCTTCTCTTCTGGATGATGAGGATGCGGCCGTGGTAGAAGGAATCGAGTGTTTCGTCCTCACCCAAGAGGTGATGAGCTGTCTTCATCTTGGCTCAATTCGGTAAAGACAAGGACGCTCCCCGGCTGAACCTCGGCATAACCTCCGCAGACGGGAATCTTTTCTTCCTTCCTGTCCAGATGATAAGCCAGGTTCCCCTTGCCCAGGGCCGTGAAAAGCGGCCGGTGGCCCGGCAGGATCCCCAGATAGCCCTCCAAGCTGGGGAGAGTCACGGCCTCGACGTGAGCATCGACAAGGAGCTTGCGCGGAGTGATGACTTTAAGATGGAGAGAGGCGGGAAGATTCTCGCTCATGCAGCCTGCAGCTCCTCGGCCCGCTTGACCACCTCGTCAATAGCTCCGGCCATGTAAAACGCCTGCTCCGGCTTATCGTCGTGCATCCCCTCGACAATTTCCTTGAAACCCCGGACTGTCTCCTCGACCGTGACATACTTTCCCGGCCGACCGGTGAACTCTTCGGCCACGCGGAAGGGCTGGGAGAGAAAGCGCTGGATTTTCCTTGCTCTGGCAACGGTCAATTTATCTTCGTCGGAAAGCTCCTCGATCCCTAAGATGGCGATGATATCCTGGAGGTCCTTGTACCGCTGCAGGATTTCTTTTACCCGGCGCGCCACCATGTAATGCTCGTCCCCGATTACCCGCGGGTCGAGGATCCTTGAATAGGAGGTCAGCGGGTCCACGGCTGGATAGATGCCCATCTCCGTCAACGCCCGGGAGAGGTTGGTCGAGGCGTCAAGGTGGGAAAACGTTGTCGCCGGCGCCGGGTCTGTGAAATCGTCGGCCGGGACGTAGATCGCCTGGACAGAAGTGATTGACCCTTTCTTGGTGGAGGTAATCCTCTCCTCCAATTCTCCCAGCTCTGTGGCCAGGTTAGGCTGATAGCCAACGGCAGAAGGCATGCGGCCGAGCAGGGCGGAAACCTCGGAGCCAGCCTGGACGAACCGGAAAATGTTGTCGATGAAGAGAAGGATATCCTGGTTCATCTCATCCCGAAAATACTCGGCCACAGAAAGAGCGGCCAGCCCGACTCTGAGCCTGGCTCCGGGCGGTTCTGTCATCTGTCCGTAGATGAGGGCGGTCTTGCTGATGACACCCGACCCTTTCATCTCCAGCCAGAGGTCGTTGCCCTCTCTTGTCCTCTCCCCTACGCCAGCAAAAACAGAATAGCCTCCATGCTTCATGGCAACGTTGTGGATGAGCTCCATGATGATAACCGTCTTGCCCACGCCGGCCCCCCCGAAAAGCCCGATCTTCCCGCCCTTCAGGAACGGCTGGATCAGGTCGATGACCTTAATCCCGGTCTCGAACATTTCGAGCGTCGTGCTCTGTTCTTCCAGGGGCGGAGGCAAACGATGGATGGGATACTTCTTCTTGGCGTTAATGGGTCCCAGGTGGTCAGCCGGTTCGCCGATGACGTTCATCAACCGGCCGAGAGTCTCTTCCCCCACCGGCACCTCAATCGGGCCCTCCAGGTCGATCGCTTTCATGCCGCGGGCCAGGCCATCGGTCGGATGCATGGAGACGCACCGGACTTTGTCCTCGCCGATATGCTGTTCTGCCTCGACGACGATGTTGACGGGGGTTGGCGTTTCAAACCCCTCGCTCGTGACCCTGATGGCATTGTAGATCTCAGGCAGCTCCATCTCCTTGAACTCGACGTCCACAACGGGCCCGATAACCTGGACGATTTTTCCGATCCTTCTTTTTTCCTTTTCGTCTGTCACGATTTTCTCCAAGCTCAGTTATTTGGCCAGAGCTTCCACCGCCGTCATAATCTCCAGCAGCTCTTTGGTGATCGATGCCTGCCTGATCTTGTTCAGGATGAGGACCAAGTCCGAGATGAGATCCTCGGCGTTCTTGGTCGCGTTTTCCATGGCCATCATCCTGGCTGCCTGTTCTGCGGCCAGGGACTCGAAAAAACAGTGAACGACCTGTGCCTCCATGTAAAGGGGCAGGAGCGACTGAAGAAGACGGGCTGAGTCTGGCATCCAGTCAGGGGGCCAGGCCGGCGCTGACTCTTCTCCCTCCGGCAAGGCCACAGGCAAAAGCTGTGCGACCGTTATCTTCGGCGCAAGGATTGACTTGAATTCATTGTAGATCACGTAGACAGCGTCCGTCCGGGCAAACGTGTATCGTCTCATCGAAAAGCGAGCAATCTCTCTTAAGTCTTTTAGAGCGAGTTTTTCAACCTTGTCTGCATGGGCCAAGAGGATGGGATAGGGCTGTTTTTTGAAGAAATGAACGGCTTTTTTCCCGATCAAAATCAGCCCGATTTCAGCACCCGCTGATTTTTCCCCGAGAAAGGCCGCGGCTCTGGCCAGGAGGTTGGAATTGAAGGCGCCGCAGAGCCCTTTGTCAGAAGCGATGGCCATGACGTCAACTTTATGTTCTTCCCGGCGGTCGAGCAAAGGGGAGGCCTGCCGGCCGGCCCAGGCTGAAACTCTTTTCATTAACCCGGGCAGGTTATGCCAGTGCGACCTGCCCTCAACGACCGAGCGATGTGACTTCTTGAATTTGGCCGTTGAAACCGTCTTCATGGCCTGAGTAATCTGCTGGGTATTCTTAACGCTTTTAATGCGTCGCCTGAGGTCGATGAGGGCGGGCATCTTACTTTTCGTCTTTCTTGAAACGGAGGTTGAAATCTTTCAGGGCGGAAGCGATATCGCTGTCCAGATCGCCGTCGATGGCTCTCTTCTCAGCGATCTTCTTGAGCAAGTCTGGGTGCTCGTTGTTCATGAATTCGTAGAGCTTTATTTCGTAGTCTTTGATACTCCTTACCGGAAACTGATCAAGAAATCCCCTGTTTCCGGCATAAATGATCAGGATCTGTTTTTCCACGGGAAGGGGCACATACTGGTTCTGCTTGAGGATCTCGGTCAGCCTTTCTCCCCGGTCGAGCTGAGCCTGGCTGGCTTTATCCAGTTCTGTGCCAAACTGGGCGAATGTCACGAGCTCCCGGTACTGGGCCAGGTCAAGCCTCAGTTTTCCCGCCACCTGCTTCATGGCCTTAACCTGGGCATTCCCGCCCACGCGAGAAACAGAAATGCCGACGTTGATAGCCGGCCTGATGCCTGCGTTGAACAGCTCCTGCTCCAAATAAATCTGTCCGTCAGTAATCGAGATGACGTTGGTGGGGATGTATCCAGACACGTCTCCGGCCTGTGTTTCGATAATCGGCAGGGCAGTCAGGCTTCCGCCGCCGAACTCGTCGTTGAGCTTGGCGGCTCTCTCTAAGAGCCTGGAATGGAGGTAAAAAACATCGCCGGGGTAGGCTTCCCGTCCAGGGGGCCGGCGCAGGAGGAGGGAAATCTCCCGGTAGGCGGCCGCGTGCTTGGACAGGTCGTCGTAGATCAGGAGGGCATGCCGGCCTCGATCCCTGAAATACTCGCCGATGGCACAGCCGCTATAAGGTGCCAGATATTGAAGCGAGCTCGGATCGCTGGCCGAGGCCGCCACGACGACCGTGTAGTCCATCGCTCCGTAATCCTCGAGGGTCTTGATGATATAAGCGATGGTGGAGTTTTTCTGCCCGATGGCCACGTAAACACAGACGACGTCCCCATCTTTCTGGTTGATGATGGTGTCGATGGCGATGGCCGTCTTCCCCGTCTGGCGGTCGCCGATGATGAGCTCCCTCTGGCCGCGGCCGATCGGGATCATGGCGTCGATGGCTTTGATTCCCGTCTGGAGGGGCTCCCTCACGGGAAGCCGGTCGACAACTCCTGGCGCCAAACGCTCGACGACCATGAACTCATCGGTGTCAACCGGCCCCTTCCCATCCAGGGGAATGCCGAGGGGGTTGACGACGCGGCCGATAAGGGCAGGCCCGGAGGGAACCTGCATGATCCGGTGCGTCCGCTTGACCAGGTCCCCTTCCTTAACGAGGTGGCTTTCTCCTAAGAGGACAACCCCCACGCTTTCTTCCTCAAGGTTGAGCGCCAGCCCGAAGACATCGCGGGGAAACTCCAACAATTCATTGTACATCACCCGGTCGAGGCCGTAGATGCGGGCAATTCCGTCCCCCACAGAGGTGACCGTTCCGATTTCTTTGATGTCAACTTCTATCTGGTAGCCTTCAATTTGCTGCTGAATGATTCTGGTGATTTCGTCTGCTTTTATTTCCATTGTTCTCGCTACCCTTCGCCAATTTTTTCTTTGAGCTTGTCCAAATGGCCCCTTATGGAAGCGTCGTAGACGACGTTGCCCTTTCTCAGAGAAACCCCGGCCACAAGGTCAGGGTCGAGTCTATACTGAAGATACACCGGCCTTCTCTCCAGGCGTTCGAGCTCTTTCTGGAGCCTCCTCTTCTGGCTCTCGGTCAAGTACACAACCGAATTGACTTCGAAGGTGGAAACGCCTTTCTTTTCATGCCATAAAAGAGGCAGGACCCGGAGAATCTCGGGCAGGAGATTCAACCGGCTTTTCTCCACGAGCAAAATGAGGAAGCGCGACGTCTTTTCCGCAAACGAGCAGGCTTCAATAACATTCTTGATGATAAGGCTTTTCTTGCTGGCCGGGATGAACGGGCCGGCCAGAAGGTCAGACAGCTCTTTATGGGACTGAAAAAAAGTCCAGAATTCACCGAGCTCCTGGTTGATTAGGCTGAACTCGCTATCGTCCTTGAGGGCGTTAACTAAACCTAAAGCGTATCTTTTAACGAGAACGAGAGTCTTCATAAAGCTTCTCCATCCCTTGGATCGACTTCTCAATAAGACGAAAATGAAGCTCGTCGGTCATCCCCTTTTCAATTCTCGACCTGGCGAGAGACACGGCCAGCTCGGCAGCGTGTTTCCTCAGCCTTCGGCGGGCAAGCTGGCTGTGTCTCGTGATCTCTTGCCCGGCGAAGGATCTTATTCTCTCGGCTTCCTGTCGGGCCTGGGTCAAAATCCGGTTTTTTTCCGCTTGTCCCGCCGCCTCCCCGCCCTTCTTAATCCGCTCGATTTCATCGCCCAGCTCGGCCAATCGCTTTTTCGCCGCTTCGAGGCTTTCCTCCGCCGATTTTCTGGCCCGTTCTGTCTCTATGATCGTTTTTTCGATAGACAGGATAATCTCTCTTAAGAAAGCCCTGGCCGGCTTGGCAAGAAAAAAGGCCAGGGCTCCAAAAAGGAGCAAGAAATTTGCAGCCTTGCCCAAAAAGTCAAGGAAGGCTGAACCATGTCCTTCCTCTGTCGACGCCGCGCCCGCCGCCAGGGGAAGAGACAGGACAAGCAGGAGAACAAAGATGGACGCTTTTTTCGGCATCAACTTAGCAGCTTCTTCTCGATACGTTCCGCCAGACCGGAGGCTTCTCTTTCCAGCTTGGCTTTGAGCTCCTCGACCGCCCGGTCGAGGTCAGCCCGGGCTTGCTCGACTTTTCCCTTGCATTCGGCGCTGATCTCAGAAATCATCCGGTTTTTCTCCTGGAGAGCCTCAGCCGCCAGAGATTCCCTCGCTGCATCGGCTGCTGCCCTGGCCTGTTTTACTGATTTTTCAATTTCCGCAAGATTCTTCTGGTAGGACTCAATGGCCTTTTCGTAGGCTCGCTTATCAGCTCTGATGCCTTTTTCTCGTTCGTCTCTAACCCGGCGAACCCGGTTGAAAAAGAGTTTTGACAGGACAAAAACAAGGACCCAGACGATGATGAAGACGACGATGACGTTGGCGTCCAAAGAAAGCATGGCGTGTTATAAAAAAGTCAAAAATCAGGGCAAAATTTACCATGTTCACCCCAAAAAAGCAAGTCGCGTGCATGCGAGCCGGCTGTCAGGGCCATTCAGGGAAGAACCGTTTGGCCTCCCCGACCAGAAAAAGCGAGCCCGTAACGAGGACAGCGCCGCTCCGGGGAGTCAGCTCGACGGCTCTCTGGAGGGCCTTTCGGGTATCCGGTTCAAGGGTGGGCTCCCGCCCAATGCCCCTTGTCTCAGCTCCGATCTCCTCCGGAGAGGCCGCTCTCCTGTACGGGAAGCTCGTCAGGAAGATGACTTCAGCAAGAGGAAAAAGCAACCGGGCCACTTTCTTGATTCTCTTATCCCTCATGATCCCAAAGACAAGAGTCAACGGCCGGGGGAGAAAATCTCTGACGTATTCCCGGAGGGCTCTTGCGCCTTCTTCATTATGAGCGCCGTCAAGGATGACAACGGGCCGGTGGCGGACGACTTCGAGCCGGCCTGGCCATCGAGTCCGGCGAATCCCCTGAATTATCTTGTTTTTCGCTAGGCGCTTCCAGGTTTGGTTGAGCACCGAAGCGACTGCTATAGCCACGGCGGCATTCCTGCCCTGATGCTCGCCCGCGAGAGAAGGTGTGTAGACGAAATTCTGGTCACCCAAACGATAGGTGAACCTGTATCTTCTCGACATCCTTCTTGCTTGAAAACCAGCCTCCTCATCAAAGACTCCGAGCAACGGAGCCTTCAGTTCCTTGGCCTTTTTTCTGATCACCTCGTATGCCCTTCCCTTTGAGACTCCGCAGACGACCGGAACGCCGGGTTTGATGATTCCGGCTTTTTCGAAAGCGATCTGGCCCTGGGTTCGTCCCAAAAATTCCTCGTGGTCCCTGGATATTGAGGAGATGACCGAAACCAGAGGAGTGACGACGTTCGTCGCGTCGAGCCTGCCGCCCATCCCCACTTCGAGGACCGCCATGTCCACTTTCCGTCTCTCGAAATAGAGAAAGGCCAGGCAGGTCAGCATCTCGAAATAGGTGGGCGTTGATTCGAGCTTCCCTTCAGCAACAAGCCCATCGACCGCGGCCCTGAGGAAAGTCAGCTGCCGGCAGAAAGCCTGCGTCGGGATCGGGTCATCACCAACCTTAATCCTTTCTTCAACCCTGATCAGATGAGGAGACGTGTAAAGGCCAACGCGAAATCCATGATTGGAAAGGACGCTTGCCAGCATGGCGCAGATAGAGCCCTTGCCGTTTGTGCCCGCGACCAAAATGGATGGATATTTCCGGTGCGGCTGTCCTAAAGCTTCGAGCACGGTTCGGACGTTTTCGAGGCCGAACTTGACGCCGCTGGCGAGTATCTGCTGGAGGTACTCCAGGCACTGCCTATAGTTCATCAGTATCTGTTCAGGAGAAGTCTTAGAGCCTTGATGATGTACGCCCGCAGGTTCTTCCTGTTGACGACATCGTCCAGCATCCCGTGTTTGAGCAGGAATTCAGACTGCTGAAAGCCTTTGGGCAGCTTTTCCTTGATCGTCTGTTCGATGACCCTTGGCCCGGCGAACCCGATGAGGGCGTTGGGCTCGGCGATATTCAGGTCCCCTAACATCGCATAGCTCGCTGTCACGCCTCCGGTAGTTGGGTCTGTCAGGATCGAAATAAACGGAAGCCGCTCCTGACCCAGTCGGGCAAGGGCAGCGCTTGTTTTCATCAACTGCATGAGAGACAATGCTCCTTCCTGCATCCTGGCTCCGCCCGAGCAGGAAATGATGAGCACGGGCAACCTCTCGACGCAGGCCCTCTCGATGGCGCGAGTGACTTTTTCGCCCACCACAGAGCCCATGCTCCCGCCCAAAAAGGCAAACTCCATGGCAGAAACGATCGCCTCTATCCCGCCGATTTTCCCCCTGGCGTTGACGACAGCGTCGTCGAGCTCAGTCTTTTTCTGATTTTCCTCCAGCCGCTGGGAATACTTTCGCGAATCTTCAAAACGGAGAGCATCAACCGGGAGGATTCCTTCATCCAACCGTGTGTATTTCCCGTCGTCAAAGAGCATGCTCAGGCGCTCCAGGGCCGACAGCCTGAAATGGAAATCGCAGGCTGGACAGACGTGCTGATTATCCAGGATGTCCTGTTTGTACAGAATTTTCTGGCAACTGTTGCAGCGCGTCCACAGGTTTGTCATCGGCGAGGTTAATCGTCCCCGGAGGTTGGCCCCACGGGGCTCAGCCTCCGTGAGAGGCTCTTGATGATAGAAGCGGAATCAGGCAAATCTTCTTCCAACTCTTCTTCCTCGTTGAGCAGATTCACCACCGAACGGACAAGCTTCTCTTTGTCCACAGGCTTCTCAAAATAATCAGATGCTCCAAAGCTGGACAGAGCCTCCAGCCTGTATTGAGGCCCGCGGTACAAACCAGTGACGATGACAACAGGAACCCGGCCGTGGGTTTCCTCAAAGATTCTCTTGGTCAGGTCAAAACCGTGGATCTTCGGGAGGATGGCTTCGAGGATGACCGCGTCCGGCTTTTCCTCTTTGTACTTTTCGTAAGCGGTAAGGCCGTCGACGGCGGTGATAACCTGGAATTTATGGCTTTCGAACAGCTCGGTCAAAGACTCCAGACTTGTGTTATCGTAGTCGACAATCAGAATCTTTCTTTCGGTCATGAAAGCGTCCCAATTCTATCGAAAAGTCCCCGGCGTTGTCAACGAAATCGGGGGCTCGCCAGAATTTGAATTTTTGCTTGAATCAGGTATAATGCAAATAATAAATGGGCTGGAAAATGAAAAAAGCGCTGAGCGTTGTTTTCGTCTCCTTGCTTTGCGCGGTATTCCTCATTTCGCAGAGCCTTGTCGAGCTGTCCAATCAGGAAAAGGAGAGGCAGGAAAAGCTCAAAGGGAAGAATGTTCGCGTGGTCACAAACGCAGACCTGAAGTCGATGGCAAAGAAGCCGGCCGTGTCTGTGATCCAGCCCGAGGCGACTGAGGAAAAAGGAGCGGAACCCGGGGAGCCGGCTGTCACTGCCGAGACAGAAGAAGAATCTATGACAGGACAAGAAGAACCGGGCAGAGAGGGCCCTGTCTATCAAGGCCTCTCCTTTGCTTCAAGAGTGCTGCCGGAAACCTACTTAGCGGCGAATCCGGAGGCCGCCCTTGGTTTCCCGGATGGAAGCGTCGCCGAAATATCCATGAACGGCTTCCTCGACCTTGAGTTCAGCGCTGAAAACGGGCCGGGAGATGATATCGTTGTTTATGCCATAAGGTCCGGCTCACAAGAGGGGATCTGGCCCGACACGATGAGCTTCGGCGTTCTGGTCATGGGAGATCAGGGCGACTGGGAAGCGATAGGCCGAGGGGCCGGTATCAGCAGCCCCGAGAAATTCGACCTCGGAAACGTCAAAAGGATAAGGAAAATCAGGATTGTCTTTAAGTATTATGACAACCCCGACTATGGCGTCGTCCCCTGGCGGTTGCATTCTGAGGAGTACAAGATCGGCATCGATGCCGTCGGGGCTCTCCATTGACCCCGCCTCCTGACCCTACCGTAAGGCCCTTTTGTGAAGCCGCTTCGTGTTGATGGCGCGACCCCTTTATGATATATTTGCCGGGATGGAAAAGCCCGAGAAGCTCAGCTTATCTATCATCATCCCTGTATTCAACGAAGCCAAGAACTTGCCGGGCCTGTTCGATGAGCTAATAGCCGTCCTGGATAAACTCGGCCGGAGCTTCGAAGTGCTTTTCATCGATGACGGGAGCACGGATGAGTCCTGGCGGGTTCTCCAATCTCTCCAGCAAAGGAAGGCAACGGTCAGGATCATCCAGCTGAGGAAGAATTTCGGGCAGACGGCGGCGCTTGCGGCGGGCTTCGATTATGCCAGGGGAGACGTCATCATCAACCTGGATGCGGACTTGCAAAACGACCCCAGAGATATTCCACTCCTCATCGATAAAGTCGAAGCGGGATACGACATTGTCAGCGGCTGGCGAAAAAGCAGAAAAGACAGGTTCTTCTCCCGCCGCCTTCCCTCGGTCATCGCCAACTGGCTGATTTCCCGGCTGACCGGAGTCCGGCTTCATGACTACGGCTGCACGTTGAAGGCTTTCCGGAAAGACGTGATTAAAAACATTAAACTCTACGGCGAGCTCCATCGCTTCATCCCGGCGATCGCCAGCCACATGGGGGTCGCCATCGCTGAAGTGAAGGTGAGCCATCGGCCTCGCCAGCACGGGAAGTCGAAATACAGCTTCTTCCGCATCAGCAGGGTCATCTTGGACATGCTGACGGTCAAGTTTCTCTTGAGCTACTCCACGCGCCCTCTCCAGGTCTTCGGCCTCCTCGGGTTAGTGAGCGGCTTCCTCGGGTTTGTCATCTCTTTCTGGCTATCTTACCAGAGGCTAGTGTTGAACATAAGCTTGGCCAACCGGCCCATCCTTCTGTTGGGCGTTCTGCTGATGGTTATCGGATTCCAGTTCATCACGCTGGGACTTCTGGCGGAGATGATGGTCCGGGCCTATCACGAGTCCGCTGGAAAGACCATCTATTTTGTCCGTCAAATCATCGATTCTGAAACGAAACCAAGCTCCTCCGCCGAAGATTGATGAACATCCTGATGCTCGCTCCCGAGCCGTTTTTCGAGCCTCGAGGAACCCCGATCAGCGTCTATTTTCGAATCATGGCCCTGGGAGAGCTGGGACACTCGGTCACGCTCGTGACCTATCCGCTCGGCCAGGATGTTCATCACAAGAGGCTGAAGATCGTCCGACCGCCCAACCTTTTCCTCACCCGAAAAGTCAAAATCGGCCCATCTCTGATGAAAATTCCTCTCGACCTGCTTCTTTTGGTTTGGGCAGCTCGTGAACTGGCCAGGAGACCTTATGACCTCATTTTCTCACACGAAGAAGCCGCTTTGTTAGGCGTCATGTTGGCCAGAATCTGGCGAAAGCCGCATCTCTACGATATGCACTCCAGCCTTCCCCAGCAGCTCGAGAATTTTGAATTTACTCGCTCTCCGCTGGTTCTGGCGCTGTTTCGGAGGATCGAGAGTTTCATCCTGAAGAATACGCAGGCGGTCGTCGTCATCTGCCACGACCTCAAAGAAACCGTCAAACGGCTGGGGGAAGGAGGGAAAGCTTTCCTGCTCGAGAATTTTGTCGACTTTCCCGCCGCGGACTATTCGCGAGAAGAAGCGGCCGAGAAAAAACGCGCCTTCGCTCCGCGAGGAGAAAAAATTATCCTCTACGCCGGAAATTTTGAGCCCTACCAGGGTATCCCTCTCCTTCTCCGGGCCGCCAGGTTCGTTGAGGCCGAAGTTAGGTTCCTCCTTGTCGGGGGAAGCGGAAGGCCGCTCCTGGAGATGAAAAAATTGGCCGAAAGCCTTGGCCTTTCTGAGAAAGTCATTTTCCTGGACAAAGTCCTCCCTTCGAAAGTGTCTTTTTACATCGACCTGGCTGATGTGCTTGTCTCCCCCCGCCTTTCCGGAACAAACACGCCCCTCAAGATTTATTCCTGGTTGAAGTCGGGAAAGCCGATCGTGGCCACTGACCTCTGGACTCACACCCAGGTCCTGAGCCAGGAGCACGCTATCCTCGTGGCCCCCGACCCTCAGAGCCTGGCCAGAGGGATAGAATTCGCTTTGAAAAGCCCTGAAGCCATGGCCAGAGCTCAGGCCGCAAGAGAATGGGCTGAAAGAGAATTCACCTTTCAAACGTATGTGCAAAAAATGGCGCTGATCCTGGAAAAAGCCTGTTCCCGTCTCCAGGAGAGAGGCTGAGCCAGAAACCATGCGCGCGTTTGTCACCGGAGGTTCTGGGTTTATCGGCAGTCATCTCATTGACGCCCTGATCAGGGACAGATGGCAGGTCCGGGCCCTGTCGCACCGCCGCCCTCTTCTTCAGAAAGACGGGATCGAGACGCTGAGCGGCGACATCTGCGACCGCGCCGTTCTCGTCGAAGGCCTCAAGGGAACCGATGTCGTTTTCCACCTGGCCTCCGCGCTCGGCTCGACGGCCATCAGCAGAGATGAATTTTTCAGGATAAACGCCCACGGGACGGAAGCCGTTCTTGAAGCGGCGCGCGTGCGGCCTGTCTCACGGGTCATCCATGTGAGCTCGGCCGGCGTCCTGGGAGCGGTCAGGCCGGAAGACATCGCCGACGAATCCTACCCCCCTAAGCCTGCGAGCGTCTACGACCGGACAAAGCTTGAAGCAGAAAAGATGGCGCTCCAAGCTGCGGCTCGCGGGATGGATATCGTCGTCGTCCGGCCGGGCTGGGCCTACGGTCCGAGAGACAGGCGGACATTCAAACTCATCAAGTCTATCGACAAGAAGAAGATAATCGCCATGCCGAGGGGAAAAGCCAGGCAGACGCCCGTCTATGTCGATGACCTTGTCAGGGGCTTGCTGATGGCCGCCCGATCGGGGAAGAAGGGGGAAATCTATCATCTCGCCGGGACAGAAATCCTGACAGCCGGAGAGATCGTCGCGGCTATAGCCGGAGCTTGTGCCAAGAAACGACCAGCCGTCTCCCTGCCCCTCTTTCCCGCCACGATGGCTGCATATCTCTTCGAGAAACTTTATTCTCCTTTTGGAAAAGAGCCGCCGCTCAACCGGGCCAAGCTGAGTTTCTTCAGTCATTCCAGGCCTCTCTCCGTTCGAAAGGCGCACAAGGAACTGGGCTTTTCCGCTGAGGTCGATTTTCATCGGGGAATCAAGCTGGCCGTGAGCTGGTACAGGGAGCAGGGCTGGGTCTGAAGAAACGCCGGCAAGAGAGTCAGCAGGAGCGTGGAAAAAATTGACATTGGCCGGCGGAGTGAATAGGATATTCATTCATTATCAGGGCCTGTGGCCGTTCGCTCGAGCAACAAACTCATGCGCATGCGAGCCAAGAAGCTGAAACTTCACACGAAGATTCTGATCGGCCTGCTCCTTGGAGTCGCCGTTGGGCTCGTCTTCGGCGAGAAGGCCGCCGTGATAGAACCCGTCGGGAAAATTTTTCTTCGCCTCATCACTCTGATTGTCGTTCCTCTTGTTTTTATCTCCTTGATGTTAGGAACGGCCAGCGTCGGGGACATCAAAAAAGTCGGCCGGATGGGAGCCAAAACACTGGCCTATTTCATGGTGACAACGGTTATCGCCATCACCGTCGGCCTTTTGGTGGCCAATTTGACCAAACCCGGACTCGGGCTGAACAAAGAAACCCAGGAGCAGCTTCACAAGAGCTATGAATCCAAGGCCCAGGTCGGGGTGGAGAGGCTCAAGGAGAAGCCGTCAACAATCCAGTTTCTTGTCGACATCGTGCCGTCAAACCCGATCAAGGCTCTGGCTGAGGGTAACATGCTCCAGGTCATCTTCCTGGCGCTTCTTTTCGGCACAGTCCTGACGATGATCAAAAAGGAGAAGTCAGAGTCCCTGCTCCGCTTTCTTGATGCGGTCAATGACGCCATCATCGAGGTCGTCTACGTCGCCATGAAGCTGGCGCCCCTTGGGGTCCTGGCCTTGATCGCCGGCGTCGTCGGTCAGTTCGGCCTGAACATCCTTGTGACGCTTTTAAAATATTCCCTGGCCGTTATCGGCGGACTTCTCCTTTACGCCTTCAGCGTCAACAGCCTGGCGGTGGGCTTCCTGGGCAAAATGAGGCCCCGGCGTTTTTACACGGGGATCAAGAGCCCGATGATCTTCGCCTTCAGCACATCGAGCTCAAGCGCGACTCTCCCGGTGTCCATGGATGCTCTCGACAACATGGGAATCGAGAGAAAATTTTCGAGCTTTGTCCTGCCCCTTGGCTCCACCATCAACATGGACGGAACGGCGCTCTACCAGGGAGTCTCAGCCGTGTTCATCGCGCAGATATACGGCCTTCCCCTGAGCCTCGGCGACCAGCTGACGATTGTTCTCATGGCCACGCTGGCCTCGGTCGGCGCCGCAGGCGTCCCTGCGGCCGGCATTGTCATGCTCGTCATGGTCCTCAAACAGATTGGCATTCCCCTCGAAGGCTTGGCCTTGATCCTGGGTGTGGAGAGGATTCTGGACATGTGCCGGACGACGACAAACGTCATCGGCAACCTGGCGGCTTCTGTCGTCATCAGCGAATGGGAAAAGGACAAGTAGGGGCTCAGGATTCCTGGCTTGCTTTTTTCTCTCTTCTGTCTCTGATTTTTTGAGCAGGACTCCCCACGGCGACGGAGAACTCCGGCAGGGGCCTGGCCACAACAGCGCCAGCGCCGACCACGCTTCCCCGGCCGATCGTGACGCCGTCGAGGACGATGACACCAGCGCCCAGCCAGACATCTTCCCCAATGACGATCCCTCCTTTTGTAAGCGAGGGTTGAAACATGATCGGCGTGGACGGATCGTCGAAACTGTGATTTCCGCCGGCCACCAGGTAACAATGGCCTGCCAGGAAGCAGAATTTGCCCAGCTTGATTTGCGTCTCAGAAAGAAGGCTGCAGTTGGCTGAGATGTTGCAGTAAGCATCTATAAAGATGGACCCTTCCTTGCAGCTCAAGATTGTGTTCCGGCCGATGTAGACATTCTCGCCAACCTGGAGACCCTGATTCTTTTCGCCTTTCGCGTCCAGGACGGCGTTATCGTCGATGAAACAGTTCTTCCCCAAGGAAATCTTATGCGGATGCCGCAGGGTGATGTTCCGGCCCAAGACAACACCCCGGCCGACCTTTTGAAAAAGGCAGGGATAGAAGATTTTACGGAGGGCCAGGCCGAGGGCGCCGGGAATCCACGAAAAAAGCAGCACGATAACCTCAAAGCGCAGGAATTTCCAGATATTCTTCTCACCCAGGAAAAGGGTGGAATACTTGGTGAAAAGAGATTTCTCCGGGGCCAAAAGTTCCTTCTGGGTACTGCCCCGGAATTCCTTGTTCATCGACGCTCCTCAACTCCTGACACCGCTCATTTATACCACAAAACAGGCCGGGAATCACCTGAATTTGGGATTGCTCCTTGTCATTGCTCGACGCTTTGTGGCATAAATAAGAATCGGCCGGCCTGACGGAGATGAGGCAAGGTGACACTTAGGCCTGATTGCATCCACTTTCTCGGCGACAAGCCCTGTTCCTTCCGGCGCCTCTGCGAAGGATGTCCCCACTTCACGGCCTTTTCCGCCAAGATTCTGATCATCAAGTGCCGGGCCCAGGGAGATGTCCTGCGCACGACGCCGCTTCTTCCCGCCCTGAAGAGGAAATACCCGCAGAGCCACATCACCTGGCTTGCGGATGCAGAAAGCCTGGATCTTCTTGCCGGCAATGCCTATCTTAACCGAATTCGGGCCTATGACTTTGAGAGCGTCCACGCCTTGCTCACCGAAAAATTTGACCTGTTGATCTCCCTGGATAAAGAGCCGGGGCTGACCTCCCTGGCGACAAGAGTGGAGGCGGACCGGAAATTCGGGTTCGGGATGAACGAGCACGGGAACCTGCTCACCTTCAACGAGGCTTCTCATTATGCCTACCGGCTGGGCGTGGACGACCATCTGAAGTTCATCCAGAACAAGAAGACCTACCAGGAAATCATCCACGAAATGGCCGAAGTCCCCTATGCCCGGGACGAATATGTTTTTTCTCTCCCTGAAAGAGCGAAAGCTAAGGCAGAGCGTTTTTTTAGGCGGCACCGGGTTGGACGGCGGAGGCTGGCAATCGGGCTCAACACAGGAGCGGGGACTAAGTTCGAGACCAAACGGTGGCCGGAAGAAAATTTCCTGAAGCTCATTACTCTCCTGAACCGAAAACTCGGAGCTCGGGCCTTTCTTTTAGGAGGCCCGCGAGAGAAAGAGTTCAATTGTCGTCTTGAACGCCGGAGCCGGGCTAAAATCTATAACACCGGCAGCAAAAATTCGCTCCTCGAATTTGCCGGGTTTATCTCGATGATGGACGTCGTCGTCTCCTCGGACACCCTGGCGATGCATCTGGCTATCGCCCTGAAAAAGAAGGCCGTCGCGCTTTTTGGCCCCACCTGTCCCGAGGAGATTGACCTCTACGGCCGCGGCATAAAAATCTTTGCCGGCGCAGACTGCGCTCCCTGCTACAGGCAAACCTGCCCGGACGGAAAATGCATGAAAGCCATCACCCCGGAGCGGGTTCTCAAGGCAATCCAAGAAAGCATCTGATCCCTTATGGCCGAGACAAGAAAAAAGCTGGTCGTCCTCATACCCACCTATAACGAACGGGAAAACATCGAGGAGCTGGTCCGGGAAATCCTGGCCCTGCCGCTTGAATCGGGGCTTTCTGTCCTCGTCGTCGATGATAATTCGCCGGATGGAACGGGAGACATCGTTTGCCGCCTGGCCGAGGAAGACCCCCGGGTTAAGGTGCTTATTCGCCTGAAACGACGAGGACGGGGTGCAGCGGGCATCGACGGTTTCAGGGAAGCCCTCAACCTGGGCGCCGATTATGTTATCGAAATGGACGGCGATTTTTCCCACCAGCCGCGCTTCATTCCTTTTCTTCTCGAAAACGCCAGACGATTCGACCTTGTCATCGGTTCCCGGTTCGTCCCCGGCGGCCAAGACGCAGAGCGAAGCTTTATCCGCCGCTTCATCACTTTCCTCGTCAGGAATTTCATCCGCCGCTATTTCCGTCTTCCTGTCAAGGATGTCTCTTCAGGTTTCCGCTGCTTCAGGCGCCGCCTCCTGGAAGAGGTGGATCTGGATGACCTGATCTCAGTCGGGCCATCCCTGGTGCTGGAAGTCTTGTACAAGGCCTCCCTGGCCGCTTTTTCCATAGGCGAGGTGCCGATTGTCTTTGCTGACCGGAAAAAAGGGAAGACCAAGCTGACCCTATTGACACTCCTGGAAACCCTTGTCATAGCCATGAAATTCAAAAAAATGTACGGCCGCCCAAGACCGAGCTCAGGTCGATGAGAAAAACAAAGACTCTCGGCCAGCATTTTCTAACCAGCCGGGCCGTCCTGAACAAAATTGTCACCATCATCTCTCCCCAGAAGGACGAAATCATTATCGAGATCGGCGCCGGAAAGGGCGCGCTGACCTTCGCCCTGGCAGACCGCTGCAAGAAAGTCATCGCTATCGAGAAGGATAAATTGCTCGTTCCTTTTCTCAGGGAAAAAAGACACGAAAATGTCGAAATTCTCGAAAGGGATGTGTTGAGCATCGATTTTTTTTCGCTTCTCGAGACCGAAAAGGCGGTTGCAGGGAAAGTCAAGCTGGTCGGGAACTTGCCCTATTCGATATCTTCTCCCCTTCTCTTTAAAGCGCTCGAAGCCAAAGACCTCTTTTCCTCCTGCGTCTTTCTTCTTCAGAAAGAAGTGGCTGAGAGGGTGAGCGCTGGGCCGGGGTCGAAAAAATATGCTCCCCTATCCATCCTTTTCCAGATTCATTTCGACGTTTGCCTTCACTTCATCGTGGCTCCCGGGTCTTTTTCTCCGCCTCCCCGGGTCCAGTCGGCACTCATCTCACTCCGGGGGAGAGAAAAACCCCTTTTCCCCCTGACGGATAGCCGGGCTTTTCAAGCCTTCCTCAGGATGGCTTTTGCCAAACGGCGCAAGACTCTTCTCAATAATCTCAAGAGTCTTGGGGTGCCTTCCCTTTTTCTTGTTGAATCCTTCCATCGCCTGGGCCTCGACCCTGGCGTCAGAGCAGAACAGGTTCCGATCGAGACGTTCGTTCACCTCTTTGACGCCGTTGCCAGAATCAAAAGATAATGGTATAAAATTCCCTGCTCAGAAAACGGAAAAGGCGATGGCCTTTAAGAAAATTGATTATTACCGGCGCCTCTGGCAGGTTTACCGAGCTTACAAGCAGAAGAAGACGGAGCTTCCTTACCTTCCGGTCCGGCTTTGGGTGGAGGCAACGTCTATCTGCAACCTCCGCTGCGTCATGTGCCCCAACAAGGACCTCAAAAAAGAGGACAAAGGGTTCATGGACTTCGGCCTCTTCCGTAAGATTATCGATGAGGCGAGCCGGTTCGTCTTCGATGTCAACCTCATCCACCGGGGCGAAGGGCTTCTCCATCCTGAGTTCCCGCAGCTGGTTGAATACGCTGGAGCGGCGGGAATAACCACCAAATTCCACACCAACGCTACCCTTCTTGACCAGGAAAAATCTCCCGACCTGATCTCGGCAGGTCTGGACCAGATTGCATTCTCCTTTGACGGCTATGACAGGGCAACTTATGAAAGCATTCGCGTGAACGCCGATTTCGACAAAACGCTCGCCAACATCGTCGAGTTCCTGCGAATCAAAAAACAGCTAAAATCCAAAAAGCCCTACGCGATCCTGGAGCTGATCAATTTTCCCGACATTTATAAGGACTCTGACAGGCGGCAGAGAAAGAAGTTCCTGGAGCATTTTCGGGGACTTCCCCTTGACCGGATAGAGGTCAAAGAAATGCACAACTGGGCCGGCGAAATCAACGGGCCACGGAAAGGCAAAAAATACTCTCCCTGCACGTTCTTATGGCAGGCTCTGATTATCTTCTGGGATGGCGCTGTCCTGCCCTGCACCCAGGACTTCTTCGGTTATTATATCCTTGGAAACGTGAAGGACTCCTCCCTGGCTGAAATCTGGAATAACGACAAGATGATCAGGTTGAGGAAGAAGATTCTGGACGGCGATATCGAGGATCTTGAGACCTGTTCCGGGTGCGACCGCCTCTGGAGAGAACAGTTCTTGGGCGTCCCCAAAGAGTACCTCTGGAAATTCTTGGTCAAGAGGATGCCCTGACGTTATTCGTTGGCCCAGTCGGGAAAGACGCCCCGGCGGGGCAATCCACTGTTCATGGTAACGCAGGTTGCCTCACCATCCTTATGGCCGTCAACTCCTGTTGACTCTCTCCTACCTCTTCTAGGCGGATATAAGGGAAGAGAGCGAACCCTGGGCGATCTGGTCTGTTTCTTGATGAATCGCTCCTGCTGTGGCAGGAGTTTACCGCCCTCGACATCCCGAGCGCACCGTCCTCTATCGGGTGTTGTTCCATTACTTCGACCGGTTTCTAGCAGAATATGAAAGCCGTTTTGAGAAGGCCTATGGATTCCCCCGGCCCATTATTAAGGAGGTGACCGCAGGTCATCACGAGGCCCGAAGGGCCGTGGTGATCTCAGAGTGCCGCGTCGCTGCCCGCCGCGCTTCGCTCGCGGCTTCGGCTCATCCTCGCAACGACGCCTCGACTGCGGCAACCCTCGTTGCGGATTTGCCCGCATCCTTTGTCCCTACTGCCATGCGGAACGCCTCCTGATGTTTTCATGCCGCACTAGCCTGGACTATTCACGAAATGAAAGGAAAAAATCCCCTCTCCCCATGTGGG
>JBBILQ010000010.1:0-59835 GCA_037444845.1 Candidatus Aminicenantota bacterium | reverse complement strand
CCTTTACAGCCGCCGCGACCGGAAATTAGCTCGATGATTTAATACAAACGCATTATAACACGAGAAAGGAGAAAAAAATCACTCTTGACATGAGCAGCGCTTTCATACATGCGAGGAGCGAAGCGGTTGCGAGGCGAAGCCGAAGCAAACCCGGAGATTCCTCGCTTCGCTCGGAACAGGCTCCGCAATCCGACGCAGTCGCCGCGAGCGCAGCGTGGCGGTCTCATGCCTATTTCGCACTTGATGAGATCCCTCGCCATGCTCGGGACGGCCCAAAGGGCCGGACTGCTTCGCTCCCAAAGGTCGCTCGCATGACAAGGTAACATAACTAACCTGATCTATTCACAAAATGATACGATAAAACGCCCCCTCCCCTGGCGGGAGGGGATAGAGGGGAGGGGGAATCTTTGAATGATCCCCCTCACCCCGACCCTCTCCCACATGGGGAGAGGGGATTTTTTCCTTTCATTTCGTGAATAGTCCAGGCTAATTGCGTTTATAATAGAATGCCGCGTGACGGATGAACCTGAGCGAAGTGAGGAAATACTTGAGGAAAGTCAGAAAGAAGAGACAAGGAGCGAAATCCCCGGGCCGGGCCATCAGGCTCACGGTTTTCGGCGTCGTCCAGGGCGTCGGCTTCAGGCCGTTCGTGTTCAGGCTGGCCCACAGGCACGGGCTGCGCGGCTGGGTTAAGAATATCGGCTACGGCGTCGAGATTCACATCGAATCCAGCGACCGGGCGCGCCTCAACCGGTTCACAAACTCCTTAGAAGCAGACAAGCCGCCCCTCGCCCTGATCGAAAAAATCGAATCCCGGCCGGCTCGCTTCAGCGGATACAGGGATTTCCGCATCAAGAAATCCCGCGAGGGCGAAAGTTTTGTTTTTATCTCGCCCGATATATCGACTTGCCGGAGCTGCTTTGAGGAAATCACGCATCCAGAGGAGCGGCGTTTCCGCTATCCCTTCACCAACTGCACAGACTGCGGACCGCGCTACACGATCGTCAGGTCGCTGCCTTACGACAGGGCCAAAACCACGATGGCCGGGTTTTCCATGTGCCCGGATTGCCGCCGCGAGTACAAGAACCCGCTTGACCGGAGGTATCACGCCCAGCCGATCGCCTGTCCCGTCTGCGGGCCGCGCCTCACCCTCAAAGACGCCCGCACGGGAGAGACGGTCGAAGGCGGAATCGACGCAGCCACAGAACTTATAAGCAAAGGTAAAATTCTGGCCGTCAAGGGGCTGGGCGGGTTTCACCTCGTGTGCGACCCGCTCAACGAGAAGGCGGTTCAGAAGCTCCGCCGCCTCAAACAAAGGCAGACCAAGCCGCTCGCCCTCATGGCCCGGGACGTCGGCACAATCAGGAGTTACGCGTTCGTCAGCCCGGCTGAAAGCCGCGAGCTTGCGTCGGCCAGCCGGCCGATCGTCCTTCTCAAGAAAAAGCGCGACATTCCGGGTATCGCTCCTCATCTCAATGAAATCGGGTTCATGCTTCCTTACACTCCCCTTCATCATCTCCTGCTCCAACGGCTCGGCCTCATCGTGGCCACGAGCTCGAACAAGAAGGATGCGCCGATCGCCAAAGACGAGAAAGAAGGCATCGCCCCGCTCTGCGACTTCATCCTCACTCACAACCGGCCCATTGAGAGCCGTGCGGACGATTCTGTGCTCAACGTGGTCGGCGGCCAACCCCTCTTTCTCAGGCGCGCCCGCGGGTATGTCCCCTATCCCCAGCGCGTCCCCGCTGAGCTTCAGAGCGCCGAGCACATCCTGGCTCTCGGCGGCGAGCTCAAAGACACGATCTCGCTTTACAAGAACGGGTATGTCATCACCAGCCAGTTCTTAGGCGACCTCGATGAATACCAGAATTACGGGTATTTCAGGGAAACGATCGACCATCTCAAGCGGCTCTTTGACATCAAGCCAGGGCTCATCGTCTGCGACCTCCACCCCAATTTCCACACGACCCGCTATGCCCAGGAATCAGGACTTCCGTTTCTTCAGGTCCAGCATCATTATGCTCATGTCCTGGCTGTTCTTCTTGAACACGGAGTTTGCAGCCGGGAAAAAGTTTTAGGCGTCTCTCTCGACGGCTACGGCTACGGCCAGGACGGCCAGGCCTGGGGGGGCGAATTCCTATTAGCGGATTATGAGTCGTATAAGAGGATAGCTCATTTCCGGGTGGTCCCTCTTCCCGGCGGCGATCAAGCCGCCCGCCAGCCGTGGCGCATGGCCCTCGCCTACCTCAGGGACGCGTTCGGAGCCTCTCTCCCCCCGGTCAAAGCGCTCGAAAGAATCCCGGGAGAAAAACGCCGCCTTATCCTGAGGCTTGCAGAGTCCGGCCTGAATTCGCCTCCGACCTCAAGCTGCGGCCGGCTTTTCGACGCTGTCTCGTTCATCACCGGAGTGGCGCCCGCTGAAGTGGAATTCGAGGCGGAAGCGCCGATGCGGCTCGAAGCCCTGGCCGATAGCCCGACACGTGCCGCTTACACGTTCAGCCTCGACCGAGAGAGCTCGCCTTGGCAGGTTTCGTTCGCCGCAACGATCAGGGAAATCGTGAACGACCTCGACCGGAAGATCCCGGTCGGCGTGATTGCCTCGCGGTTCCACAACACTCTCGGCCGGGCTATCTCCGCCGTCGCTACTAAGGCAAAGGAGGAGTTCGGCCTCAGGACAGCCGTTCTTGTCGGCGGCGTGTTCCTGAACAAAAGGCTTTTAGCGACGGCTTCGGCTCTGCTTGCGGAGAAAGGGTTTTCGGTCCTCCGCCCGGTCAGGTATTCCCCCAACGATGAGTCGATCTCGGTCGGCCAGATCGCCTATGCTCTGGCCTGGCTAAAAAAAGACGCGTGTCCTTCTTGAGTCACTTTTCTTCGCTCTCTCCTGCCTTGTTTTCGTTTATCTTTTTATCCAGAGTGATCCTGATTCCGCCGATGATCGAAGAAATGGCGTTGAAAACGTGGGCTTCAAGATAGCCGACAAGGCCCAAAAGAGAAAACCCAAGAAAGCCGCCCAGGACAGCAAAGACAATCCCGCCCATCAGCGTTCCCTGGAGCGTTCCGAAGAAATCGGGCAGGCCCCGGCTGAACCGAGAGAAGAATTCAGACGCGCCGAAAAAGGCTCCGATGATGACACCTACGAGAAGGCCGGTGCCGCCGCTCAAAAAAAGGCAGCTCGACGGGTTGAGCCGGCGGAGGACAGCGTTCTCCTCGCCCCTCTTTTTGAAAAACGCCTGTTCAGTAAATGGCATGGGGGCGGGTTCCGGCTCCTGGCTGCAGGCGGGGCATTTCTGGAAGGGATTCTCAAGCTTAGCCCCGCAGCGCGGACAGGACGCTTCTTTCTCGCGGAGGCTCTCCCCGCAGCGGTCGCAGAACTCGGCTTCAGCGTCGTTTTCGAGGCCGCAGGTGTAGCACTTCACTTTTTTAGCCTCTTGAACCGGGGGGTCCGCCTTGACCCAGGCGCGGCCGTCAAAGTAGTACCATTTGCCCGTCTTGGCGCCGATCATCCAGAACCGCCCCTCGCTGTCTCGGAGGCGAAGCTTCTTCAGGCGGTCGATGAACTCCCGTCGTGAAATCTCTTTGGAACGAAATTGCCGGCGGAGAGCCTGGAAGGAAATTTCGACGTCTCTGAAGGGATTGCTCATCTTTTCGCTAATTCATTTATAATCAATAACCTAAACGCGCACGGAAAAAGCCTTTGAAAGGATGACGAAAATTTGTGCAAAACGTCATATCTGCAAGAAACTGCAAAATTTGGACTCGAAAATCCCCCGCTTTTTCCACAGGTTTTCCACAGTTTTTGTGAAAAAGTTAGAATCCCCATTGTCTGACCATCTCGATGGCGCTGTACCCCTTGATGGGCGCCGGAATAAAAGACAGGATGAAGATGGCGATGACGACGGCGCCCAGCGCACGGCGGCGCGGTGAAAGCTCGTCGGTCTCATCGATGACGCGCGGATGCTTCAGCCCCAAAAGGAGAATCGCCAACGCCCAGACAATCCAGCCGACCCAGAAAAAAATTCCCATGATGAAGAAGCCGGCGAGAAAAACCTTGGCCAGAGGCTTTGATTTCGGCCCGATGAGAGCATAGGCGACATGGCCGCCGTCTAACTGACCGACCGGAAAGAGGTTAAAAGCCGTCACTAAAATGCCGACCCAGCCAGCGAACCCGACGGGGTGGATGAAAAGGTCGCTGTTGGGGGGGAGATCCCTGAAGAGGAGGCCGCCGATGAACTTGAGCAAGAGGGGTTCGCCGAAAACCAGCGTGTCTTCTCTCGGGAGGGACGGAATGACTTTAGATAGCGACAACCCATAGACAAGAACAGGCAGAGAGAGAACGAACCCGACGAGCGGGCCAGAGATGCCGATGTCAAAAAGCTGCTTCTTCCGGGTGATCGGAGACTGAATCTTGATAAACGCACCGAGAGTGCCGATTAACGTGGGAGCGGGGATGAAAAAAGGCAGCGTCGCCTCGATCCGGTAGTACCGGCAGGTGAGATAGTGGCCCATCTCATGCCCGAGGAGAATGCCGATGAGCACGACGGCGTAGACCAGGCTGAGACTGATGATGCGGGGGTCGATGAAAACCTGAGGCGGAGGAAGGAACTGGGGATTCAGGGCCAGGTCCTCGGAAAACGTGTAGTTAACGCTCCAGCTCAGGCCGACGACGAAGGCCGATAAACACGTGATGACAAACAAGAAGATGTTCAGCCAGGTCTTTTTCGGCCGTCTCGCCTCATCCATCAATCTGCCAAAAAAACTTTTTTTGATAAACGGCTCAGGTTTGTCCGGTCAGCCGTTTGTGTTTCTCCATCAGCGCGTCGTGGCCTTCTTTGTGATCGGGGTCAGGGACGCAGCAGTCCACAGGACAGACAGCGGCACACTGAGAGGTATCGAAATGGCCCACGCATTCCGTGCACTTCTCGGGGTCGATGATATAAATTTCATCTCCTACCGAGATGGCCTGGTTTGGGCATTCGGGTTCGCAGGCTCCGCAGTTGATGCATTCTTCTGTGATCTTGTAAGCCATGTCACTCCTCCTGGTTAAAATGAAAGCATATTATATCTTTTTTTCCTCGATTTACAAGGAAGGCGACGCGGCCGACTCGATTTTTCTTGCTCTCTCAGCGGCATCAAAACCGTACGTGGACTGCGGGTATTTCTCCTGAATGTCTTTGTAGAGAGCCAGGGCAGCCTTTCTGTCTCCTTTTCCTTCCATGGCCTCGGCCTTATGGAAGAGGATGACGTCGAGGCCGTACTCCTTCGGCTTTTCCGCTTCCAGCTTCTCGTAGATGGCGACAGCCAGGTCGTGGTTCTTCTGGAGATGGTTGACCTGGCCGAGGAGGTCCTGGGCCTGATAATAGATGAAGTCCCGGGGCTCCGGCTTGAGCGCCGCCAGAGCTTCTTTTGCTTTTTCGAGTTCTCCTTTCTCCATCCAATAGGTGGCTTCGAGGACAAAAGCGACGCGAGCGAACTTTCCCCGGCCTGCCATCTCCTTGAGCTCGGTGAGTTTCTCGGGGTTCTGGCCGAGCTCAGACCTTAGCTCTAACATCCGGCTGAGGAGTTCGCTTTCCTTTTTGACGTTCTGGGCCTGAAGAAACCTCAGGCCTGCGTAAAGGAGGATAAAGAAAACGCAGGCGGCCGCGATGACGATGATCTCCCGCGTCCTCCGTTTGACGAACTCGATGACCCTGGTCATCGTGCTAACGAATTCGTCTTCCTTGAGCTGCTTTTTGACAACTTTTTTCATCCGTCGCTCCTCCGAGAAAAGAGGGCGCGCCCCTGGCCGGACTCGAACCAGCGACACAGGGATTAGGAATCCCTTGCTCTGTCCATGCTGAGCTACAGGGGCGCCCGCGCTCCCGCAAAATATACCCCAAACCAGCGGGTTTTTCAAATTCCGTTTCTGTGACTTCTGAGACCGAGAATAGTGAAAAAAATTGGAGACAGCTTACCTGACCTATTCACAAATTATGCCAGAAAGCAGGCCCCTCCCCTGGGGGGAGGGGGAATCTTTGAATGATCCCCCTCACCCCGACCCTCTCCCACATGGGGAGAGGGGATTTTTTCCTTTCATTTCGTGAATAGTCCAGGCTTACTGGGTTGCCTAATTTTACATGAAAAAATAGGGTAAATAGGTGAGCTGTCCCCAATTTATTTATTTGAAGCGGAGGACCAGCCGCTTCAGGCGATCGAGGATGGACTTCCTGTCGCAGCTTTCCTCCACGTCTTTCGCAGAAAGCTCTTTGATCTTGCGCAGGAAGTCCTGGTTCTTGCGGTTGCGCTCACTCACGAGCTCGGCGATAACTTCGGCGAGGCCAGGGGTTCGGGTTAGCAAGAAGGCAAAATCATCGGCTCCTACCTCGAGCAACTCCGCGTCTTCCTCGACCGTTCCTGTGGCTGTGCGCGATAGGCCGGTGAAAAGACTCATCTCTCCGAAAATCTCGCCCGGGCCGACGCGGAATTCAGAAGCGTAGCGTTTGCCCTTCTCTTCATAAACGATTTCTCCCTTGACCGTGCCCCTGGCCACGATGTAGCAGTTTTCTCCTTTCTCTCCTTGCCGGAAGAGAACCTCACCCTTAGTGTAGCGCTTCCGGCGAGCCAGGCGCGCCAGTTGCCGCACGTCCTCTTCGGACACGATGAGCTCGCCCGCCTTTTCGCCCTCCGGATAGCGGAGCAGGCTGGAATGGAGGAGGTCGGCGAAGGCTCTCTCCGCCTCTTCCTCCTCGGCCGCCACCTTTTCTTCTATCTTGACAGCCTGGACGACATCCCTGACCCTTTCAGCCAGAGCGACTGGAATTTCAACGTTCAGCCTCCTGAACTTGTACCAGATATGGCGGGCGACATCCCCCGTGATCGTGTGCTTTCGGCTGAAATCGGTCACCCAGTACTTGAGGAGATAGGAGATGCCTGCCTCATCATAGCTCAGGATGTAGGCTTGTGGAGCCGGCGTCTCCAGAACATCCGGGACTTCCCGGGCCGCCTGGCGCAGCGCTTCGAGGACAGCGGCCGGCGCTGCAGAATAGCTCACCTTGAGCGGAAGGACGAGCGCCGTCGTCGTGTCGGGATGCGAAAAATTGATGATCATCTCCGAGGCCACGGCGTTGTTGGGGATGACGACGACGTTCGAAAGCCTATCAAGGATCAGGGTTTCCCTCCAGTTCATCTCCATGACCTCGCCCTCATGGGGGCCAATCTTGACCCAATCGCCTCGGCTGAACGACCTTGTCAGGTTAAGGGAGATTCCGGCCAGGACGTTGCTGAGCACGCCCTGGAAAGCCAGTCCGATGATGGCCGTGAAAATAGCCGACGTCGCCAGCAGCGGTGTGATGTTAACGCCCAGAATGCCTCTGAGGACGATAAAAAAGACGATGAGGTAGAGGACAAAGAGGATAAACCCGTGCAGGACCCTGGGCAGAGGGAACGCAAGCCGCTTCTTCTGGTAGCGGTAGAAGATCCAGGCATCAGCAAGGGTGATGAGGAAGAGGGCGGCAAAAAAGATGACAGCCGCGTCCACATAATCGTAAAACCTTTGGCTCAGGGCGAAAATCGTCTCAAGGAGGCGAAATTTCAGGGCCAGGCTGACGATGAGGAAAAAAGCGGGAAGGCTCGCGCGACAAAGGAAATTCGTCATGGCCTCATCGCCTGTCTTTTTCAACCTGCCGAGAACCCCGCGGGCCAAGAGGCTTAAGAAAAGGGCAACTCCTGAAGCAAAGAAAAAGACGAGAAGCTCAAGATAGAAAGAACCAGGAGAAACGCTCGGGTTACGCATTTTCGGTCCTCATCTTTTTATATCCTTTCATATCCTCAAACGCAGGCCTTCTCGGCCGGCTGACGTCCGCCGGAATTCCCGCCGGGCCTGCCTGACCATCTCGTCCACCTGCCTGTCAGAATGTTCGGGGTTGAGATGGGAAAGGACGAGCCGCCCGACTTTCGCTCGCCGGGCGAGCCTTGTTCCTTCAAGCCACGTGCTGTGACCCCATCCCTGCCGGCGGAGGTATTCGTCTGGTGTGAACGTTGAATCGTAGACAAAAACCCCCGCCTGGCTGGCAAACGAGATTAGCCGCTCATCCGTCTGGCCGTCGGGCGGCTCTGTGTCGGTGGCCATGACCAAGCTTTTCTCGCCTTCCCCGATCCTGTAAGCCACGCTCCCCTGCGGGTGATGAAGCGGCGAGCTGCGCACCGTGAGGCCTCCAATAGCCATGGTCTCTTCGCCAATTTTCTTAAAGACCTTGGCGGAGGCTGTCTCTTTGAAGGCCACGGGAAAATATCTTCCTCCCATGAGCCCGCTGAGATGTTTTTCTGTCTCCAGAGGAGAAAGAGGAGAGAGGAACGTTATGGTGACTCTAACTGAATAAAGCGGCAAGAAAAAAGGAAGGCCGATAAGGTGGTCGAGATGGAAGTGGGTGAGAAGGAGGTGGAGATGGAGCTCGGCTTCGGCCTGGCTGGCCATCAGTCTTTCGCCCAACCGTCTGATCCCTGTCCCGGCGTCGATGATGACGACCTCGCCGGCTGAGGAGATAACGCTCGCGCAGGGTGTTCTCCCGCCGTGCTTCAGGTATTCCCGTCCTGAGACGGGCGCCGTGCCTCGAACGCCCCAGAATTCGATGTCCATTCCCGTCTTTCCTTCTATTTTTCTTTCAGGACAAAAACCCCGTCCCAATCTTCAGGCGGCGGGTTTTCCCTGAGGCTCTTCAAGCGGGCGAGGTAAAGCGCAGCCAGGGGGTCGGCCTCAATCTGGCCAAACAGCCGCAGGGCTTTGTCCCAGGCCCGGCTCCTATAGGCTTCCCGGGCTTCAGCGAAACGCTGGAGTCTTGAAACCTCTTCGGCCGACGCCCTGTCTTTTTCGCGGACAATCTCGTAGACATTGACCGGCCTGGCCTTGCCGACGACGCGGATGGTGTCCACCTCGCGGGCCAGAACAACGTCCTGGGCCTGGCGATAGGTTTCTTCGCTGGCCAGGACGGGAACCCGGTAGATCTTGCAAGCGCCCTCAAGCCGCGAGGCCAGGTTGACCGTATCTCCCATGGCCGTGTAATCAAAGCGCCGGCTCGAGCCCATGTTGCCAACCACTGCCGGCCCTGAGTTGAGGCCGATGCGCATGGAGACTCGCCTGCCCGCTTTTTCCCTGAAACGGGGCCCGAGCTCAGCCAGCCGGGCCTGACAGCGAAGCGCTACCAGGCAGGCGCGCAGGGCATGGTCGGGCTGGTCGAGCGGCGCGTTCCAGAAGGCGATGATGGCATCGCCCTCGTATTTATCCAGAGTCCCGCCGCTTTCGAGGATGATCTCGGTCATCTCCGAGAGATACTCGTTGAGAAAATTGACCATCTCTTCGGGCGAAAGGGCTTCTGAGATAGCCGTGAAGCCGGCCACATCCGAGAAAAACGACGTGACCTCCCGCCTCTCGCCGCCGAGCCGGAGGAGGGACGGGTTGTCGATGATCCTATCGATGACCTCAGGGCTCAGGTAATGGCTGAAAACTCCCTTGATAAAACGGCGCTGCTTTCCCTCGACTCCGTAGTTAAGGAGAGAAGCGGCGATAAACCCGCTCATGACAGCAAACTCGGGAACGACAAATTCAAGCCACACGCCCGCAACGAAGGCAAGCCATGCGGCGGCAAACGGAAGAGCGAGGCAGATAATAAAGAAGACGACCTGAAGCCAGATCTTGCGGACAAGCGACGCTCCCACGGCCGTCAGCAGAGAAAAAACAAAAAGAAGGAGGACGAAAAGAAGCGGCGGCTGGCTGCGGATGAAATCACGGCTGAGGATGTTGTCCAGAGCCGCCGCCTGAATCTCAACGCCCGGATAAACCGGGCTGAGAGGGGTCGGCCGGAGGTCTAACAGGCCAGCCGCGCTCGCGCCGACGAGGACGATTTTCCCGGCAAATTCCTCTGGACGAACCTGAGGCTCGAGGCCCTCTTCAAGCCGGGCCCATGAGTTGATGATGGCGGCGAGAGAATAGCTCGTGTATGTCCCTGCCGGGCCGTGATACCGGATGATCAGCCGGCCATCGCCGTCGAGCGGGACTTCAGAAAGCTCCTTTTCCCGTCCGAGAAACCTGGCCAGAGCCAGCGGGACCGAAGGAATCGATAAACCGGAAAAGCTGTAAACCAGCGGAAGCCGCCTGAAGATTCCATCGCTGTCCGGCCGGAACAAAACATTGCCTGCGCCGCGGCAGGCGTTGAGGAGTCCGGGAACAGGCAGGCTGGCCGACATGGCTTCAGGAAAGGACCTCTGAGGCAAAGACGCGAAAGTGATGGCAAAACGTTCTAAGAGCGACGCCGGTGCTTCCTCGAAAAACTCGTCTGTCTGGCTCAGGGCCAAAGCCAGAAACACGTTTCCCGCGCGGACGATCGCAGCGGCAAAATTCTCATCGTCCTCGACGCCGTAACGCGAACTCTCGGTAAAAGTGAGGTCGAAAAAAACGGCCCTAACGCCGGCCGTTTTCAGGTAGTCAACGACAGCCGAGTAAAGCTGCCGTGGCCAGGGCCAGGTGAGACCCTGTTCATTCTCGTAGACATCGAGGCTGTACTGGTCGATGAGGAAAATGACGATGTCGCGGCTCGCCCGGCCAGGTTCAGAAAAAAGACGGAGCCTGAGGTCCCAGGATTTCCACTCCAGAGGTCGAAGGAGGCCCAGATGGTGGATGAGGAAAGCAAGGGCGAACGCGCCGAGTCCGACCAGAGCTCCGCGGCCCCATCTTTTTTGAACCTGCGCTTTTCTCTCCGCCATCATCCCCGGGAAAGCAGCCGCCTTCTACGCGAGGCCGGCCAGGTTTTTCTGGAATCTCTTGGTGCGGACGGGTTCTTCTCCAGGGAGAGTCTTGAACGAAGCCAGGTCTTTCTTGATTTTTTCCAGACGATCCTCGGGCGAGGGATGAGTCTTGAACCATCCCTTTCCCGAAACCGCCGAGGAATCGCCGACCATCGTCTCTAAGAAGCCGGATAGGCCCTGGGGCGCATACCCCGTCGAGGCGGCATACGTGACGGCCAGCGAATCCGCTTCGTGCTCGAATTTCCGGTCGTATCCCCTCTCGATGAGCTTCTCGACGATGTCGCCGAGGACGCCCTCGAAAATGGACGTCAGTTGAGCCAGTTGTTCGGACCCGTACCTCCCGGCCGCTTCTGTCCCGATCAGACGAAACGCGTCGATGAGACGGGATTTTTTGATCGACTGGAGGCCGTGCCTGGCGCAGACGTGGCCGACTTCGTGGGCCAGGACAGCGGCCAGCATCTCCTCGTTGGCGCAGCGCCGCAGCAGGCCTCTGCTGATAAAGATGAACCCGCCCGGCGCGGCCATGGCGTTCACATCGTCGGTGTCTAAGATGAGAAAATGGTATCCGGCATAGGTCTCCGGCCTGGCCGAGGAAAAAACAACGGCCTGGCCGACAGTGTTGATGTAGGCGGTCAGGGCTTCGTTTTCATAGACGGGGTAGCGAGAGAGGATCAGGGCGGCCACGCTGCGGCCGATGTAATACTCTTCCTCTTCGGTGATGTCAGCGAAAGTCGACCGGAGGGCTTCGCTCGTCTTGACGATGGATTGCCTGTCGCTCTCCGAGATTTTTCCGCGCTCAGCCATGATGTCGGCTCCTTTCTGAACGACAGAACAGGAGGCCAGCAAGCCAGCCACAGCGAGCGCAGTCAGGATGACGGTGGAACGCCGCTTTTTCATCTGGCGCCTCCGAACTCACCCAGCTTGCCCTGCTTCATAAACTCCAGAACTTGAGAAGCCGGGATTTTAATCTGGAGCATCCTGTCAACCCAGACGAAATTGACGTCAGCGTGCTTGGCCCTGTAGCTCTCCTCCACCTGTTTGTTGAAGCCTTTTCCAGCCAGGGCCACTTCGCTGGCTGAGGCCTGAGTTTTCATGCTCTTGTCCATTGCTAAGAGGCTAAATTTCTGGACCTCGACGGCGCTCGAATGAACCCAGCCGACAACGCCGCCTGAGGTGCGGACCTGGAGCCAGCCATCTTGACTGCTGACTTTCTCGACTTTCTCTCCCGCTTTAAGGGCCAGGACGACGGGAGCATAGAACTTCGCGTTTTGACGCAGGCTTGTCGATTGAACCCTGACGATCAAGGTTTCTGCCAGGAGCAGCGTGACAAAAATGATAAAGAGGCTTACGGCAGCGGAGGAAAGAACAGACCTTTTCACGTTCACCTCCTCTTTTTTTATCATCATAGGGGAAAGGAGCGGGCAAAGTCAAACGGCGGCGGTGAGCTTTTCTTTGAGGAGGCCGTTGCGCTTGACCGGCTTGTCGTTCTTTATGGCGATGTGAAGAGCCCGGTAGGACCCGACGACGACGCTCAGCTTTTTAGCCCTCGTCAGGGCCGTGTAAAAGAGGTTCCGCTGGAGCATGATGTAGTGCTGAGTGAGAAGCGGCATGACCACCGCCTGGTATTCGCTGCCCTGGGATTTATGAACGGAGACCGCATAGGCGTGAGTGATATCGCTCAGCTCTTCCTTTTCGAACCCGACTTCCCGGCCGTCAAAGTCGACGAGGAGACGAAACCGCTGCTTATCGAGATGGACGATCGTTCCGATATCGCCGTTGTAGATTTCCTTGTCGTAGTCATTGCGGACCTGCATGACTTTGTCCCGGACCCTGAACTCGCGGCTGCCGATTCTGAGGCCGTCGCAGTGATGGTTCAGCCTGGCCTGGAGCTCGACGTTCAGGTTGTCGACGCCGCAGATGCCTCGGTACATCGGGCTGATTACTTGGATCTGCGGCGACAGCGCCGGCAGGCCTAACTTACGGGGAATATTGAAGCAGCACATCGACATGATCGTCTTGAAGGCCTTTTCCTCGTCTTCGTGATGGACAAAGTAGAAATCGGCGTCCCTGTCCTCCCGCGGCGGGTAGACCAGGCCGAGTCCCTTGTTGATGCGGTGGGCGTTGAGGACGATCAGGCTGTCTCTTTCCTGCCGGAAAATTTCGTCCAGCCTGACCACCGCAACCCGGCCGGACTCGATGATATCATCGAGAAGGTTTCCCGGCCCGACCGGCGGCAACTGGTCCTTGTCGCCGACGAGGATCATGCGCATCCAGGACGGGACAGCTTTGACCAGGGCGGACATCAGCGGCAAGTCAACCATGGAAAACTCATCGACGACGATGGCGTCGGCCCGCAAGGGGTGCCTCTCATTCTTTCTGAAAGCCCCCTGCCTGGGGTTGTATTCCAACGTCCGGTGGATCGTCTTGGCTTCCTTGCGAGTGGCTTCGGAAAGCCGTTTGGCGGCTCTCCCGGTCGGTGCCGCCAGCAGGACCTTCTGACCAAGGCCGTCAAAAATGGCCGCGACTGCCCGGATGATAGTGGTTTTGCCCGTGCCAGGCCCTCCGGTGATGATGAGCAGCCTCCTGTGAAAGCACTCTCTGATGGCTTCCTTTTGCCGGGGTGAGAACTCCAGGCAGAGGTCTTTTTCCACGGCGGCGATGGTGCTTTCGATGTCGGGCGGCGGACTCGGAGCGGGAAGTCCCCCGATCTTGAGGATGGCCTTGGCCACGCCTTCCTGAGCCTCGAAAAGATACGGGAGATAGACGGCCGTTCTTTCCTCGTGCTTCTCCATCTGCACAAGCCCGTTCTGGAGGAGCGAGGCTGCGGCCTCTCTGGTCTTTCGAGCCTCAACGCCAAGCTCCTTGGCGCAGGCTTCTTCGAGCTCCTCCTCGAACGAAAAAACATGCCCCTGCTCGGCGGCCTTCTCTAAAAGATAGAGGAAAAAAGCCTTCACCCGCTCGGGAGAGGACGGGTCCATGCCCAGCTTCAGGGCAATCTGGTCAGCCGTCTTGAACCCGATTCCCCAGATATCGAGACAAAGCTGATAGGGGTTTGTCTTGAGGACCTGGAAAGAGCGGTCGCCGTACTGGCGGTGGACTTTGGTGGCGATCGCCGTGGAAACGCCGTGCTCCTGGAGGAAGATGATCAGGTCGCGGATGTGCTGGTTTTCTTGCCACGATTTCTTGATTTCCCTGAGCTTGACGCTGCCGACCCCTTCAACATCGAGGATTCTGTCCGGGTTCTTGGAAATGATGTCAATCGTCTGGCTGCCGAATTTCTTGACAATCCGCCGGGCCAGGACGGGGCCGATCCCTTTGACCAGACCAGATGAAAGAAATTTCTCTATCCCCCTGATCGAGGAGGGCAGGATGGGGACGAAATTTTCCACCCGGAACTGCTGGCCGAACCTTGGGTTGACTTCCCATTTGCCCGTAACCCGCAGAACCTCTCCTGCTGAAAGCGGCGGGAAAAAGCCGACAACGGTCAGGTTCCGGCCATCTTCCAGGCTGAAGCGGCAGACAGTGTAGCCGTTGTCTGGGTTGTAATAGACAACCTGCTCGACCGTTCCCTCGAGGCACTCTGCAGCAGCTTTTTCCGGCATTGGTCGGCTAATCCTTGAGCCCGACTCGGGCGATCCTGATGACCGCTCCCCGGCCGGGTTTAATCCGGTCGAAGGCCGAGCTCTCCCGGGCAGCAATCTCGACCAGTCCCAGGCTTCCGATAAGGAAAAAGAGCTCTCCTTTCCGTGCCGAGGCATAAGACTCCTTGAAACCGCCGATCTTAGTGGCGTTGACAAAGAGTGTGAGCTTATTCGCGGACCCGCAACCCCTGAGGGCCGTGGCCGCTGAGCCCGGGATGTTCGTGATCAGGTTGCCGAACTTATCGGCGTAGAGGATTCTACCCCTTATTTCGTGGCCGATGAACTCAGGTTCAGGAAGTTTCCTTTTCACATAGCGGCTAACTTTCAGGCCGAAGGACTCGGCTTTTTGGCCTCGGGAAAGCCAGGCCGCTACGGGCGCCATTTTGTCCCGCGCTTCGAACGTCCGGCTCGGCTGGCGAAGGAAGAACCTGGAGTTGGTGAGTTCTCGCACCTCCTTGACTTTCTCTCCGGCGAGGGCCAGGCTCAAGACGCCGTTATCAGGAGCGATAAAGAAGCAGCGCGCGGTCTCGGCCAGGATAATTTTTCTTTGCGAGCCGACGCCCGGGTCGACGACAGTCAGGAAGATCGTCCCTTTGGGAAAATACGGTGAGGCGGCAAAGAGGACAAACGCGGCCGCGTCGATGTCGAAAGAAGGGATCCGGTGGGTGATGTCAACGATCGCGGCTCGAGGGTTCAGGCTCAGGATCACAGCCTTGAGCGACGCGACGAACCAATCCTCATCGCCAAAATCCGTGAGCAAAGCGATGACCGGCGTCCTCATCCTTACCTTACCCTTTAAATCTTATGCCAGATCATTCGGCAGGTCAACTTGCCCTTTGGGGATTGACCAAGGCTGCCGTTCATGGTAATTCTTAGACTGATGAAATTCCTCAAGGCCCTGGCCAACGCCCTCCTCAGCGGGCTGTTTTTTTCGGTCCTCTTGGCTATCCTCTTTGCCGACCTCAACATCAACATGAAGATAAGCCTCCGGCTTCTGGCTGAGCTGACGCTTCACCTGGCCGTCATCTACGGTCTTCTCATCGTTTGCGCCTGCCTCTTCATCTTCTTCATCATCCAGTTTTTCTCGGGCCGAACTATCAGGATCGCTTTTATCTCGCCCTCTTTCCTCTCCCTGAGCTTCTCCCTGCTCGCGCTCGTTTTCCTCGTTTTTTTCAGGGCCAACACGAGCTATTTCCACTCTTTTTTTGATACGCGGATGAGGACGTATCTCCAGAATCAGCTTGTGATCCTCGCCGGCCTGGCGGTCTTGGGCCCGCTTCTGGCCTACGCCTCTCACCGCACAAAGAAAAAGGCCGTTTTTTTCTTGGCGTATTTCCTCCCCCTGGCCATCGGCCTGAGCTTTATCTTTTTCCAGAGGTCTCATTATTCGCTTGAGCCGCCTGCCCTCAAACAGCTTCCTCTCCTGGGTAAGAAGGTTGAAAAAAGGGTCACTCTCATCGGGCTTGAAGGGCTGAACGTTGACCTGCTCATCCCGCTCATCTCCGAAAGAAAATTGCCGAATTTTTCCTGGCTGATGGATAACGGAAGCTCGGGACGGCTGATCAATTTTTCGCCGACCGAGCCCGTTACGATCAACGCCTCGCTCGACTCTGGAAAATTCCCGGCCAAGCACCGCCGGCTTTCCCTCCTTCAGTATCGCGTCGGGAAGATGAAAGAGACGCTGGAAATCGCGCCGCGGTTCCTGCTCTTCAACCAGTTAGAGAGAATCGGGTTCTTAAAGATCTCACCTTTCGAGCCGGCGTCAGCCGTGACCGATATCTGGCAGGTTTTTGAAGCCAACCGGATTTCTGCCGTCAAAAAGGACTGGCCGTATTCCTTTGAGGTTCCTGCGCAGCCGAGCCCCAGAGCGGAGAAGCTCCTGAGCGACATCCTCGACAGATCTGTCCCTCCTTCTGATGAATATTTTGAGCGGGCCAAGAACGCCCTGTTCCGCGACTGCGCTTATGAAGAAGCGGCCGTTGAGGAAAAGAACGCTCGTCAGCCCCAAATCTACTACCTTCTCCTCTCCGGGCTCAACACCGTTCAGGCCTACTTCTACAAATTCCGCTTCCCCGAGCAGTTCGGCCATATCGACCGAGAACGCCTGGAACGATACGGGCCGGTGATCGATAGATACCACGATTTCTACGACCAGATCGTCGGCAAGTTTCTCACCGGCATGAAGGAGGACGAGCTTCTGGTCGTCTTTTCGCCTCACGGGATGGAGCCTCTTCCTCTCTGGAAAAGGGCCATCGAAAGCCTGTTAGGAAACCCGCTGGTCTCGGCACACCACGAATTCGCGCCGGACGGAGTCGTCTTCTTTTACGGAAAAGGGGTCGCGCGGGGCAAGAATGCCGACGGGATGAGAATCGTGGACATCGCCCCGACGCTCCTCTATTATCTTGGGCTTCCCGTGGCCAGGGACATGGACGGAATCGCCAGGACGGACATTTTCATCAAAGAGTTCATCACCGAGAACCCGGTCATCTACATCTCTTCTTACGACGAGTTCCGGGTTCTTCCGCCACGGTAGCGAAGAAGGCGTCGTCTGGTCAGTTGATGACCCGCAGCATCCGACCCCAACGGGCTTTGGGGAGGAAGCTCAGGATTTTTTTCAGCCTCTCACGAGCGCTCGTTTTCTCATAAGCATCCCGGTCAGCCCGATAGGAAAAGTAGATTATCCAGGGCTTGCCCTTGATGTAGCTCATCGGCAGGAAGCTCCAGTAGCGGCTGTCCATGCTGTTGTCGCGATTATCGCCCATGACGAAACACTGCCCGGCCGGAACGACGACCGGCCCGAAATTATCCCGGATGGAATCGTCATAGTGATAATATCCGTTTTTGGTGAAAACCTGGCTGTCGTTGTGGACTTTGTAGATTTCGCTGATGGGCAGGTCATTGACGAGGACCTGTTTGTCCCTGATTTCAACCTTCTCCCCTTCCAAGGCAATCACCCTCTTGACGAAATCCTTGGTCAGGTCTTTCGGGTACTTGAAGACGACGATGTCATGACGCTCGACCTCTTTCTGAGGCAGGACGGCCTTCTCTAAGGAAAACCGCGGCGTTTGGTAGATGAACTTGTTGACCAGGAGGAAATCGCCGATGAGGAGCGTCGGTTCCATCGAACCGGTCGGTATCTGGAAGGCCTGGACGACAAAAGTCATGACGAAGAAGACAAATACAGCCGTCTCGGCAATAAGCTCGAAGTACTCGCGGAATGTGCTCTTATCTCGGGGCTTCTTTTCTTTTTTCATCGGTCACCTGCAAGGAGGAGCTAATATACCAGAAAGCCCCGATTTTCTTCAAGCCCGTTTTGAGAAGCCCCGTTACAACCTTTGCAATTTTCGCAAATTGAGCATAATAGGTGAGCATCCGACGGGTGGCGCGGTTCGGGGGCCCCCCGCCGACCCGAGCGTTTGATGCCAACATTCTCCGTCCTTGATAATAAACAAGATGGTCCGCGAGGGGGCGCCGGGGGTGAACCGCGACAGGACCCGTCGGGTGATGCAGAAGCGGCGGGACAGTTGACTTATTCGAGGAATCGGGTTTAACTGAAGGCATGAACCTGACCATCTTCGGCTACTCCAAGACGGGCAAGACAACCCTCTTCAACCTGCTGACTGGAGCTGCCGTCGAGGTCAAAGCTTACGACGAAGGGAAAAAAGAGGCCAACCAGAGGACATGCCCTCTCCCCGATTCTCGGCTGGACCGGATCGCTTCCCTCTATCCTGATAAAAAGAAGGTCAACGCGAGCATGGAGATCGTTGACCTGGCCGGCATTTCGTACGGAGAAGTTAAGACAAGCGTCTATCTCAGCGCCCTCAGGCTGGCGGACGGCCTCGTCCATGTCATCAGGGGTTTTATCGACCCCCAGATTCCCCACCCCAAGGGCAGGATCAGCCCGAGAGACGACCTGGCCTTCATGGAAGAAGAACTTATCTTGGCCGACCTCGTCTCGGTCAGCGTCAGGCTCGAAAAACTGGAGAAAGACCTCCGAAAGACAAAAAATCCGGAGGGGGAAAAAGAAAAAGATCTGCTCTCCCTTTTCCGGGCCGCGCTCGATGAAGGAAAACCCATCCGGGAGCTCTCGTTCTCGGGCGCCGAAGAAAAGCGGGTCCGGAGCTTCGCCTTCCTCAGCCAGAAGCCTCTCCTCCACTTAGTCAACGTCGATGAAACCGACATTCTGCTCATCGAGTCTCCCGGGGAAATCTATCCGGCCCTGAAAGCAGGAACCGACATCCTGGCTTTCTGCGGCAAGGTCGAGGCCGAGATCCTCGAGCTCGAGGAGGCTGAAAAAAAAGCGTTCCTGGCCGAATACGGGCTCAGAGAGCTGAGCAGCGAAAGGTTTTACCGGACGATTCCCGGGCTCCTTGGAATCATTTCCTTCTTCACCATCGGCAAGAATGAAGTCAGGGCCTGGGTTATTCCGCAGAAGAGCGAGGCCGGCCAGGCAGCCGGAGCCATCCATTCCGACATCGAAAGAGGGTTCATCCGGGCCGAAGTCATTCCTTCGGACAGGCTTCTTGAACTCGGCTCCTGGCAGGCGGCCAAAGACAAGGGGGCTGTCCGGCTCGAGGGCAAAGAATACATCGTCCAGGATGGCGACGTTATCTACTTCAGGTTTGCCGCATGAATACGGCCTTCGAGATAACAGCCGCCGACTCCGGTTCTTCTGCCAGAACCGGCCGGATCACAACAGCGCACGGCGTCGTCGAAACGCCGGTTTTCGCTCCGGTGGCCAGCCAGGGCACGGTCAAAGCCCTGCTGCACAGCCAGGTGGAAAGCCTGGGGGGGCAGGTCCTTCTCGTCAACGCCTACCATCTTTTTCTCCGGCCAGGGTTGGACGTCATCGAGAAGGCGGGAGGCGTGCACGCCTTCATCTCCTGGCCCAAGCCGATCGTCTCCGACAGCGGAGGTTTCCAGATTTACAGCCTTTCCCCGCTGGTCAAGATCAGCACGGAGGGAGTCAAGTTCTCATCCCATTTGGACGGAACCAAGATCTTCCTGCGTCCGGAAGATGCGATCGACATCCAGCGAAAGCTGGGCGCGGACATCATGATGACGCTGGACTATTTCCTGCCCTATCCTTCCCCCAAAGAAAAAATGAAAGAGGCGGTCAGGATAACATCCCGCTGGGCCCGGCGGTGCTGGGAAAGGTTCGCCGAGGAGCCGAAGGGGCGGCTCTTGTGGGGAATAAGCCAGGGAAGCGTTATCTGGGATCTGCGAAAGCAGAGCATCGAAGACCTGCTCAGCATCGGCTTTGACGGCTATGCCCTGGGCGGGCTGGGGATTGGCGAGCCGAAGACCGAGCTCCTTGCGACCTTAGAGAAAGCCGACGCCGTTCTTCCGAAAACCAAGCCCCGCTATCTCATGGGAATGGGTTATATCGAAGACGTCCTCGAAGCCATCGAGCGGGGAGTCGATTTCTTCGACTGCGTCCTGCCCACCCGGAACGCCCGCACCGGCACGCTCTTCACCAGCCGCGGCCGAATAGTCATCAAGCACCAGAAATACGCCCAGGACTTTGGACCGCTCGACCCTGACTGCGGCTGTTACACCTGCCGGCATTTCTCCCGGGCTTATCTCCGCCACCTCTACGAGAGAGAGGAAATTTCCTCGGCCGTGCTCAACACCATCCACAACCTGAATTTTTATCTTGACATCTTCCGAAAAATTAGGCAATCTATTCAATCAAATTCGTTTGACGAATTTAAGTATAGCCTCATAAACAAATTAGAGGAAGACGAATCATGACTCTGGCAGGATTCCTGACGGCGTTGCAGCCGGACCAGCCGGCGCGTCCCCAGGGCGGGAGCCCTATCGCCATGCTCATCCCTTTTATCCTCGTTTTCGTGATATTTTATCTCCTGATCGTCATGCCGCAGCGAAAAAAGCAGAAGAAACACATGGCCATGGTGGAACAGCTCAAGCCGGGGGACAGGATCATCACCACCGGCGGAATTTTCGGGACGGTGATGGGTGTGCAGAAGGACAGGATCGAGCTCAAGGTCGCGGCCAACGTCAAAATCGACATCACCAAGAGCGCCGTGGCCGTGATTTTAGGACAGAAGAAGTCCGGATCAGAGTGACTTCCAGGGGGAAGAGCCAAGCGTGAGAAAAGGGCTGCGTTGGAAGGTGATCCTTCTCGTCGGCGTGACGGCGCTGGCCATCTTCCTGGCTTACCCTCCCGCTCAAAAGATTAACCTCGGGCTGGACCTCCAGGGCGGAATCCATCTGGTCCTTCAAGTCGTCACCGAAGACGCCATCACCATCGAGACCGACCAGGAGATCACCCGCCTCCAGGATCAACTGAAGAAAAAGGACATAACTTTCAGGATCATTGTCAAAGGAAAAGTGGGCCAGCTTTCCGTCCAGGGAATCCTGCACGACCAGGAGGGCAAGCTCAGAGACCTCCTCGATGAGAGCTTTCAGGAATGGGATTACACCATCATCGGCGGCACGGCCACCTTGACGATGAAACTCGGCGTACAGCAATACCTCAAAGAGCAGGCCGTTACTCAGGCTTTGGAAACCATCCGCAACAGGGTTGACCAGTTTGGAGTGGCTGAACCAACAATCCAGAGGCAGGGGTTGGCTGGCGACAGGATCATCATCGAGCTCCCCGGCGTCGACGACCCGGACAGGGTGAAAAACTTAATCAAGACGACCGCCATATTGGAATGGAAGCTTGTCAAAGCCGGCCCGGCGCCAGATGAGCAAAGCATGCTCGCGTCATCAGGCGGGACAGTTCCGGAGGATGCTGAAGTCCTCAAAGGAGACCCCAAGCGGACTGAGGGAGGCTACTACCTGCTTGACCGGGTGGCTGTGGTAACAGGGAAAGACCTCCGCACTGTCCGGCGAACAGTCGATGAGTGGAATGCGCCCGCCGTCTCCTTTTCGCTCAACCCGGAGGGAGGGCGGCGCTTTGAGAAGCTCACGGCGGAGAATATCGGAAACTCCATCGCCATCATCCTGGATAACAGGGTCATCTCAGCGCCGCGGGTCGAGGACCGGATTCCCGCCGCAAGCGGCGGCATCATCCGCGGCAACTACACCGTCGAGGAGGCCGAAGACCTGGTCGTCGTCCTCAGGGCCGGAGCGCTGCCCGCCTCCATCAAGTACCTGGAAGAGCGGACGATTGGACCTTCGCTTGGCGCGGATTCCGTCCGGAAAGGGCTAATTTCCTGCATCATCGCCCTTCTCCTGGTCATGACCTTCATGGTTTTCTACTACCGGTTGTCGGGCGTTAATGCCATCCTCGCTCTCATCCTCAACATGATTATCCTTGGCGGCGCGCTGAGCTACTTCAAGGCAACGTTGACCCTGCCAGGCATCGCCGGAATCATCCTGACGATAGGCATGGCCGTCGACGCCAATGTCCTCATCTTCGAGCGCATCCGGGAAGAGCTTCTATCTGGCAAGAGCATTCTCAACTCCATCGCCACCGGCTTTTCCAGGGCTTTCAGTGCCATCCTGGATTCAAACCTGACGACGATCATCTCAGCCATCTTCCTGTTCCAGTTCGGCACCGGGCCCGTCAAAGGGTACGCCGTGACGCTGATCATCGGCATCACCGCCAGCATGTTCACGGCCGTTTTTGTTTCGCGTCTGATTTTTGAGCTGACTGTCGCCAGAAAAAAGAAAAGAGAAAAGATGAGTATCTAAAGATGCGGCAGATCTTCAAGAAGACCAACATCAATTTCATGAAGTACAAATACATCGCCTTCGGCCTGTCCGGAGCGATCATCGTGGCTGGGATCATTAACATTGCCTTTGGCAGAGGATTGAAGCCAGGTATTGATTTCTCCGGGGGAACGCTCATCCGGATCATGCTCAGGAACCAGGTTGATGTCGGTGACATCAGGCAGTCCCTGAGTGCGCAGGACCTTGGGGGGAGCGTCATCCAGGAAGTCGGGAAGGGAAAAAGGGAATACATCATCCGCACGACCCAGGCCGTAAAAGGCGACCGCCAAGCCGGCGAAGAAGAGCTCGAAGCCCACGAGATCATGGGGAACAAGGTCATCGAGGCGCTCAAAAGCCCCGACGACGCGGTCGCTCTGAGCCAGGGGAAATCAGACCTCAACAACGCCGGGAGAAAAGAGATCGCCTTTGTCCTCGAGCCAGCCTTCCCCGATACAGCCGAGGAGCTGACCGGCCAGGTCATCTCCCTGAGAGTTGAGAGAGGGATCATAGAGAGCTTCTCCGTCCTCAAAGAAGCGGGACTGGCCGACGAGGTGATTTCCCGTCTCGAAGATAAAACATTCTTAGGGTCGCTGACTGTCCTGAGCAAGGAGACCGTCGGCCCCCAGGTGGGAAGAGAGCTCAGGCGCAAGGCCACTCAGGCGACCATCTGGGCACTCCTGGGAATGCTCATCTACATCTCCTTGCGCTTCAAGCTGGCCTACGGCGTCTCCTCCATCCTGACCCTGACCCACGACGTCCTGGTGACCCTGAGCATATTTTCCTTTACCAATAGAGAAATTAACCTGCCGGTGATCGCGGGTGTCCTGACTATTGTCGGCTATTCGCTCAATGACACCATCGTCATCTTCGACCGCGTCCGGGGCAACCTGAAGTTGATGCGCAAGCACCCTTTTGAAAAGATTCTCAACGTTAGCGTAAACGAGACCTTGAGCCGGTCAATCATCACATCGGGAACGCTCTTCATGACGGTCATCGCCCTCTATTTCTTCGGCGGCGAAGTCATCAACGATTTTGCTTTCACCATGATCGTCGGGGTCATTTCCGGCTCGTATTCGACGATCTATCAATCATGCGTCATTGTCTATTTCTGGCAAAAAATTCTCAAGACGAAAAAGGGGTTGAGATAGTGAGCACTCTTGACTTGCCAAAAGCTTTTTTTTCCTTTATACTTTAAACGTGGATAGGTTATGATTCCAGGAATAGAGGTAAGACAATGGTCGAGAAAAAAAGACCTCAAAAGCAAAACGAGATCCCTGATCTTTTCAAGGATTCGTTTTTATTCGGTGAAAAACAAACGGCCAAGAGAGCTTTCGCCTTTCCCGTTGCGTTCATCGTTCATGCCGTCGCGATTGCGGCTCTCGTCGTCATCCCGCTCATGTCGACCGGCGAGCTGCCGGAAGTTCAAGTGTACAGCGCCTTCCTCGCTCCCCCGCCTCCCCCGCCTCCCCCGCCTCCCCCGCCGGCGAAGAAAAAGTCGAGCTCCGAGAGCAGGACCCGGATCAAGCCCGTTCAGGCTCAATCGACGGTCGAGGCCGGCAAGCTCGTCGCTCCCGTTGAGATTCCCGAAGAAATCGCTGAAGAACAGATCTCCGATTTCGGCGTTGAAGGCGGAGTCGAGGGCGGAGTTGAGGGAGGCGTGGTCGGCGGCGTCTTGGGTGGCGTCGTCGGCGGCGTGTTAGGCGGTGTCGTCGGGGAAATCGAAGCTCCGGTCCGGGCGGTCGGGGAAATCAAGCCGCCCAAGCTGCTCAAAAAGGTCGATCCGCTTTACCCTGAAATCGCCCGGCAGGCGCGGGTGGAAGGCGTGGTCATCGTCGAAGCGACGACAGACATCTACGGACGCGTCCAGACCGTCAAAGTCCTGCGCTCCATTCCTCTCTTAGACCAGGCAGCCATCGACGCCGTCCGGCAGTGGGTCTACGAACCGATGATCATCAACGGCCGGCCACGAGGGGTCATTTTCACCGTGACGGTAAGATTCCAGTTGAAATAGTAAAGCTAAACAATGGCTTTCGATATTTAAAAGGAGGTATTGATCATGCAATTTGGTTTGCTCGAAATGTGGCATGCTATGGGCGCTATAGCTAAAGGAGTCGCCATTCTCCTGGTCTCTCTCTCCATCATCTCGCTCTATCTTTTCATCGAAAGACAGCTCGTCTTTGCCAGAGCCCGCACGAAGTCCAAAGCGGTCGCTCCAAAGCTGGCTGATTTGCTCAAGAACGGGCAGATCAAAGAGGCGCTGGCTCTTTCATCCAAAAAGGAAAACAAGGGAAGCCATTTGGCCCGCGTGACGGCCGCCGGCATCCGTGAGTTTTTGGAAGGCAAAGAAGCCAATCTCTCCATGGAAAATCAGGTTGAGACAGCCCAGCGGGGTTGCGAGCGGGCATCCACGATTTTCACCCAGGAACTCAAGAGAGGCTTGAACACCCTTGCCACGATCGCCACGTCATCTCCCTTCATCGGGCTGTTCGGGACGATCGTCGGCATCATCAACGCCTTCCGCGGCATGGCCTTGACCGGGGCTGGCGGGATCGGCGCTGTGGCCTCCGGGATCGCGGAAGCGCTGGTGACGACAGCTTTTGGCATCGGCGTGGCCATTATCGCCCTCTGGTGCTACAATTTCTTAACAACAAAGATTGACGTCTACGGCGCCGAGATGTCCAACACGACATCGCAGATCGTCGACTTCTTCATCAGAAAGCAAGAAGGCTAAGCCTGAACCATTAAAAGCGATTTCACTGGCCCGAGCCGGGAAAATCCCCCGGCTTGGGAAATGTGAGGCATAAAATGGCAATCTCAATCCGCGGCGAAGAAAAACTCCAGGCAGAGCCCAACGTCGTCCCCCTCTGCGATGTCCTTCTGGTGCTCCTGATTATCTTCATGGTCGTGACGCCGCTCATCCAGAAGGGTGTCGATGTCAGGCTTCCTGCCGCCCTGAACACGGTCATCATGCCGGAGAACCCGGATGTCGTTTTAGCTATCCGAAGAGACGGCACCTTGTTCGTCAATCAAGATCAAGCCACCATGGACAAGCTGCAGACCATGTTGGAAGAGCACTTCCTGACCGCAAGCGATAAGAAGCTCTACATCCGGATAGACTCTGATGTTGAGTACGGAAAGCTCGTCGAGCCGGGGGGCGTCTTCGACAAGCTCAAGGAAGCGGGCATCGAGGATATCGGCATCATCACGGAAGTCAAAACGGAAAAGTCCGAATAGTCACCTCTCACCTTCAACCCGGGGCGAGAGGAGGGCTGACCTATCTTCTTTCTGCTTCGCTTTGAGAAAAGCCCGTGCTGTTTCATGCCCTTTCCTAAAAAACCGGCCAGTGGTGCGTCTCATAAATAACTTCACTAAAGTCTCGGTTCCTGAAGACGCACCACCATCCTCGTCAACGCGGCCCGATCGTCGACGAAGAAGCTCTGGCTGGGGCACTGGCCAGGCGCGACATCTGGGCTGCCGGCCTCGATGTCTACGAAAAAGAGCCGGAGGTCCATCCCCGGCTTCTCAAGCTCGACAATGTCGTTCTCCTTCCCCACATCGGAAGCGCGACGCACGAGACTCGGCTGCGCATGGCCATGATGGCCGCGCGCAACCTCATCCAGGGCCTTCGCGGCGAGCGCCCTGAAAACCTGGTGCCTTGATACATAATAACAATGGGCTAAGACCCGACGGGTGGCTCGGTTCGGAATAACACGAAAGGGGGTTAAGGCGAGGGATGAGGGGCGAGAAGTCCGTATGAGCGACGAGAGAGCTGACGAACCAAACCCGAGCCTTGAAGGGAACGCGCCGGGACAGGACCAGTTCTCACTATTACGGGACTTTGAGTCACTGCATCCTGAGCTTTGCTGGGGTGGACCGAGACAGGCCCTGTCTGGTTTTTCCACGGGCCATGCCCCGGCGCAGCGCCTCGTTCAGGCTGCCCGTCCTGTAGCCTTCGAGGTCGAGGGTGACATAAATGTAGCCCAACTTCTTGAGCTGGCGGATAATCCCGGCTCTTGTTCTCTTGTCCAGGAGTTTCGCAAACTCGTCCGGTACAATTTCTATCCGCGCCGTCTCGCCGTGGTGTCTGACTCTGATCTGAGAAAAACCATGCCGGCGAAGGCAATCTTCGGCCCGTCCAACCCGGATAAGGTTTTCAAGGTCGATCTTGGTGTTGTAGGGAAAACGCGAGGAGAGGCAAGCCAGCGAGGGTTTATTCCAGGTGGGGAGGCCTAGTCTCCTCGAGAGCAGCCTGATTTCGGTTTTCGTGAGCCGGGCTTCACGGAGGGGAGAGCGGATTCCCAGCTCCCGGCCGGCTATCGAGCCGGGCCTGTAGTCTGAGATGTCCTCGTAATTCGACCCGTCCAGAACATGAGGAATGGACCGCTCGGCCGCGATCTTTTTGAGCCTGCGGAAAAGCTCCTGCTTGCAATGGTAGCAGCGGAGCGGCGTGTTTTTCTGGAATTCGGGGTTCTTCAGTTCTTCGGTGTGAACGACAAGATGCTCGACGCCGAGACGCCGCGCCAGAATCCGGGCTGTCTTGATTTCTCTCTGCGGATATGTCTCGGAGCTTGCGATAACAGCCAGGACCCGGTCTCCGAGCGCCTCCGAGGCCACCTTGAGGAGAAAAGTGCTGTCGACCCCGCCCGAAAACGCGACCACGGCTCCTCCCATTTCTTGAAGGATCCGGCGGAGCCGGTCGAGCTTGAGCCGGGTGGTTTTCGGAATGTGCACGTTATCAGCCATGCCTGCTCTTTTTCCTCGGCTCCATCTCTCGAGCCATCTTCTTGACCTCATCGACAAACTCTTCGATGATTCGTCCTTCCTGCACGCGGCGGAGGAGCCTTCCCCGCTTGAAGATGATTCCGGCTCGCCTGCCGCAAGCCAGGCCAATGTCAGCTTCCTTGGCCTCGCCAGGGCCGTTGACCATGCAGCCCATCACAGCCACAGTGAGAGGCGCAAGTACCCGCACGGAACCCAGTTTCTTTTCCACCGCTGAAGAAACCTTCATCATATCAACCTCGGCCCGGCCGCAGATCGGGCAGGAGACGATTCGCAGGCCTCTCTGCCTGAGTCCAAGGCTTCCCAGGATGAGGAAGGCAACCCGGATTTCTTCCTCGGGCGGCGCGGTAAGGGAAACGCGAACCGTATCGGCGAGGCCTTCGTTCAGCAAAATCCCCAGCCCGACAGATGACCGCACAGTCCCGGAAAAAAGGCTGCCCGCCTCGGTGATTCCGGCGTGGAAAGGATAGGTGACCTTCTCGGCCAGAAGCCTGTAGGCTTCGACCGTCCTGGCCACATCCGAGGCTTTGAGCGAAACCTTGATCAGGTCGAACCCGAGATCCTCTAAAAGCCGGATATGTCTGAGGGCGCTCTCGACCATGGCCCGGCTCGTCGCCCCGCCGTGGCGGCCGAGCACGTCTTTCTCGAGGGAGCCCGAGTTCACACCGATGCGGATCGGGACTTTCAGTTCTTTGGCCGCCCGGACGACTTTCTTGATTTTATCTGCTCCTCCAATCGTCCCTGGGTTGAGGCGCAGCCCGTCCACGCCGGCCCCGAGCGAGGCCAAGGCCAGGCGGTAGTCAAAATGGATGTCAGCGATGACCGGGAGGGAGACCTTTCTTTTTATCTCCGGCAGGGCTTTGGCCGCCCGCTCGTCAGGGACGGCCAGCCGGACGATCTCGCATCCCTCCTTTTCCAGCCTCCTGATCTGAGCGACGGTCGCTTCGATGTCATGGGTGTCGGTTTTGGTCATCGACTGGACCGCAACCGGCGCCCCGCCACCGATAGGAACACGGCCGATCATGATCTGTTTCGTCTGCCGTCGCGGGAAAATCATCGTTTTTTCAGACCCCTTGAGATTGCTTCGTCGAAGATCTCCTCGCATTGACACATTCACTCTAAAACTTACCAGGGGATGAGGCTTTCCCAGCCGTTGGGCAACCTTTTAACAATGTCATTCAGGATGATGAAGACGATGAGAAAAACAAAGATGACGAACCCGATCTGCATCCAGATCTGCCTCACCTTTGGGCTGAAGTCGCGCCTGAACAGGCCCTCCAGGGCCAGGACAAAAATCTGCCCGCCGTCAAAGACGGGGATGGGAAAGAGGTTGATGATGCCCAACTGGAGGCTGATCAAACCAATCCAGCTCAGCATGGCCAGGAACCCCATCCGGAGAGCGGCATAGGAGAAGCTGGCGATCTCCAGCGGCCCGCCGAGCTGCTCGGTCGAGGCCTGGCCCGCGATCAAATCCCTGACAAAGCGAATGACCAGAAAAGCGTTGCGGACGTTTTCCCGGAAGCTTTCCCCGATGGCCGCAAAAAACCCGTATTGCTTTTGAACTGTCTGCGGTTCCTGGTAGATGCCGATTTTGCCGACTTTACCCTCCAATTGAGGGGTCACACGGAGGGTTATTCTCTCTCCCTGCCTATCAACCGAGAATTCGAGCTCCTGTCCAGGACGCCTCTCGATGAACCTTACAAAATGGTAAAAATAGACGGGCTCTCCGTTCACGGCCAGAATGACATCTCCCTGCCTGAGTCCAGCCTTCTCAGCCGGGGAATCCGGCTTGACCATCCTGACCTGGGTCAGAAATTCGCCCGTAAACCCGGCGTAGCCCAGGGCGTAGCGAGTCCTTTTTTCGGTCCTGAGTTCGAGAAAGAGAGCCTGGCTGTCTCTTCTGACCTCGACCATCATCAGCCGGTCGGGCTTGGTCCCGATGGCCAGCTCCACATCGCTCCAGGTTTTGACTCTAACGCCGTCAATGCTGACGATTTCATCACCCAGCCAAAACCCGGCTTTTTGGGCCGGCGACTCTGGGTCAATCCAGCCGATGACAGGCTTCTCGTCCTGATAGGCCGGAACGTCCACGCCGACCATGTTGATGGACGCAGAGATGACGACGGCCAGGGCGATGTTCATAACCGAGCCCATGACCATGACCAGGAATCTCTGCCATCTCTTCTTAGCCATGAAATGGTCTTTGGGAAGCTTTCCCTCTTCTTCTGCCCCCGCCTCCGCCTCGCCCAGGAACTTAACATAGCCGCCCATCGGAACGAGACTGATCCGGTAATCGGTCTCCTTTCTCTTGAAACCGACCAGCCTTTTCCCGTAGCCGAAGGAAAAGGTCTCTACCCTGATGCCGACGAGCTTGGCCACGAAGAAATGGCCGAACTCGTGGATAAAGACTAAGATGCCGAAGACGATGATAAAAGCCAGGATGGTGCCGAACACGGTTTCCATTTCAAAACCTTCGCTTGATCAAAATAGCCGCCTGCTCCCGGGTTTCCCGGTCGATGGCGAAGACCTCCTCGAGGCTCGCCGCTTCGCTGAGACGATGCCGCCCAACGACTTCACTGACCACGTCGACGATAGCCGAAAACCCTATGCTCCGGTTCAAGAAAGCCTCCACAGCCACTTCATTGGCCGCGTTGAGGGCCACCGGAAGGCTCTTCTCTTTTTCGAGCGCCAGGCGGGCCAGCCTGATAAGAGGAAATCGTTCCTCATCCACCGGGTAGAACTCGAGCGATCTCACCCTCGCCAGGTCCAGCGCGGGAAGCTGTGAGCCACCGCGCTCAGGATAGGTCAGCGCGTACTGAATCGGGATTTTCATATCCGGCGGGCTGAGCTGGGCGATGGTGGAGCCATCGCGCAGCTCGACCAGCGAGTGGACAATGCTCTGGGGATGGATGAGGATGGCCATCTCGGACGGCCTCAGTCCGAAAAGCCAGCGGGCCTCGACGAGCTCAAGCCCCTTGTTCATCAGCGTGGCCGAATCGACGGTCACCTTTTTTCCCATCTTCCAGCGCGGGTGGTCCAACGTTTCTTCAACGCTCTTTCCCTTGATCTCAGCGAGCGGCGTTTGAAAAAACGGCCCTCCCGAGGCAGTCAGGGTGACTTTCTTGACGTTCTCACGCTTCTCCTTGGCCAGGCACTGAAAGATGCCGCTGTGCTCGCTATCGACCGGGATAATCTCAGCTCCTGAAGCCTCAGCCTGCGCCTGGAGGATGGCGCCAGCCGCGACCAGCGATTCCTTGTTGGCCAGGGCCACGCGCAGCCCGGCCCGGACAGCGGCCAGCGTCGGCCTCAGCCCTTCGATTCCGGTGATCGCCGACACGACGACGTCGTTTCTGTCGAAGCAGGCCACTTCTTCGGCCCCTTCAGAGCCATAGACGACCCGGACTGCTTTGTTTTTGACCCGCTCCTTGAGCTTTTCTGCCGCCTCCTTTGTCTTCATGGAGACGACCCTGGGCCTGAATTTTTCAACCTGCCGGAGGAGGAGCGAAGTGTTCTCCCCGGCCGCCAACCCGACCACCCTGAACGTATCCCCGAGCGCCTCCACAAGCTTAAGGGTGTTTGTTCCGATGGAACCGGTTGAGCCGAGGATGGCGATATTTTTCATGGCCAGAGATACCTGATGAGATAATAGAAAAACGGCGATGCCAGGATAAGGCTGTCGATCCTGTCCAGGACACCGCCGTGGCCGGGGAGCAGGTTTGAGGAATCCTTGACGCCGACAGCCCTTTTAAACAATGACTCGACCGGGTCGCTCATCTGGGCCACCGCATGGACGAGCGCGCCGCAGACAAGCGCCCTCCACAGCTCGACATCTTTGAGCAACACGGCCTGGGCCAGCCAGGCTCCTAACACTCCAAAGACGATGCCCCCCAGGCTGCCTTCCCATGTTTTTTTGGGACTGGCCAGAGGGGCCATCTTGTGCCGGCCGAAAAGCTTGCCGAAGAAATAGGCGCCCGTGTCGCCAAGAAAAATGACCGAGCACAAAAAATAAATATAAAAGGGCCCTCTCTCAAACCTCAGGAGAAAAAGATAGTTGAGCGTAAAACTCAAGTAAACCGGCCCGAAAAAAGTCACAGCGATGGACTGGGTAAAAAAGGGCAGCTGCTCGAGCCGCGTGAAGGAAAAGAGATAATAGACGCCGGTAACAAAAAGAACGCTAAACAGGGCCAGGTCGAAAGTCACCGCCGGCCTGAAGAAAAAGGAAAGGCCGATAAGCAGGGACAGCACAGCGCCAAGAACTCCCTGCGGGTGAAGCTTTTTTTTCCGGGCGAGGCTGTAGAACTCAACGAGGGCGGCCAGGATTAGAGCCTGAAGGGCGAGGAAGATGACGAGCCTTGTGCCGAACTGGATGAGGAGGAAGAAAAGCCCGATCAACACGAGGGCGGTCGGCAATCGCTTCCGCAAGTTCATGGGATCAGGCCGGAATCATGTCCGGGAGGCTATGCGTGTTGCGTCGTCCGGGCATGAGCGGCGCCAAACCTCCTTTCTCTTTTCTGGTAATCGACAAGAGCCTGGAGAAAATGCTTCCTCCGAAAATCCGGCCAGTAGACGGGGGTGATCCAGAGCTCCGCGTAAGCGATTTGCCAGAGCAAGAAGTTGGAGATGCGGAACTCGCCGCTCGTCCGGATAAGAAGGTCAGGGTCGGGGAGCGACGCGGTGTAGAGGTACCGGGAAAACGAATCCTCGTCGAGCTCGAGGCGGTCGATTTCTCCGGCAGAGCAGATCTTCTTCACCGCATCGATGATTTCAGCCCGGCCGCCGTAATTAAGGGCCAGGACAACAGTAAGCCTGTCACAGGCCCTGGTTAGGTCCACGACTCTTTCCAGCTCCTGGCGCACAGATGGCGGAATGGCCTCTGTCTGGCCGATCACGATGAGCCGGATCTTATTTTTTATCAATTGCTTATCTTCCTTGCGGAGATAATCCTCTAACAGCTTCCAGAGCCTGGCGACTTCCCTCTTCGGCCTTTTCCAGTTCTCCTTGGAAAACGCATAAAGAGTGAGGTACCTGATGCCCAACCGGCCGCAGGCTTTGACCACTTCCTGGACCGCCTTAGCGCCGGCCCTGTGGCCCTCGATGCGCGGCAGGTTTCTCTTCTCCGCCCAGCGGCCGTTGCCGTCCATGATGACGGCCACGTGCCGGGGAAGCCGAGAAAAATCGAGCTGCCGGGCGAGTTTTTCCTCCTCGCTTCCCGGCTTGATAAACCCTTTAAGGTCGGGGAACATGGGTTCATTATAAGGGCTGTCCGATGAATTGTCAAAAGAGGTAGACCGGCTGGCCCGGATTTGCTAATCTATAGGGTCCGAATGCTCGGAGGATAACATATGTGTCTGGGAATCCCGGCCAGGGTCACTCAAATAGACGATTCCGGCCTGGGAAAAGTCGACTACCTCGGCACCAAAATCAGGGTTAATTTCTCGCTCCTCGAGAACATCATGCCGGGCGACTGGGTGATTGTCCACGCGGGGTTCGCCATCTCCAAGCTGGACGAGCAAGAAGCCCAGGAGACGCTGTTCCTTCTTCGGGAGATCGCCGCCAAAGAGGATGACCGCGAGGCAGGCGCCTGATGAAAGAGCTCCGCAGTAGAGACATCACCAGAGCTCTCCTTCGGGACATCGAAAAAAAGACTCATGAGCTCGGCGGACCGGTCCGGGTCATGGAGGTGTGCGGGACTCACACGATGACCATCCACCGGTACGGCCTGAAACCGGCGCTCGAGGAAGCCGGGATAGACATGGTCCCGGGACCAGGATGCCCGGTTTGCATCACTCCGAACGAGATTCACGAGGCCTGCCTGGATTTGCTGACGGAAAGAGAGAATCTCATCCTGGCCTCGTTCGGTGACATGACAAGAGTCCCGACCGAAAGAGGGTCTCTCCAGACCGTTGTGCCGGCCCGCTCTTCCCGGCTGAAGATTGTCTACTCGCCAGAAGAATCTCTGGAGCTCGCCCGCGCGAACCCGGACAAAGAGGTCGTCTTTTTTGGCGTCGGGTTCGAGACAACCATCCCTTCGATCGCGTTCACGGCGAAGAAAGCTCACCGGGAAGGGTTGGTGAACTACTCTGTCGTCGCCGCCCTCTGGCTGATCCCGCCAGCCCTGCGGGCTATTCTTGAGGCCGGCGAGACGGCCATCGCCGGCTTTCTTTATCCGGGGCATGTGAGCGCGATCATCGGGGCTAGAGCCTACGAGTTCATCCCGAAAGAATACGGCCTGGCCGGCGCGATCGCCGGGTTTGAGCCCAACGACATCCTCCTTGGCATAACGGCGATCCTCGATCAAATAAGAAACGGCCGACCGGGCGTGGCCAATGAGTACAGGAGAGCGGTCAGTTCATCAGGCAATCCGCTGGCCCGGGCCATCATGCAGGAAATCCTGGAGGAAAAAGATGCGACGTGGAGAGGGCTGGGCCGGATTCCGTGGAGCGGATTGAAGCTCAGGGCTCCTTACGCCGCTTTCGACGCTGTGGAGAAATTCAGGCTCAGGCTGAATGAAAGAAGCGGCGACCTCGCCGGATGCCGCTGCGGAGAAATCTTGCGCGGCATCATCCCGCCTCCTCGGTGTCCTCTTTTTATCGCCTCTTGCAATCCCGAGTCTCCTCGCGGCCCCTGCATGGTTTCTTTTGAAGGGGCATGTTATATTTATTATAAATTCGGCCGCCACGAGCGTTCCCGGAAGGCATAGGTTTTTAGTATGACGAATCCGGACAGGGCAAAAAAGATCAGCCTCGAGCTCGGGAGCGGCGGCCGGATGATGCGGGATTTTATCGCCCGCAGCGTCGTTCCCGCCTTCCGCAATCCGTTCCTCGATGAGCTCTCCGACTCTTGCCACCTGCCTCAAGGCGTCGCTTTCACCACTGATAGTTATGTCGTCGATCCCATCTTTTTCCCGGGCGGAGACATCGGTTCTTTGGCCGTCAACGGGACGGTCAATGACCTGGTTGTCTCCGGGGCGATTCCAAAGTACATTTCTTTAGCTATCATCCTCGAAGAAGGTCTTGACGTGGAAGACCTTGACAGGGTCTTCAAGTCGATCAGGCGCGCGGCCCGTAAGGCCCGTGTGCTTGTCACCACGGGCGACACCAAAGTCGTCCGGAGAGGCCAGGCAGATAAAATCTACGTCAACACGTCCGGCGTCGGGAGAGTGGTGGCCAGGCCGCGGCCCCAAGCGGCCCGGCCCGGCGACAAGATCATCGTCACCGGCACGCTGGGAGAGCACAGCTTGGCCGTCATGTTAGCCAGGGATGACTTCGGGTTTGAGGCCAGGGTCCGGAGTGACTGCGCTCCGCTGTCTTATCTTCTCCCTCTCTGGAAAAAAGGCGCCCTGTGGATGAGGGACATCACCAGGGGCGGGCTGGCCACGATTCTCACAGAGCTTGTTGAGAAGCTTCCCTGCTCGCTCCTCCTCGAAGAAGAAGCCATCCCTCTTTCCCGGGCTGTCCGGGCGGCAGCCGAGATCTTGGGCATCGACCCGCTTTACTTAGCCTGCGAGGGAAGGGCGGTTGTCATCGCGCCGGAAAAACGCGCCGACCTTGTCCTTAAAGCCATCAGGAATCATCCGCTGGGAAAAAGAGCGGCCATCGTCGGCCAAGTGGACGACAAGGCCGGAAAACCGGGAGAGCTCCTTCTCCGGACAATGACGGGCGGGCTGAGGCTGCTCGACCCGCTGACTTCAGAGCTCCTTCCCCGCATCTGCTAAAATGGCGAGGCCAATGAATGAAAGAAGGGGTTCTGTCAAGGCGCCGCCCCTTCTTTCAAAGCCCGTTTATCTATCCCGAAACTTGGGACGCAGGCCGCGCGTCAGCGGAAAACGAACTCTCAGCCTCGTTGCGTTCCTTCTCCCCCTATCACTGATATTGCTTTCTGCGTGCGGCCCAGGACTCGAATACGCGGCCGGCATCGAATCCAAAACAAAAAAATGCCTCTCCTATGAAGGAGAGACGCTCGAGCTTACCGTTAGAATCAAAAACAGGGGAACGAAAAAATGGACATCCAGAGGGAAAAACCCGTGCTTTCTTTCCTATCATCTTCTCAACGCTAAAGGAGAAATTCTCAAGTTCGACAACCCGCGGACGGCGTTCGCCGCCGTCGTCCGGCCCGGCGAGGCCGTTGACCTTCAAGTCAAAATCAAAGCGCCGCTTGAAAAGGGCAGCTACCGCCTGGAGTTTGACCTTGTCCGGGAAGGGATTGCCTGGTTCAAGGATGGCGGCTCACCCACGCTCATCCTTCCTCTCCTGGTCGAAGAAAGAGCCTGGCCGGAAGATGAGGTTCCGCTCGACCTGGCCGAAGGGAAATTCACCGCCTTCAGGTCGAGCATTCCTGAATTCGAAACGCTGCGCAAACTCATCCGCCTCACCCTGAAACACAACGAATCTGAGTTTTCGGGCCGGACGGGAAACGTGAGCGCCTTCACGGCCGGAGCCGGCTATCCCCAGGTCTGGCTCAGGGACGCGGCCACGATCATCCCGGCTTCGCGCCTGTATTACCACGAAAACTACCTCTGCTCCTGGATCGAGGAACACGTCGCCTTCCAGAAACCCGACGGCGGGCTCGAAGACTGGGTCGATGCTCAAGGCCGTTCTGACAAGAACACGGTCGAGACTGACCAGGAGGCGAGCGCTGTCCAGGCAGCCTACCAGGTCTTTCTCCTTAAAGGGCCGGATTGGTTGAAAAAAAGGATCTCAGGCGACTCGATCATCGACCGGCTGGAGAAATCGCTTCATCACGTCTTTAGCCAGAGGTTTGACGAAAAGCACGGCCTTGTCACCGGTGCCCACACCGCCGACTGGGGAGACGTGGAGATTGTTGATCCCGACCAGCGGGCGATCTACGTTGACGAGAACACCCACTGGACGGTGGACATCTATGACCAGAGCATAGTCTATCAGGCGTGCCAGGAGCTTAGCCGCATGTTTAGCGCTCTGGCCGAAAAGGAGAAAGCGGCCTCCTGGCAAAAGAGGGCTGAATCTATCAAGAAAAACGCTAACCGCTGGCTGTGGCAGGAGGATAAAGGTTTCTATCGAGTCCATCTCCACCTGGGTTCGCTCGAGCACGACTTTGACGAGGACGACATGTTCGCCATGGGCGGCAACGCCCAGGCCATCCTCGCCGGTCTGGCCGACCAGGAAAAAGCAAGAAGAATCATCGGCCGGGCGCTGGAGAGACAGAACGAGTTCGGCGTCTCCACGATCAGCGGCTGCCTCCTCCCTCCCTACCCGGCCGGGTTTTTCAAGCATCCGGCCATGGACGAGCCCTACGAATACCAGAACGGCGGTCAGTGGGACTGGTTCGGCGGCAGGCTGGTTTACGCCATGTTCGAAAACGGGTTCAGCCGGATGGCCAAGGAAAAGCTCCTCGAGATCATCAGGAAAAACGTCGCGAACGGCGGGTTATTTGAATGGGACAGCCGCGACGGGGCCGGCCGCGGCAGCGATTATTACAGCGGCAGCGCCGGCAGCCTGGCTAAAGCTATGTTCGAGGGTTACTTCGGCCTCAGGGTTGAAGAGAAGTCCTTGCTGCTGGCGCCCAAGATCGGCGAAGATGAAGCGAAGGTTCATCTCTACCTGCCCGCAGCCGGCATTTTTGTCGCCTACGATTACCGCCCGGATAAAACGGAGAAAAAAATCAGCTTCAGCTCGAACAGCAACTTCCCCTACCCAGGAAAAATCAAGCTGCTCATTCCCTGGTCCTTCTTCGGGTTCAAGGACAGGGAAGAAGGAAAAAAGGGACTGGACGTACGCCGCAACGGCCAGAAGATTGCCTGGGAGTTGTTCAGGTTAAACGAAGACGATTATATCGTCGTCGCTTCCGATTTTAGGAATCTCACCCTTGAAATTAAAATAGGGGGACAGCATACGTAACTACCTTAATTTCCCCTGTCCCCTATTTTCATTTGCGGCCGATGGAGTAGTACTCAAAACCGAGCCTTCGTGCAGCCTCGGGCTCGAAGACATTCCGGCCGTCGACGATAATCGGGTTGGCCATCGTCACTTTGAGCTTCTTGAGGTCAAGCGCCGCCAATTCCGCCCACTCGGTCAGGACGAGCAGGGCGTTTGTTCCCTCGGCTGCCTGGTAGGGCGATGATGAATAGATCAGGCGGCCCGGCTCTTCAGGGTAAAGCTGCTTCATGTTGCCCATGGCCTGAGGGTCGTAGAGCCGAAGCCTTGCCCCCTCGCGCAGAAGTTCTTGGATAACCCGGATGCTGGGCGCCTCCCGGATGTCGTCTGTTTCCGGCTTAAAGGCAAGACCCAGCACCGCAATGTTTTTATCCTTGAGGATCCAAAGCGCTTTCTTGACTTTGTCGAGAAAAATCCTCACCCGGTCGGCGTTGATCCTGTCCGCTTCCTTGAGCAAGCTCATATCAACGCCCAGGTCCTCGCCGATCTTGACCAAGGCTCTGATGTCTTTGGGAAAGCAAGAGCCGCCGTAGCCCACCCCGGCCTTGAGAAAGCGGCTGCCGATGCGCGGGTCGAGCCCCATTCCGGCCGCCACCTGCTCGACGTTGGCCTCGGTCTTATCGCAGATGTTGGAGATGAGGTTGATATAAGAAATCTTGACGGCGAGGAAAGAATTCGACGCATGTTTGATCAGCTCGGCTGTGTCGATGTTCGTGACGACGATGCGGTCCTTGAACTTTTCATATATCCCGAGGAGAATGTCTCTGGCCCGTTCTGTTTCGACGCCGATGATGATCCGGTCGGGGTTGAGGAAGTCCGAGACGGCTGAGCCTTCCCTCAGGAACTCAGGGTTGGAGGCGATGTCGAACTCGACATCGCTCTTCCGGTAAAGGCTCATGGTTCTTTTAATCCAGAACGATGTCTTGACCGGGACGGTGCTTTTCTCGACCACTAACTTGTAGCGGTTGAGGTTTTCGGCGATCTGGCGCGAAACTTCCTCGATCTGGCACATGTCGGCGCTTCCGTCTTCCTGCGGAGGAGTCCCGACGCAGACAAAGACGACGTCGGCTTCCCGGATCGTCCCGGAGAGGTCGGAGCTAAACCCGAGACGGCCTTTCTCCATATTGGACTTGAGAAGCCCGTCCAGTCCTGGCTCATAAATGGGGACAATGCCCCGGCTGACCTTCTCGATCTTGTCCGTATCTTTGTCCACACCCTGCACCTGGTGGCCCAGCTCGGCCAGGCCCGCGGCCGTGACCAGCCCGACGTATCCTGTTCCGATGACGCCAATTTTCATGCCGTCCTCCTTCCTTACGCCTTGACGACGTTTTTCCTTTTCTTTTTTACGGCATTCCGCGTGTCCACGACAAGGGGAGCAGTCCGGGCGATCCAGTCATAATCATACGCCGAATGGTCGGTGGAGATGATAACGGCATCGCTCGCCTTCAACCTCCCGGCCGTGAGAGGCACGGATCGAAGATCGAGTCCGGGATATTCCCTGTGACCGTGGGAGCGCGAAACGTAGGGGTCGTTGTAGGCGACGCTGGCACCCTTCTCTTTGAACAGGCTGATGATCTTGAGAGAGGGAGATTCCCGCTGGTCGTCGATATCCTTCTTGTAGGCAACGCCAAGGACGAGGACCCTGGCTCCGCGGATTGATCTTCCCTTTTTGTTCAGGGCCTCGATTGTCTTGTTGACGACATAGTAGGGCATCCGGGTGTTGATCTCACCGGCCAGCTCGATAAACTTCGTCTGGTAATCAACCTCTTTGGCCTTCCACGTCAGGTAGTAAGGGTCAACGGGTATGCAGTGCCCGCCGTATCCCGGCCCCGGGTAGAAAGGCATGTAGCCGAAAGGTTTGGTCGAGGCTGCCTGGATGACCTCCCAGATGTCGATTCCCAGCCGCTCGAAGATGATCTTCATCTCGTTAACCATGGCAATATTCACCGACCGGAAGATATTCTCAAGGAGCTTCACCGCCTCCGCCACGCGGGGAGAAGAAACAGGAACGGTACGGACAACGACCTGGCCGTAAAGCGTTCGGGCCAGCCGCAGGCAGTTTTTGGTCAGGCCGCCGATGACCCTGGGAATTTTTTCCGTTGAATAAATTTTATCGCCCGGGTTTTCCCGCTCCGGGGAGAAAACCAGGCTGAAATCCTCTCCTGCTCGCAGCCCGCTCTGCTCGAGGATGGGGAGCATCTCTTCCTCGGTCGTCCCGGGATACGTCGTGCTTTCGAGAACCACGAGCTGACCCTTCCTCAGGCATTTGGAGATCACCCGGGTTGTGTTGAGGACGTACGAAAGGTCGGGGTTCTTATGGGGGTCGAGCGGCGTCGGCACGCAGATGATGATGACGTCCATCTCGCGCAGCCGCGAAAAATCCGAGGTTGCCCGGAAAAACCTTTTTGCCATAAAATCCCTAATCTCCCTGGTTGACACGTGGCGGATGTAGCTCCGGCCGCGGTTTAACGAGGCGACCTTTTTCGGGTCGATGTCAAACCCGGTTACCCGGAAACCACTCCCAAGGAAAAGCTTGACAAGAGGCAGGCCGACATAGCCCAGCCCGATAACGCCGACCCGCGCCTCTTTGTTGTTGATCCTTTTCTCGAGCGAAAGAAGTTCCCGGTTCATGTTAGCCCCTTCCTTTATACCAGGCCACGGTCGTCCTCAACCCCTGGAGGAAGCTCACGACCGGCTCGTAGCCTAAGAGCTTTCTGGCCTTAGTGATGTCAGCCCAGGAATGCCTGATATCCCCGGGACGCGGCTCGGCGTAGACCGGCTCGAGCGAAGCCCTTGTTAGCCGGCAGATCTCCCCGGCCAGAGTATTGACAGTCGTTCTTTCACCGCAGGCGATGTTGAAGACGCTTCCCACGGCTGCGGCCGGCGCTTCGAGCGCCAGGAGGTTAGCCTCGACCACGTTGGCGACAGGCGTGAAATCACGGGATTGCTCGCCGTCGCCGAAAATCTGGGGACTCTCTCCGGCCAGCACGTTAGTTATAAAAAGAGGGATCACGGCCGCATACTGGGACAAAGGATCCTGGCGAGGACCGAAGACATTGAAATACCGCAGGGAAATCGTCTCGAGGCCGTAGATTTCGTAGAAAATCCGGCAGTATTTCTCACAAACAAGCTTGGTCAGAGCATAAGGAGAAAGCGGACTGCCCACGTTGTCCTCGGTTTTCGGGAAATGATCGTCGTCCCCGTAAACGGAGGAAGACGAGGCAAAAACAAACCTTTTCACCTTCGCTGCGACCGAGGCAAGAAGAAGGTTCAGTGTGCCGTTGACGTTGATGTCGTGGGCTAAAATGGGGTCTTCGATCGAGCGCGGCACTGAAGGCAGGGCCGCCTGATGGAGGACAAAGTCGGCACCCGCGCATGCGCTCTGGCACGTCTTCAGGCTGCGGATGTCCCCCTCGATGAGCTCGATGAGGCCGGCGAGCGGAGCGAGATTTTCCCTCTTTCCGGTGATGAAATTGTCGACGATTCTGACTCTCTCGCCCCTGCGGACGAGCTCCTCGGCGATGTGAGAGCCGATGAACCCGGCGCCGCCTGTCACCAGGTAGGTTTTCACTCCCTCCTCACTATCCCATAAGGAATCAGAGATATTCCCACTCTTCGAGCCGGCTGATCACTTTCCGGGCGCTCTCCTCGAGCGTTTCTTTGTCAGTCTCCAGGAGAATCTCGGGGGAAATCGGCTCCTCATAAGGGTCGGAGATTCCGGTGAACTCCTTGATTTCGCCGGCCAGGGCTTTCTTGTACATGCCCTTGATGTCTCTCTGCATGCACACGTTCAGGGGGCACTTTGTGTAGACCTCAATGAAGCTTCCGATTTCCCGGCGGGCCTCCTCCCTGATGTTCCGATAAGGCGAGATGAACGATGTCAGGACAGCCACGCCGTTGCGGGTGAGAAGCTTGGCCACAAAGGTCACGCGGCGGATGTTCTCGTTCCGGTCTTCCCTCGAAAACCCGAGGTCGCGCGTCAGGCTCTGCCGGACGATGTCTCCGTCGAGCCTTTCTACCTTGAGCCCTCGCTGGCGGAGAAACTCGGCCACCCTGTCGGCCACGGCTGATTTTCCCGAGCAGGGAAGGCCTGTAAACCACAGGGTAAACCCTTTTCGGTCGCAGGCCGTCTTCAACTCCATTCGCTGCTCCTCGTTTCCGGCGCTTTACTCCACGAAGGGATTATCGAACGTCATGATCACTCGAGCGACCTCGGGCCGCATCAGCTCGGGCGGCGGCACCTCGCTCCTAACCAGCATGTCCCTGATCTTCGTGCCGCTGAACTGGATGTGCTCGACGGGAGGATGGGGACAGGTCTTTTCATTCACCACAGACTGGCATTTTTTGCAGTAGAAGAACGATTTGAAAAAAAGCGGCACGATGCCCAGGTCGGGGAATTCCTCGAATATATCCTGGGCAGCGTACGGCGGGTAGTAATTTCCGACGCCGGCATGGTCGCGGCCGATGATGATATGAGAGCAGCCGAAGTTTTTCCGGATGATCGCGTGGAAGATGGCTTCCCGCGGCCCGGCGTAGCGCATCTCCATCTGGAGGATGGCCATGACCGCTCTTTCCTTCAAGTAATAGTGCTTGATCAGCTCTTCGTAGGAGGCAAGGATAACCTCGTCCTTGAAATCGCCCTTTTTTTTCCGGCCGATGACCGGGTTGACAAAAACGCCGTCGGTAAAGGTCAGGGCTGTTTTCTGGACATACTCGTGGCCGATGTGGGGCGTGTTCCGAGTCTGAAACCCGACCACCGTTTTCCAGCCTTTTTCTTTGAAAAGAAACCTTGTCTCCTTGGGCACAAGCTTGTACCGGTCGAACGGCGTCGGCGACATCTCTATCAGGTCCACAGGCCCGGCCAGGAGGATGCTCTTCATCCTGAAGACTTTGGCCACGCCCGGGTGAGTTCTGTCCAAAGTCATGAAGACTTTCTTGGCTAGCTCCTCCTTATCGTAGCCATATTTTTCTTCAAGGTGAAGGACAGCCACCGGCCTGCCGTTCTCCCTGGCCAGGAGGACTTCCTTCCCTTCTTTGAACGTCCCGGCTTCCTCTGGCGAAGCGTCCAAAAGGATGGGGATCGTCCAGGGCAGGTCGCTTTGAAGCCGCATCTGGTTGAGGACGCTTCTGCAATCGGCCTGGCCCATGAACCCTTCAAGCGGACTGAAGACTCCCGTGGTCAAGTTTTCCACGTCAGAGATTGTCTCCTCGTCGATTTTGAGAGCAGGAAGGGACCTGGCTTTCTCGAGAGCCTCAGCTCGCCTTTCGCCCTCGAGGATTCTCGAGGTGAGTCTTCCTCCATGGGGTGAGATCATCTTTTTTTTCGCTCCTCTGGCCCGGGGAAAATCCTCTTCGTATTTCAGTCGATGTAACCCAGGGCTTTTAGCCTCTCTTTAACTTTTTCTTCGTCCTCCTTGGTGAAGACTTCCTCGGGCTTTTTTGTCTGGGAGAGCTTCTCCCTGAGAACCTTAGCGACGTAATCGGAGACAGAGGGGACATCCGTCCCTTTGATCGCTTCCTCGATTTTCTTGTAGAGCGAGGCGGGGATGAGAACGCTCATCGTTTCGTTTTCCATGCTCATTCCTTTTCCCGGCCGCAGGGCCGGCGACCGCCGGGTGCGGCTAACTTCAAAAAAATGAAATAAATATATATACCAGCTCTTTTTTTTTTGCAACCTGCCCGGGGCCGCCAGTTTCCGCCCGGGACCCTGGCCGGCTTGACAAAGTGGGGACTTTGATGTTTACTTAGCTGTAAACAGATGGCCGAAGACTCTGATCCTGCCTCTTGATTATGGAAAAAATCACCTATCCGTACATCAGACAGAGTGTCTTTTCCGGCGTCTTGGACAGGAACTTGAAAAAACTGGAAGGCAGGCTGGGCGTGAACCTGTCCATCCGGGGCGACAGCCTCTGGATCGACGGCAACCCTAAAAAGGTCGAATTTGCCAAGTTTTATTTCGAGAAAATGAGCGAGCTCCAGGAGAAAGGGTTTTCCCCAAAGGAGGAGGACTTCCACATCGCCCTCGACCTTCTTGAGGGCGGTTGCCCCCAGCCTCTGGAAGCCTATTTCCCCTCTGAGGCCCTGAGTTTGCCCCGCAAATCGGTCAACCCAAAGAGCCTCAACCAGCAGGAATACATCCAGGCCATCCGCAACTTCGACCTTGTTTTCGGGATCGGGCCTGCGGGCACGGGCAAGACGTACCTCGCCATGGCCATGGCTCTGACATTCCTCCAGGACAAGGTCGTCAACCGGATCATCTTGACCAGGCCGGCGGTGGAAGCTGGAGAAAAGTTGGGCTTCCTGCCCGGCGACATTTTCCAGAAAATCAACCCCTACCTCCGTCCCCTCTATGACGCCCTGTTCGACCTCAGCCAGGCTGACCAGGCCAACCGCCTGATCGAGAGGGGCATCATCGAGATCGCGCCCCTGGCGTTCATGAGGGGACGAACCCTCAACGATTCGTTCATCATTCTTGATGAAGCCCAGAACACGACCAGGGAGCAGATGAAGATGCTGCTGACGCGATCGGGGTTTGGCTCAAAGGTTGTGGTCACGGCCGACATCACCCAGATCGACCTGCCGCAGCCGAAAAAATCGGGCGTTCTCGAGGCCATAAAGATCTTCTCTCCGATCAAAGAGATCGCTTTTATCTATTTTGACGAGCGGGACGTCGTCAGGCATCCCCTCGTCCAGAAAATCATCAGAGCCTATCAGAAGGCCGAAAGCAAGGCCTCTAAAGAATAGAGAGCTTAGAAAGACCCATGGATTTTATTTCCTTTAAGAATATCAAACTCTTCAAAGGGACAGGAGCCCAGAAAAAGACGAACGGGCCTCCCCCGCCGGATTCGAAAGAAAAGGCTCCGCTCTGGAAGCAAATAGTCGAGAACCCCGTTCTTCACCTGATCGTTTTTGTCTTCTTCCTGTCCTATTTTCTTTCCTACGTACCGTCCAAAATGCTCCCCAGGATCGAGGTGGGAGAAATCGCCTCGGCCGATGTCGTCTCGCCGCACGACCTGACAATCGAGGACACAGAGACCACAGCCAACCGGAGGGCCGAAGCCGAGGAGTCTGTCCTCCCTGTTTACACGTTTGACGAGAATGCCTTCCTCAACACCGAGGAGAGAATCCGGCAGTTCTTTGAGTTCGGGCAGGAATGGCTCAAAAGGCCGGCTGCCTCAAGAAGCACGGCCGAGCTGCAGAAGGACATTTCCGAAAAATTCGGGGGCGACGTTCAGGCCAGAGAGGTTGAATCGCTCATCAGGGCGAACTTCTCTTCGGATCTGGCCGAGACCCTGATCAGCCTGATCGGAAAAATCTCCTCTTCGGGCATCATCATTTCCAAGAACCTGTTCATCCGGAGAGAGCCGGAACGCGGGTTCATCCTGATGAGGGGACCCGGGAATGAAAAATTAACGAAAACCGATGAGATCTTAGAGATCAAGGAAAGCCGGGAAAAATTCGCGGCCGAGGCCGAGAAGATCGAGCTCCCGGCGCGGCAGAAGAGCCTGTTGCGGAGCCTGGCCGACGCTTTTATCACTCCCAACATCACCTACAACAAGGTCGAAACAGAGGCCAGGAAAGAGCGCGCCAGAGCCCGCGTGGACACCGTTTTCTACAAAATCAAGAAAGGCAAAGTCATCATCCGCAAGGGCGATGAAGCCACGGCCGAGACGCTCAAGCTCGTCGCGATCATCAACCAGCACCTCAAGGAAGAGCGCGGCTGGCTCAGGAATTTCGCGGGGACCTGGCTGCTCTTCGCCCTGATCTTCCTCACTCTCTGGTACTACCTGAAGTCGCTCCTTAAGTTCAGGGCCGCCCAGAAGATATTCCTGATGATGGGCATGACCCTCTTTTTATCCTTGCTCAGTTACAAGCTGTCCAATTTTCTGGCCGGGGTCTTCAGCGAGGAGGCAACCCTTTCCTTCCTGGCCGATATCGAAGCTTACAAGTATGCTTTCCCCTACCAGCTCGGCGTCATCCTCTTCGCCTTCCTCACCACCAACACCATTAGCCTGATCTTCGCCATCATGAACAGCCTGCTCGTCGGCTATTTTTTCCAGGGCCATTTCAGCTTCATGCTGTATTGCTTCATCGGGGGACTGGCTGCGATTTACGGAATCAAGTATTACAAGCGGCAGAAGAGAACCTCAGCGCTGCGGGCCGGGTTGTTCGTCGTCGCGCCGGTAAACATCTTCCTCATCCTGACCTATGAACTCATAGGGGAAAAACTGAGCGGGGTGGATGTCGTGGCCGCTAAGGTGAGCATGGGCCTCATCGGAGGAATCCTCAGCGCTTCCATCGCCTTTCTTCTCCTCCCGGTCATCGAGCTTGTCTTCGGGTTTGTCACCCAGACCAAGCTTTTAGAGCTTTCCAATTCCGACCTGCCGATTTTCCGGCAAATGGCCATGGAGGCGCCCGGTTCTTACCACCATTCCTTGATCGTGGCCTCGTTGGCCGAGAAGGCGGCCGAAGAGATCGGCCTGGACTCCATGCTGGTCAAGACCGGAGCCCTCTACCATGACATCGGCAAGGTCAAGAGGCCGGAATACTTCATCGAAAACATGGTCCGCAACCCGGACCTGCACAAAGACCTGACCCCGAGCATGAGCACGCTTGTCATCGTCAACCACGTCAAGGAAGGCGTGGAGATGGCCAAGAAGTTGAAGCTGCCCAGGAAAATCAAGGACATTATCGCCCAGCACCACGGCAGCTCGCTCGTTCGCTACTTCTACGAAAAGGCCAAGGAAAAATACGACCCGGAGATGCAGAAGATCGGCGAGGAAAGCTACCGCTACCCGGGCCCGCCGCCCCTGAGCAAGGATGCCGCTCTGATCATGCTGGCTGATTCTGTCGAAGCCGCCTCGCGGAGCCTGAAGTCGCCCAGCCGGGAAAGCCTGAAGCGCGTCATCACCGAAATCTTCGAAAGCTACCTTCAGGACGGACAGCTCGATGCCTGCGATTTCTCGCTCCGGGAGCTCCGAGCCGCGGCTGCTGCTTTCCATTCCGCTCTCTACACGATCTACCACCCGCGCGTAGAATACCCGGGGTTTGACTTTGAGATGAAAAAAAAGAAAAAAGCCGCCAATTCCAAAAAAGCCGATGATCGAAGTCCTAAACCTTCAGCGTAGATACTGCGTCAACCGGACGAAATTCAGGAAGCTGTTAGGCACGCTGGTCAAACAGTACGAACTCGAAGACCCGGAGATAACCCTTTCTTTCGTCGGTACGAAAGCGATAAAAATATTGAACAGGAAATTCCTGAAAAAGGACGCGGCTACAGACGTCCTCAGCTTCCCGGTCGGGAAAAAGGGCCCAGACGGGAAGTTCTATCTCGGCGACATCATCATCTCTGTCCCGCAGGCGTTCAAACAGTGCTTTGCCCAGCCTTGCGGCCTGGAAAGCGAGCTCGAACACCTCACCATCCACGGCTTCCTCCATCTTTTAGGCTACGATCACGGCCGAGGAATCGAGGAGGAAGAAGGGAAAGTCCTCAGGCTCATCGAGGAGGAATAAAAGGATGTCAGGATAAAAGGAAGCATGGCGGCAGAATTTTGGAAATGGGCCGGCCTGGGCCTTGTTTTTCTCGGCGCTTTCGCGCTCTCGCTCTTCCATGCGTCCCTGAACACGTTCTCCAAGATTTCGCTCAGCCGCTTTCTTGAGGACAAGGACAAGGACGTCCGCCAGAGCCTGCTCGACCGCTACGACGAGACGAAGATCGCCGTCGAAACCCTGCGCGTCATCTTCCTCATCGCCTTCCTGATCTATCTTTTAACCCTCCTGCCGAGGAAAAGGCTCTGGCCGCTCGGTTTTTTCTTCCTGGCGCTTGTCATTTATTTTGTCTTCTTCGACTACCTTCCCCGCCTCCTTAATTCGCTCGACAAGAAAGCTGTCCTCAAATTTTTCCTTCCCTCCTTCCGTTATGTCCAGACGCTGGCGGCGCCGTTGATCTTCCTCGTCCACAGGCTCGAGAAAAAGCAGATTGAGGAGGAGCTTCGCGAGGCCAGCGAAGAAGAGATCGAAACCTTCATTGATGAGGCCACCGAAGAAGGCATCATCGAAGAGGATGAAGCCGTGCTCCTCCGGAGCGTCGTCGAGTTCGGCGACACCCTCGTCCGGGAGATCATGACGCCGCGGGTCGAGATGGTCTGCGTCAGGAAGGACGCGACCCTGGGCGCACTGCGCGACCTCATCCTGAAGGATAAATACTCGCGCCTTCCGGTCTACAAGGACAGGATCGACAACATCGAGGGGATGGTCATCGCCAAAGACATCCTCCAGTATTCGGACGACAGATACCGGGAGATGCCGATCGAGCCGATCATCCGGCCCGCTTATTTCGTCCCCGAGTCGATGAAAGTGGCAGAACTCCTCAGGGAGTTCCAGAAAAGGAAGCTCAAGATGGCCCTGGTGGTGGACGAGCACGGCGGCGTCTCAGGGCTTGTGACCATGGAAGACCTGATGGAGGAGATCGTCGGCGAGATCCAGGACGAGTACGACACCGAAGAAGAAGCCGAGGTCACGCCGAGCGGGCCCGGGGAATTCATCGTCCGGGGCGATGTCGAAGTCGAGTCCATCGAGAACCTTTTCGACCTCGACCTGGCCGAGGACGACTACATCACGGTGAGCGGGCTCGTCACCCACGACCTTGGAAGGCTGCCCAAGCGAGGCGAGACGTTCGAGACGAAGGGGCTCGCGTTCGAAATCCTCGACGTCGACCAGAAAAGGATCAAAAAAATAAAGGTCAGGAAAACCAAAAGGCCGGACCAGGAAGAAGAGGGCGAAAAAAGATGAAAGCCGGCACTGTCGCCCTCATCGGCCGGCCTAATGTCGGAAAATCCATGCTCCTCAACTCTCTCCTCGGCCAGAAAGTGGCCATCATCTCCGACAAGCCCCAGACGACGAGGATCAGCATTCTGGGAATCAAGACAACGGAGAAAGGCCAGATTGTCTTTATCGATAATCCCGGCATCCACAAGCCTCTTCATACGCTCAACAAGCGGATGATGAGCTTCGTCTACTCGGCGCTCGAGACGAGCGACCTCATCTGTCTTCTCATCGACGCCACGGAGAGGTTCGGCCACGGCGATGAGTTCGTCATCGAGACGCTCAAGAAAGTCTCCACTCCCCTCTTCCTGCTCATCAACAAGGTCGATATCGTCAAGAAAGAGAACATTCTGCTCATCATCGATAAATACAAGGACCTCCTCAATTTTAGGGAGATTATCCCGATTTCGGCGCTGCGCGGGACGAACCTCGACGTCCTGGAGAAAGAAATCTACGCCTACCTGCCCGAAGGCGAGCAGCTCTACGATGACGAGACGGTAACGCAACTGCCGCTTCGCTTCCAGTTGGCTGAGATCATCCGCGAGAAGCTGCTCAAGCGCGTGGAAAAGGAGCTGCCCTTTGTAACGGCGGTGCTTGTCGAACGGCTGGAGGAGAGAGGGCAAGGAGAGGAAGAAATAAAACCAGGCACAATAACATCAACTTCTGAATCAAATTTCGTATCTCCCGGCGTCACTGAAAAAAGCAATAGGCAGGCGCTAAAGCTTCAAGATGATGCTCAGAATAGCTGGCAAAAGAGGCAGCCAGGGCAAACTTCTCGCAGGCGGGGGGAAACAAAAAAGAAAAAACAAAGAGGGAAGGTTACTTACATCAGCGCAATAATTTTCGTCGAGCGAGACAACCACCGCAAAATCGTCATCGGCCGCCGGGGCCAGGTCATCAAGATGATCGGCATCGAAGCCCGCCGGGAGATCGAGCGGGTCCTCGACTCCAAAGTCTTCCTCGACCTCAAGGTCAAGGTCAAGGAAAAATGGCGCGACTCCCCGGATGTCCTCGACCTCATCGAAGGCCAGCGCTAAAAATTCGGTGACACGGTCAAAATTCTCTTGAATTTGGTGCGTATCGCCTGGATTTTTCTCAAACACGGGGACATGAGCTTCATCAGTGAATTGAGAATCGTGTCGCCTAATTCCCGTCATTGCGAGTCGTTCTGGCGACGAAGCAATCCCTCGCTCTGGCTCTCCTCATATTTACAGAATCCGGGGAAGATGCTAAAATTGCGTTAACTTCCGACAGGCGGTGAGTGTAGCTCAACTGGTTAGAGCATCGGACTGTGGATCCGAAGGTTGGGGGTTCGAGACCCCTCACTCACCCCACTGTTTTTCCTTTAATTTCACTAACATGATCTGACTCTTTTTCCGCAAATTATTATTCTATCGTCATCCCAAAAGGGGAAAGAAATGGCTAAGACGTGCCCCCAAGTGCAGTTTCGATAATACCTCCGACTCCAAGGCCTGGGCCTCTACCATGATCGAGGAGAATCAGCTAAAGTCGGAATTTTATTACTGTTTATATTTGGAAATATTTTCATGCTTTATTAAACTAAAGCTATCTATTTCTTTACAAAACTAGCGAATTGTGCTATCTATTCAAATGAGGTGAAAAATGGAAAAAACAACATTGGCTGTTAAATTGGACACGAACGTCATAAACCGTCTAAAGAAATTCTGCGCAGAGCGTGGCATCAAATACAGCTTCTTTGTCGAAAAAGCTCTTAAAGAAAAGCTAGAGGAGGAAGAGTTCAAAGAAGATCTTTTAGATTTAAAGACCTTGAGAGGACAGGAGAAACTTGCTTTATCCTTTGAGGAATATTTAAAAACTCGCCGTGTATAAAATATATCTCCTTCCTCAAGCAAGAAAAGATTTAGAGGCCTTTAGCGGAAAAATATTCGAGCAGCTCAAAAACAAGATATCCTCCCTCAGCAAAGATCCCCGACCTCCAGGTTCCGTGAAACTAACCGCAGAAGAAGGTTATCGCATAAGATCTGGTGATTACAGAATCGTCTATCGGATAGAAGATGAAGAAAAAAGAGTATATGTATATCGAATCAAGCACAGAAAGGAAGTTTATAAATAGGAAACAATAAGGGGCAGGTCCCCATGCAATATCAGGAGAGCACAGGTAAGGAAAACGGATCGTGAGGGGCAAGGTTTTTTTGAATGTCGTAGCGAACGGCAAAGTTGATATTCTGCAGTATAGTCGAAGTCTATCCCGGGCTTCGACAAGGGCTTCCTCGCGCAATAAAAAAACTAATCAAATAGCCCGGCGATCATGGCCAAGCGGGGAAGCGGCTGATGAGGCTGAAAGATGATTCGCCATTTAGTTCTATTAGGCATGCTCATTTTCATGCTCTTTTTGGGTTGCCGTCAAGAAACTGAAGAGCAGCGGATTCTCGGATTTTTCGATCATCTGGCGCGCCTCGCCGAGAAAAAAGATCTCGCGGGGATGATGCCCGCCTTCGCCGAGGACTATTCCGATTTTGAAGGCCGGGATAAAGCCGATCTCCGCAATCTTCTCAACGGCTATTTCAGCGGCCGGACGGGAATTGTCGTCCACCGGCTGAGCGCGAAGGTTGAGCTGGAAGCTGGCCAGAGCCGCGCCACTCTGCAGGCCGATATCGCCCTCTCTTCGGGTGCAGCCGAAGCTTTTCGACGTCTGGTCCGCATCTCTCCAGACCTCTACCGGCTCAAACTCGAGCTCAAAGAAGGGCCAAGCGGCTGGCTCATCCGCTATGCCGAGTGGACTTCAATTGACCCTACCCAGCTTCTTCCCGAATCGCTCTCCCTTTTTAAAAAATTCTCTGCCAAATCCTGAAAGCCGGGCTCGTCTTTGACCACAATGAGCCCCTTGCCGTTCACGATTTATCTTCCATGACAGCAGGAGAAGGGAAAACTGGAGTGGGCGATCAAAATGAGCGCTTAGCGCAGAAAAGCAAACACAAAATTTCGGCTCACCAGTACAGGTCTGATTCCTCGAGCTCGCCTTCCGCGTTCTTGAAGATAAACCTGATGCCTTCTTTCGTGCCTTCGGCGCCCAGCGTATAAATAACCAGCAGGCTTAAGTCTTTCTCTTTGCCGAAATATTCCCTGGCCCTTTCGGCGGCCTCTTCAACGGAGGCAAAACCCTCCTCTGACTCAAGGATGAGGGTGTTCTCATCCTCGAAGCTCTGCTTGGGCTTGTGGCCTTCGAGGAAAAACCTGTTGGTCATCGTCTTTGTCCTTTCTTTCTCATAAAGGTCCCATAGCAATGAGGTCGTTGTTTCCATGGCCCTATTCTAACGAAAAAGCTCCAGAAAAGACAAGGCAATTTGACTTGAAAAGGGCGAATTGATATCCTGGGTGCAAGATTTCGCTGTCTCAGTTAGAGCGATGGACGTGAAGGCAAAGAGGGAAAAAACGGCCTGGCCGAGCGTCTTTAGTTTTCCCAGGAATTTTCTGGGTGAATTTCCGGGAGAGAGGGAGACATGACCAAAAAACTATCCGAGGAAGAGTTTGTCAAGCAGGCCATCCTGACATTGAGGACAGAACCCTACAGAGGGATCCATTCGGTCTACAGCGGGTTCAACGAGGCCTTCAAGAAATATTTCGGCGGCCAGGACCCCGTTAAGATCACGACCAGGATGGCCGAAGAAGGGAAGATTTCGATCCGGCCGGTCAAGGGCGGCGTGATCCTCTACCTGCCCGATGATGCGCCCAAGACAACCCGGGCCGACGAGGCCCTCAGGAAAATGGGGCTCGCTTGAAGGCTTCCCGAACGCCAAGCGCCTGGCGTTGCGCGACGCATCCGGCGGGTGAATCAACAAAATCAAAGCAGCTTCTCGATCCTCTTGCTCACGTCGGCCGCGAACCTCTGGATGTGGCCGCAGATAAATTCTTTGACGTCCAGGCGAGGGTCCGTGATGAGAGGCGTCAGGTCCAGGGCAAAGATCATTGACGTGGCGACATCGACGGCGTGCGTGGCGTGGTAGGTGGCGTGAGCCCTACGCCGGCCGATCGTGGCCATGTCGTACCCTTTTCCGCCCGAGACCTGAGAATCAAAAACGCTGACGAGAGAGGTGGCCAGGTTCTGGTGCTCGGAGACGTCGAGTCCGACCTTGTCTTCATCCACCAGCCAGTCGAGGTCGCGCCAGACTTCGCAGCCTAAGAGCTTCTCGGGCCTGAGATCTGCTGGCAGCTCCCTGATGGCCGCGATCGTCCTCAGCCCGACCGCCACATGGGTATCGTGCTTATCCGCGGGATTATGGGTGTAGACGATCGAAGGCCTGGCCAGGCTGAGAAGCGACCCGATGTCTTCTTTCGGGCCGAGATTATTCGGGTCTTTGACCTCGGCGCTCGTGTAGTTAAGAAACGCCACTCCTCCGTATTCGCCAACCATGGCCGCCTTTTTCTGCTCTTTCTTGCGCACGGATTTCATTTCCTCGTTTGAAAAGCGTTTGTAAAATCCGTCGCGGGGGCTTCCCGCGCCGTCGGTGGCGACGACCCCGAAAAACCAGTCGGTCTGGCTGCCGAAACACGTGAGGATGCCGTGGTAGGCCATGATCTCTAAGTCGTCCGGATGCGCGGCAACTCCCAGGTGTGTCGTGCGTTCGATAGCTCCCGGGATAAGCGCTCCGTCCGGAATAAAAATCTCGTGCCCCTCTTTTCTAAGAGTTAGGTCCATCTTGATCTCTCTTTCACTTTATTATGAACGCAAAAAATTTCGTTCCATCTCCCCCGTCCTTTCCCTCCCCCCTCAAGGGGGCAGGGATGGGAGAGGGGCATATCACGAATAATTGCGTTTTTCATGGCAAGGCTGTCATCGCGAGTCGAAACAAATTGTCATTTGCTTTATCCCGGCCTCGAAGTCCCGATTTTCTCAGCCGCCGGAATAACAGGCAGACTGGCCGCAGCCATGGCCTGGCCGACGCGTCGGCTCTCCTCCTCCGGGAGATGGAGCGTTAGCTTCCCAGCCAGCCCGGGAAACTCAGTCCGGAGGACGTCGGTGGCCTTATCAACCAGGATCGGCCCGGCTTCCCCCGATGTCACGCGCCCGAGGATAAGGACGTGGTCGATGTCGTAGAAATCTGCGTAGTGGGCAAGGCCGTAGCCTAAATAGACTCCGATTGTCTCAAACACCTGATGAGCCCTCCGATCGCCTCTGGCCAGGAGCTCCTGGACAGCCTCGAGCCTCTCAACAGGCGAGAGGTTTTCTTCGAGTTCGATCCCGGCAGCGCGGGCCAACCTGAAAACAGCCTGTTGGGAGAAATACTGGACCCCGCAGCCGGCGTCTCCAGACCACTCATCGACTGGAGCTTCAAGATCATAATCGACGGGCGCGAAGGCCAGCTCATTCAACCATCCGGTGATATGACCTTCCTCGCTGACATACCCTCCCGCCTGGCTTGACCCCAAGGCGATGCCCAGGACTCGGTTGGCGTTGAGCGACATTGACCCGGCCAGGGCCGTGACCTCGCCGTCGTTGACCACTTCAAGCGGCACCCGCCACTCCTTCCGAATCCTCAGGAACATCTTCTTGATTTTCTTCCTGAAGAGGTCGGGAGGGACGCCGCGGAAAAGCGAAGCGACCATGGCCTGGCTGTCGATGTAGATGCCGGCCGCGCTGCCGCCGATGGCGTCCACGCGCGGCAGGTGCGATGCCGCCTGGTGGAGGCCAGACATGATCTGATGATAATGGTAGGCTGGATCGCTCTTGTTGCGGGGATCCCAGGGAATTTCTTCGCTGAAGACCGTCTCGCCCTCGATAACGGCGCAGGTTTTGCGGTCGCTTGCTCCAAGGTCGAACCCGATACGGCAGCCGTCGAGATGCCGGCCCAGCGGCCTCGTCTTCTCGAACGCCGGAGGCACAGAATCGGCTGATGCGACCTCGACAACGAACGTCTTGCCGTAGGCTGTGGTCATCAAGCCGGCATCAAAAGCCCGTGGCCCTCGCCGGGAATAGATTTTCTGGATCGCCCGGCCGATCTCAGCCGGGCCGCCGACGATAACCCTGCAGCCTCCGCGCATCCAGAGCAGACACTTGACAAGGCGCTCGGCGTAGCGAAAAGCCGCGTCTAATTTCCCATTTTCCGATAGGTACGATGGGAATACTCGGGTATTGTGGCGGGAGACCGAGCCGTCTGCTCTCTCCAGGCCGATGACCAGAGGTTCTCCTCCGCTACCCTCCACAACCTCTCGAAAGGCCTTGTTCCAGAGGACAGCCGGGCGGAATTCGGGATGGAGGGGCGGTATTATTTTCGGACTGGCCAAGTCGTCCAGGTCGATTCTCATAGGTCTTCCTAAAAAAGGATTTCGCAGGCTAAGCCGCGCTCGGCGGCCCGGTGCGCCAGACTCTGGGCCTGTTCACGGAAAAACCGCTCCGTCATCGCCGCATCGATCCCCAGACGGCGGTAAAAGCCCGCGATGGTCGGCAGGTAATTCATCCGGTCGATGAGAATCCTGTCGGCTTTCCCTTCGAGCGCCGGGATGAGCTCTGAAGGATTGCCAGGAAGGAGCGGCCCGATGAAGGCAAACGTCTTGATGCCGCGCGAACGGATCACACCGAGAGCTTTGATCCTCGCCGCGACCGAAGGAGCGCCCGGCTCGAAGATTCTGGCCAGCCGCTCATCGTCGGTCGTGATGGTCATCCCGACCTCGACATCGTCGAATTCTTCAATAACGTCGAGGTCACGGAGGACGAGAGTCGACTTGGTCTGGATGTTCACCGGAAACTTGCTGGCAGCGAGCTCGGCCAGGCACTGCCGTGTCAGGTTGAAAGAGGCTTCGAGAGGCTGGTAAGGGTCACAGACAGAAGATACCCAGACTGTCCCCCTCTTTGCTTTGACGAGCTGCTTCCGGAGAAGCTCAGGGGCGTTGACCTTAACGTCAACAAAGGCGCCCCAGGGCTCGGTATGGCCGGAGTAGCGCCTCATGAAAAGCCGGGCGTAGCAGTAGCGGCAGTTCACCTGGCAGCCGGTGTATGCGTTCACACAGTAGTCGAATATCTTTGATTTGTTGAGGATGCTTTTCGCCTCGACCTCAGTCACGCGGACCATGGATTCGCCCTCACGGCCATTTTATCATAATTCCGGCCCGGACAAACGCAGCAATCGGCGACGTCAGCATCTCCGTTTATGTGATTCTCATAAAGATCGCATGTTTCAAGATACTTCCATGGCCGTTAATAGGACCCTTCCCGCTCGATGACCTCGCTCAACACCTCGACATTCTCCCTCGGCGTGCGAGGGGCGATGGAGCAGGCCGTGCTCAGAATGAACCGGCCGCCCGGCTTCCCAACCTCAAGCCGGCGGCGCGCGTCCTCGCGGACCGACTCCCGGCTCGCCAAGAGGAGGACGTTGACCGGGTCGATGTTGCCTTTGATAAAGACGCGCTCCCCGACGCGCTCTTTGGCCTCCCCGAGGTCGACATTGCCGAGCGGCGGCGGGTCGAGGCATTCGATCCCGGAAAACCCTGCGTCGGCCATCAGCTCCAGCCGGTCGTTGACAGCGCCGCACGTGTGAATGTAGACGGGCAGGCCTCGGCGGCGCACGGCGCCGGCGATCCGGCCTTCAAACGGAGCGACGAACTCCTGATAGAAAAGAGGAGAGATGAAACCTGCTCCCGCATACGGAGACGAGACTTTGATGGCGTCCACGCCCTGACCGGCGATGCCAACAGCGAGCCGAGTAACCGCCTCGGCGTAACGGTTGAGTATTTCCTTCGCTTTTGCCGGGTTCTCGATGAGTCCGATAAGCGCCTCTCTGAACCCAAGAAGGTTGAGGAAATAATCAAACGGCGAGGTGACCTCTGCATGAACGGAAAACTCGCCTCCGGCCTTTTTCATCACGATATCGAAGATATCGAACCTGTGGCCGGGATCGATGGGAAATTCGAGATTCTGGGAGACAGGAATAAACGGTATTTCATCGGGGATCGAACCCGGGTCGATCTCGGAAAGGACAGGCAGACTGCGGCGCTTGGCCGGATAGTGGATGGGCAGGTCGTCGCAAGGGAAAACCGTCCGGTCGCCGTTTTTCCAGTGGATGACCTGCTTGTCCAGGTCTTTTTCGACGCGGCTGACGCCGTTCTCCCAGTCGGGCGAATGGCCGTGAAGGCTGACAAGGATGCCGTCAAAACCATACCTCTGGCGAAGCTGGAGCAGCCCCTCGGCTAAAACCTCGGCTGAGTTCCATAGGGCCGCTAGCTCAAGCCGGGTCTGGAGGAGCATGTGCCCGATGCTCATCTGGCACATCAGGGGGACGCGATCGGGCATTTCCCCGTCCATGGCCCGGCGCACTCTCTCCTTTGAGGTCATGCTTCTTTGAACATAGGCGCGCCAGAGCGGATTGTCAAGAAAGGGGAAGGAAATTCATCCCCAAAATCACCCCAAAAGGTGATTGACCCCCTGTTTCCCTAATGAAATACAATGAACAGCGGCTGCAGCATCTGCTTTATGTCATGTTCAGCCTGAAGGAAGAAAAGCTGAGACCTTAAGAAACCGATGCGAGACAAAAAGATACTGATAGTCGACTTTGACGAGGAATCCCTCATTTCGCTTTCCAGCATCGTCAACGAAGAGGGGTTCAGGGCTGTCACGGCGACAGACGGACTCTCCGGCTATGAGAAGTTCAAAACCGGCGATTTCGACCTGGTCATCCTTGAACCCATGCTGCCGAAACTCCATGGGTTTGAGCTGTGCAAGAAGATAAGCCAGGACCCGGTTAAAAAAACCCCCATCATCGTGGTCACAGGAATTTACCGGGAGCCGTCCTGCCGGCTCGAGGCTCTCCAGGTTTATGGAGCTTCGGCCTTCTTCACCAAGCCCTGGAATAAGGACGAGCTCAGGTCAAAGATGCTCGAGCTTCTCATCGAAGCAAAAAGCGCTCCGGCCAAACCGGTTGTCGACGAGCGGCGTTCAAATCTTGCACCGACTCCCGCGCCCCGCGAGGTCCTGGCCCAGAGAATGACACCGAGAGAGACAAAAATGAGCCAGGGGTTCGACGACATCGAAAAAGAACTCCAGCAAGCCGTCTCTGGCCTTGTCAGCCCGACGCGGAAAAAGGTGATAAAAGAAAGCGAAGAGCCAAGGCAAAATGTCGACTCAGAGATCGAAGCCATGCTCAAAGGGGCCATCGGCGGGCTCGGGCTGGAGGAAACAAAGAAAAAGCCGGCCGAGCCGAAGCCGCAGCCCAGGATTGCCCCGGCGCCGGCTCCGGCGCCCAAGCCCGACCCCTGGAAAGACGAGCCAATAGTCCCCGTCGCCCGGGAGATCAGGAAAAGCATCCCTGCCGAAATGAGCTCAGTTAACAACATACCGTTGAAATCGTCGACAGTTTTTGACACCGAGACAGTTCCTTTCGGCATCGATGAGACGCTCATCGAAATCGAAAAAATCCCTTTCGACCTGGATAAAAGTCCGCGCGATGGCGATAAAGAGCCCTCCGTCGAAAAAGAGCCACCGGCTGAGAGCAAGAAAGCCCTGTTCGATGAATACGCCGAGCCGAGAAAAAACAAGGTGACTCTGGTCGCTGTCGGCGCGCTGGCCGCCGTCATCGTCATCGCCAGCAGCGTGACGTTTATCGTCCTCAAATCGAAAAAAGCGGCCCAGCCTGAGACTCAAATGGCCTCCGCGCTCACGCCGTCGTTGCCGGCTGAATTTTCCGTTCGCCAGCAGGAAACCCCTGTCGCTGAGACCAAGCCGGAAGCGGGGCCCAAGCCAGCGCTCAAAAAAGCGCCTGCCAAACCGGTTGAAGAGGAGACGCGAGAGAATGTTGATTTCATCAGACCGGTCCTTCCGGCTGAAATCCTGCCCGCCCAGCTTCATGTTGACGTCGAAGCCACAGCCGAGTCCCCGCCGACAAAGAGCGAAGAGACTCACCCTCAGCCGGAGGCGGCTCCGGAAGATTCTCAGCCTCAGAAGCCGGCTCCGAAACCTGTCGAGCCTGGCGCGCTCGTTCCGCTTGAAGAAGTCCAGGTCCCGCCCGTTCTGGTGAAACGGGTCGCGCCCAAATATCCTCCAGTCGCCCTGAACATGGGCATGGAAGGAAACGTGATCGTCAACGCCCTGATTTCTGAAACGGGCGAAGTGATCAGGACCGAGATCCTTAAAGTCGCCTCGGGCAACTACGGGTTCGAGCGGGCGGCTGAATCGGCCATCAAGCAATGGCTGTTCAGGCCGGCCAAGAAAGACGGCGTTAGCGTCAAAGTCTGGAAGCCGATCGAAATTGTTTTCAAGCTAAATCAATCCCCGTCAAAGGAGTGAGAGAATGGCCCTAAGCAAGGAGCAAGAGGAACTCTACAAAAAGACCATGCAGGAAGCGAAAAGACAGCTCGAGGGCGTTGACGCCCTGATTGAGAAGGAGCTCCAGAAAGTCAGAGAAAAACTCGCCGAGCTCCAGGAATCCAAGAAGTCTTACCGGATGATTTACGAAGGAACAGCAAAATTGCTGGGCGTCGAAAGCGAGCTGGAAGATGAAGAAGAAGGCTCTAACGTCGCTGCTGCCGCCTCGAGCAAGATGTGAGACCTCCGCCCCGGGTTCACATGCGGCAGACGAGACCGAGAGTCCTTCTTTTTCCGGCCAAATAACTCTCCTCTCCCCTTTTTATGCCTGGTTTTTGGAAGGAAAAACTCCCCGGCTGACATGCCGGACATCTTCCACGGAATAAAACGCCCGTGGATGAAACCCGTGGATAACCCTGATAACCGTAGCCAGCTCGCTCCGTTTGATAATCATGAAAAGAATGTTGACTTTCCCTGATATTCCCTTGGCATCGACGCTGGTCACGCCGTACCCTTCCCGCCTCAGGAACTCGATGAGCTGGGATGCGTCCTTGTTCGTGATCAGGCGCAAGGCCAACATGCCCATGGCCAGTTTTTCCTCAAGATAAAGCCCGACAAAATTGCCGGTGGCAAACCCCCCTGCATAAGCCATATAGCAGAAGACATTGGTCATGTTCTTCATGATCTGGCCGATGGCGAGCAACCAGATGAGCACTTCGAAGAACCCGAAGACGGGCGCCAGAAACTTTTTCCCCCGGGAGATAAAAACAATCCGGATGGTGCCGAGCGTCACGTCGAGGACGCGGGCCGCAAAAATCAAGGCAGGCAAAATCACCCAAGTGAAAAGGTGGGATTCAAGAATTGGCGTGAGGTTCATCTCTTTAATCTCCAGTCGAAAATCGATTGAAGGCAGTCTGAACGAAGGATTATAATGGTAAGCCGGAGGAGAAACAAGCATGCCGCGCCCGAAAATCCATCTTGTCGCCAACGCTCATCTCGACCCTGTCTGGCTCTGGGATTGGGAAGAGGGCGCCGCTGAAGCGCTCTCGACCTTCAGGACTGCGGCCATCCTGTGTGAGGAATTCGAGGGCTTTGTTTTCAACCACAATGAGGCCGTCCTCCCCAGCTGTTCCCCGCCGCCTCAGGTCGATTATCAAGGAGTTCTGTGATTCTCCCTGACCGGGTGTGTTCTGTCGGATTTCCAGCCCTATTTAGCTTGTCCGAAGCTTCCTGGCCCGGCTTCCTCTATTATGAGCTCAAACCGAAGCCCGATCACTCTACGATTGATCAGCTCTATGGTGTTAGACTAAAGATACAAAAAATGTTCTAATTATTAGCGAAGGTAAGGTCCTAATCAACCCAATCCTTTTGATACTCTGCCTCTTTCGCCTTTTTCAACAATTCAATCATTTGAAAGTAAAAATCTTTATGAGATTCGAAAGATTCGGAATTTGGTGACATGTAAAAGACCTTACCTTCACGATTTATTACTATTCTGAATGGAGTGAATGATATGAGCAAAGTTCTGGCTAAGATTAAATATTCATCGTACCCAATCGGGAATTTTAAATTCCATTTTTCCCTTAGATTGCCGATTTCTTCATTTCCTGGAATCATGCCAATAATGAAGAGTTCTTTAGATGGAATTTCATCAAAAAGTTTGTTCCAATAAAAAGATTCTTTCATATTTTCTTCGCCACTTCTATGAGAGAAATAAATAATGAGGGTTAATTCACTGTCCTTGACCGGTATGTATTTAATTGATTCTATCCCTTTTATTGGAATTCTTTTTAATTGTTGATTTTCTTGAGCAGACTTGTATTTGAATCCGAAATATACAGTCGTTAGCAAAAGGAGAAAGCAAAGGATGATCCACCACTGCCTTTTCATTCTTTCAACGCGTAATGGTAAAACATATTATCATCTGTATTCTGAATGGTGGGAAAAAACT
>JBBILQ010000009.1:24929-61108 GCA_037444845.1 Candidatus Aminicenantota bacterium | reverse complement strand
TCCCCCCAGGGGAGGGGCCTGCTTTCTGGCATAATTTGTGAATAGGTCAGGATAGAAGTGCTTGGCTTTCAGCATAACTAAGCGCGATACGCCTGCACCCGATGGGTGGCGTCAGCCTCTCCCCCGTGCCCCCTCGCTCGTCAATCGCCAAAATCACAGACGAGGACGGCTTTTTCCGGCCAAGGATCTCTTGTAATCCTGGACGGTATCGATATCGTTCAGGACGGCCGGGTTCGAGACTTTGACCTCGAGGAGGTCTTCAGGGTGTCTCTGGATCAATTGACGCAGCCCGATGCGGGGGTCGAGCTGCCCTATTTCCTGACGGTATTTGAGGTCTATGAGCAGGGGATGGCCCCTTTTTTTCCGGTAGACGGGAACGACCAGCCCCTTTTTTCCGCGGGCATAAGCATCCATCAGCCTATCGATGACTCGAGCCGAAAGGGCAGGCTGGTCAGCCAGAACAATGACCGCCGCGCGCGACGAACGGGGGAGCGCGGAGATTCCCCGCTGGACGGAGGAGAGCATCCCTTCCCGGAATCGTAGATTGACTGCAACCTGAACGTCGTAGGCCTTGACGATTCGCCCGATTTTCCGCCAATTGGAACCCAGGACAACCAGAGTCTTGTCAACCCGTGATTCAAGCGTCTTTTCGATGACGGTTTCGATCATGGTCTTGTCGCCGCAGGGAAGAAGAAGCTTTGGTTCCCCTATCCTCTTCGATTCTCCAGCTCCAAGGACGACCGCCCAGATCATCGGAGTTTTATCCCCTGGGCTCTCCCCGAGCTTGACTTCTCGCGAGAACGAGCTCAGCGGCTATACTCACGGCAATCTCTTCCACGGTCTTCGACCCGATCCGCAGCCCGACGGGCGCACGGACGCGGTCGAACTCAACAGCCGTCGCCCAGCCTTCCCCGAGGAACTTTTCCCGCATCAGGGCCACTTTGCGAGCGCTCCCGATCATCCCGATGTAGGCGGCCGGGGAGCGCAGGCAAGCTTGGAGGGCTTCGGCATCGTGGCGGTGGCCCCGCGTCACGATGACGATATAAGTGTCGGCTGAGACAGGAAAATCCCGGACGGCCTGACCAATATCTCCGACGATGATGGCGTCTGCCTCCGGGATTCGCTCGTGGCTGGCAAACTCAGGCCTGTCATCGATAACCGTGACCTCGAAATCCAAGAATTTGCCGAGATGAGCCAATGCCTGCCCGACGTGCCCAGCGCCGGCAATGACCAGCCGGGCGAGCGGATAAACTGGCTCGAGAAAAAGAAGGGTCAATTCGTCCGCCCTTCCTCTTCTCGCCGCTCTCCTGGCGACCCTAAGATTCCCTTCACGGAGGATTTCTTCGAGTTCGAGCGTCCCTCCCCAGGGTTTTAATTCGGCCCGGCCTCCCCGATTCCTCCACGGATCAACCCAGAGCCGATGGATGGCCGCCTCCCCGCCTGGCGAGACATCAGCCCGCGTGGCCAGGATGCCAGCGCGGCGTAACCGAAGAGATTCTCTTAAATCGACAAATGCCTGAAGGCTCCGCGAGGGAGAGGCATCGATAAGAACAGCGACAGACCCGCCGCAGGCTGCCTCCTCCTCTGATGAGCCATCTCCCTGGAGCTTGAATTCATAGAAGAGGGATTTCTTTTTCTTGAGGGCGGAGGACGCTTTTTTTTGAGCGTCGGCTTCCATAATCCCCCCTCCCAGCGTCCCGAGAACCAGTCCCTTCTCGGAAAAAATTGCCGAGGCTCCCGCAACCTGGGGAGTTGACCCGCTTGTTTCGATGATCGTCGCCAGGGCCAGTGGTTGGCCCTGCTTCAGCCTCGCGATCAGATCCGGATAGATGTTCTTTCTGCTGTCCACGAGAATTCTTTCACTGCTCTGACTGCAGGTATTTTCCTGGAAGCATCTTAAACATGTGATTTTTGTGACGGGTGCAGGGGGCTGCCCAAAAGACCCCGTAGCGAAGGGGGGACCCGACGTCCTGGAGGGGACTATGAGTCCCCTTCCAACGGTCGCTTCGCTCCCCTCCTCCCCTTCTCGGCCTTCGGCTTGCGACCAGGAGGAGATATCCCCCTGGACCCCCTTCCAAAAGTCGGCTTCTCCGACGGGGGGAACCGACGGGACTGGTTCCCCGGGGCCCGGGGGCCAAGGGCAGCCTCCTGCGCCCGATTTAATCACATAAAAAGAGACGCTGCCTATTCTCCTACCACAGATGAATAAAAATTTAAAGCCAAGTTATTTGGCGCTTTGTTGTCTAATAAAGTGTAGTTCAATCGACAAAATAGAAATGGAGGATACAGGCATGAACGTCATAAAATCTCATTCCACGGACAGGGATGTTGTCGTGAGAATTTTGAATGGAGCAAGGGGAGTTGGCCAGGTCATCATTCGCAACACTAAAGAAAGAATAACGCTGGAAGGAACCCCCTACTATAAATATCAGATCATCAGGCCCAGGGGATATGAAAAGGAAGAAGTGTTCCATCGCCCGGAAAGAGGCTACGAGGCGCTGCTCAGCGTGGTCTTCACAGCTCTGGCCGAGGCATCGAGAAAAAAGCTGACTTACCAGAGCCAGAGATAGGAGACTTTGAGGAAGAATCCCCGAAGGAACAACGTTCATCTTTTATCTCCTTTCCCCTTTTTTCCCCCGACCAGAACCACAACCCAACAGGCCACAGCGCTTCCTCGGCCAACGAGACCGATGCCTTCGTTCGTTTTGGCCTTGATCCCGAGTCGCCCTCTCGGAAGCCTGAGAAGAGGACAAAGCACAGACTTCATTTGATCGACAAAGGGAGCCAGGCGAGGCGCCTCTGCGACGACCACTGCGTCGATGCTGAAGACTTCCAGCTTCTTTCTTCGGAGCCGGCCGGCAACGCGTTTTAAGAGCTCTGTGCTCCGGATATCTTTATACTCCGGGTCTGTGTCCGGAAAAAGCCGGCCAATGTCCACATCCCCGCTTGCGCCCAGAAGGGCATCGATGAGGGCATGGATCAGGCAGTCGCCGTCCGAATGCCCGACGAGCCCCGCCGGATGAGCAATTTCAATTCCTCCTAAATAGAGCTTCCTTCCCTTTTTGAACCGGTGAATGTCATAACCAAATCCAACATTAGGATTCAAGCCAGACCTCCGCCATCTTTAAGTCGAGCGGCGTTGTGATCTTGATATTCCGGGGGTCGCCCGCGACCACCGCCACTGTCTCTCCGGTCCTCTCCAGAAGCGCGGCTTCATCCTTCTCCGAATATCCTTCCTCTCGGGCTCGGTCAAGGGCCATTCTCAGGATCGGGTATAAAAAACCCTGCGGCGTCTGAACTCGATAAATCCGTTCCCTGTCCAGAGTGCGAACAACCCGAGATCGGTCAACTTCCTTGAGCGTATCCTCCACGGGGACTGCCGGGATGGCCGCTCCTTTTCTCTGCGCTTCTTCGATAACCCGGGTGATAAGAGCGCGGCTCACCAGGGGTCGCACTCCGTCATGAACAAGGACAATATCAGCCCTCTCCGGATCCAGGGCTTCCACTCCGCGGAAGACGGAATCCTGTCTTCTCGGCCCGCCGGCGACAACGGCGATGACCTTCCGGCCGCGCCCCTGGTACGCGATTCTATCCTTGTCACCGGGAAGGACAAGGACGATCTCGTCCACGCCCGGATGACTCTCGAACTTTTCCAGGCTCCAGTCCAGGAGGGGTCTCCCGCGAAGAAGGGCAAACTGCTTGGCCGACCCGAAGCGTTTCCCCTCTCCGGCGGCCACGATGATGGCTGACACTCGTCTCATCGGGAGTCTTCGTTGTAGCGTCCGAAAATCATTTTTCCCACGGTCGTCTGGAGAACAGACGTGACCGTGACGTCGATGTTCTGGCCGATCATCCGCCTGGAATTGTCGACCACGACCATGGTCCCGTCGTCCAAGTAGCCGACACCCTGGTCTTTCTCCTTGCCCTCCTTGAGGATAAACACCCGCATTATCTCGCCGGGCAGGACAACAGGCCTCAGGGCGTTGGTCAGCTCGTTGATGTTGAGGACGGCTATGCCGTGCAGCCTGGCCACCTTGTTGAGGTTGACATCGTTGGTGACAAGCTTTCCATCCAGCTGTTTGGCCAGCTCGATGAGCTTCGAGTCAACATCTCGGATATCGGGGAAATCCATCTCTGAAATGATGGCCGAAATCTGGGACGATTTCTGGAGATGATTCAAAACGTCGAGCCCGCGCCGTCCCCTCTGGCGCTTCAGCCCGTCCGGGGAATCAGCCACGAGCTGGAGCTCCTTGAGGATGAATTGAGGGATGACGAGGGTGCCCTCGATAAAGCCCGTGTCGCAGAGGTCGGTGATGCGGCCGTCGATGATGACGCTCGTGTCCAGGATCTTGCAACTCCGGCCGACGCTCTTTTCTTTAAAAAACCGGAAAAGGTGCGCCGGGTCAAGCCACTCCGACTTCTGCGTCCCGACCAGGAACCCGATGTAGGGCATGATGATCAAGAAAAAAACCTGGATGAAGAGCGACGTCGACGAGTCCGAGGCGACGTTCTTGTAGATGATCCCCAGAACCCAGCCCAGGAAGACCCCGGCAAACGTCCCGATGGTCGACCCCCAAATGACCTTGAACTGAGTCCGGCGGATGCGTGTTTCCAGGTGCATGATGATCGCAGCCAAAGCAAAAGCGACCGCGGCGCTGGCCGGCCGCGGCAGGTTGAAGAAAGGCAAGAAATACCCGGCTGCCGTGATCGAGGCGATGATCAGGAGCCTAAAAACGATAATTCCCATGGTATGAGTCCTCATTCAAAATACAATCTAAAAGATAAATTGGGCCGATTCCTTGACATTCCGAACGCCCAGCAGCCGGGCCCCGGGCAAGTTCTCTCTTTCTAAAAGGGCCAGGCTCCCTTGAGGAAGAAGGACTGTCTTGAAGCCGAGAGAAAGGGCTTCCTTTATCCGGGACAGGGGGCTGCCCACGGACCGGATCTCGCCACTCAGGCCGACTTCTCCAAAAACGACCATATCGCGGGGCAGGGCCTTGTTTTTGAGGCAGGAGACGACGGCCAGGACCACTCCTAAGTCTGCGGCCGGCTCTTCAATGGTCAACCCGCCGGCCACGTTCAGATAGATATCCTCGCCGCCGAAACTGTACCCAAGCTTTCTCTCGATGACGGCCAGCAGCATGGCCGTGCGAAAGTGGTCAAGTCCGATCGTCATCCGCCGCGGGCTTCCGACAAACAGCGTCGGCGAGACCAGGGCCTGGATTTCCGCCAGCAGCGGGCGGCTGCCCTTGATCATGGAAACGACAACACTCCCGGATTCGTCGGCCGGCCTTTCCTTGAGGAAGAAAGCCGAGGGGTTGGGGATAGCCTGAAGGCCGCCGCTCGCCATCTCGAAGATGGCCAGCTCAGAGACCGGGCCAAACCTGTTCTTGAGCGCCCTCAGCACCCGGTGGCTGTGGTCTCTCTCTCCCTCGAACAGGAGGACGACGTCGACCATGTGCTCGAGCGACTTGGGTCCGGCCAACGACCCCTCCTTGGTGATGTGGCCGATGAGGAAAGAGGAAACTTGATTTTTCTTGGAGTAGCGGAAAATCTCGCTGGCCACTTCCCTCACTTGGCTGATCGTCCCGGGACTCGAGCTCAGCTTGGCCGAAAAAACGGTTTGGACAGAGTCCAGCACCAGAACCTTCGGCTGGAGCTTCTGCGCTTGAGCGAGGATGCGCTCCATGTTTGTTTCGGCCAGGAGATAGAGCTCTCCGTCCTTGACACCAAGCCGGTCACCCCGGAGCTTTATCTGCTCGAGAGATTCCTCGCCAGAGATGTAGAGCACTCTCTCCCCCTGGCCGGCAAAGTCGCGGCAGACCTGGAGGAGAAGCGTGGACTTGCCGATCCCTGGCTCCCCGCCGATCAAGACCAGAGAGCCGAGGACAACGCCGCCTCCCAAGACCTTGTTGAACTCCTCAACAGGAATCTTGAGCCGCGGCTTTTTTATTTCCCGGATGTCGCGGTAAAGAAGAGCCTCGGACGGCGGAAAAGAAAACTCAACCGGCGCGACCTCTTCCGGTTCCTCAACAAGGCTATTCCATTCGCCGCAGCTTGGGCAGCGGCCCAGCCATTTGGGAGAGCGGAAGCCGCAGGTCTGGCAAACGAAGACCGTTTTCTCTTTATCTTTCATCGCGTTCCAAGCCCCAGCCCAAAATAGATTTCTCTTCTCGCCCGCAAGCCGAAATCATCCCAGCCGGAAACGAGATAAAAATACCTGAGCAGAAAATACTGCGTGGCGAAACGCAGCCGGGGGCCGCCGTTACGCTCGAAATCAAACCCCTCCAGGGTGAAGATCAGCCGGTCCCCCAGAGCCAAAACATCGACCCCTGCTCCAAAGGCGGATTCAAAAATCCCCACCCGCGAAGCCACAGAGCCCCAGCGGAATCCCCCCTGAGCCGAGTACGTGAACATGTTCTGAAGAGGGTCTTCGACAACCTGTCCGGAGACAAAATACTGAGGAGTCAGGTAAAAATTCAGGCTGAGGGTGCTTTTTACCTTCCGGGTTTCGCTCAGGTAATCAACCCTGTAGGTCCCCGCGGCCCTCATCCTGCTCAGCGGCTCGACTGTTTTTCTGACTGAATCGAGAGTTGCCTCGGCTTCATCATAAAGGCGCGGGTCATTGATCAGTTTTCCAAGAGTCCCCTCGCCCCTGTTTATTTTATCAAGAGACTCGGAAAGGTGGCGGAGGGATTCCTCCAGCCGGGAGAGCAACTCCTTGATCTTCTCCAGGTTGAACTTGACTACATCCCGGTTTTCCTGGGCGATGTTTTTGAGAAGCGAAACAGTCTCGTCGACGCTTTGCGAGACCTCCTTGATTCTCTGCTCGAATTCTTTAGCGGCCTGGGAAGCATGGCGAATGCCGGTCTCCAAATCGTCTCTGTTCTGACTCATGAACCCGTCCAAATCGCGGGAAAAAGCATCCAGATTCCGGAGGACATTCTGCAGGCTGGCCCGGGATTCCTCTCCTGCCATCTCCTGGATCGACCGGCCCATCTCTTTGATATCTTCAGCCACTCCGAGGAGCAGGGTGCCGACCTGGTCGAGGCTGGCCGACGGAACCGAATCGATCATCTCTCCGGCCTCGAAGGCTGAAGCCTCTTCACCGGGCGTAATCTCGATGTATCGTTCTCCGATCAACCCGAGCGAGGCCAGCGTTGCTATCGACCCCTTAGGAACTTCATACCTGGGGAAGATACTCATCTCAACCTGAGCGCGCCTTCCGACAAGCTGGATATCCTTGACATAGCCGATTTTCACGCCAGCCATCCTGACGGTCGCCCTGGTCTCCAGCCCGGAAGCGGAGTCAAACGCCGTGAAAAGCTCGTAGCCTGGTTTCCTGAATAAAACCGACAGGTCGCCGACAATGAAAATAAAGATGGCCAGGATGAGGATGGCCCCTCCCAGGAAAAACCCGATTTTCGCTTCTCGTCGCATCGGTCTCGCCTCTCTTAATACGTCCTGATCGGACCCTCCGCCTTCCCGTGGATAAATTGCTGGACGACGGGATTCTGGCTGCGTTTGATTTCATCCGGAGTCCCTTCTTCGATGATCCGGCCGTCGAACAGCATGGCTATCCTGTCCGCAACTTTGTAGGAGCTGGCCATGTCGTGCGTGATCACGACGGAAGTGACGCCCATTTCGATCTTTAGCTTGCTGATGAGGTCGTTGATGGCGTCGGCCCGGATAGGATCAATCCCTGTCGAGGGCTCGTCGTAAAGCATGATCTCGGGCCTGTAGACGATGGCTCTGGCCAGGCCGACTCTCTTCTTCATCCCCCCGCTCAACTGATGCGGCATGAGGTTTTCAACGCCGGAGAGGCCAACACGCGCCAAGCTCTCGGCCACCAGCTCGTCCATCTCGGCGGCCGAGTGGCGAGTGTGCCGTTCCAGCCCAAAACGCACATTTTCGGCCACCGTCATCGAATCAAACAGGGCTGCTCCCTGGAAAAGAAGCCCGAATTTCTTCGTTATCCCCTGCAGGGCTTCATCCTTGAGGTGAGTGATGTCCTCGCCGTCAATAGTGATTCTTCCGGCATCCGGCTTAAGCAGACCGATCATCAGTTTGAGAAGGACGCTCTTGCCAGAGCCGCTCTGGCCGATGACGACCATCGTCTCTCCCTTGGCGACAGTGAAGTTCACTCCCCGGAGGACTTTGTTCGGCCCGAAGGCTTTATGAAGATCGACAACGCTGATCATTTTCATAAAGTGGCCGGCAGAGCTTTGCTCAGGAAGAAATTCAGGATCAGGATGGAAATACTGGCCAGGACGACGGTGCGCGTCGTGGCCCGGCCGACTCCTTCCGCGCCTCCCTCTGCTTTCAGCCCCTGCCAGCAGCCGATCGTGGCGATGACCAGTCCAAAAACCGAGGCTTTGACCAGCCCGCTCGCGACATCCCACAACTCCAGATAGCGGAGCGTATTCTGGAGATAGATGATTCTGTTCACTCCCATGAGGACAACGTTATAGAAGTAGCCGCAGAAAATCCCGATGATATCGCCGTAAAGAGTGAGGCAAGGGAGCATGAAAAAGGCAGCCAGGACCCGGGGCACGACAAGATAACGGATGGGGTTTGCGCCAAGACTGAAAAGTGCGTCGATCTGCTCGGTGATCTTCATCGTCCCGATCTCCGCCGCCATCGACGAGCCCACCCGGCCCGAAACCATCAGCCCGACCAGGATGGGGATCAGCTCTTTGGACAGCCCGAGAGAGATGATCGGCCCGCCGTAGACCTCTGAGCCCGGGCCGATGTAGCGTTTTAAGCCCACATACGTTTGGAGCCCGAAAACCAGCCCCCCGAAGGCCGCTGTGAGCGAGATGACGGGGAGCGACCTGAGGCCGATCTCCTCGAGCTGGCGGAGGAAAATCCGGTGCTCCCGCGGCTTTTTGAAAAGATTCTGCAGGGTTTTAAAAAAGAGAAGCCCAACTTCGCCTAACTGCTCAAAGAGAGAGAAAAGGAAGGACCCCTTGACCAAGCCAGCCATGCTAAGTCTCGAAGGATTGAAAATCAACATCCGCGTTGGCGAACCTGGCGTACCTGTTGAAGAAGGCAAGCTTGACCGTATCCGTCGGGCCATTCCTCTGTTTGGCCACGTTGACTTCAGCGATCCCTCTGATCGTCTCGTCCCCGGGATGATACATCTCCGGCCGGTAGATGAAGATCACGACGTCCGCATCCTGCTCGATAGCCCCCGACTCGCGCAGGTCGGAAAGCTGAGGCCGCGGTTCTCGCCGGCCCTTCTCTGGAGCGCGGCTGAGCTGGGAGATCCCGACAACGGGAATCTGGATCTCCTTGGCCAGTTCTTTGAGGGAGCGCGAAATGAAGGCCATTTCCTGGTTTCTGTTCTCGAACCTCCCGCCCGGGCGCATGAGCTGGATGTAATCAATGAACAGCACATCCAGGTTGTTTTCCATTTTCAGGCGCCTCGCTTTGGCTTTCATCTCCATCACGGTGAGGCCCGGCGTCTCATCGAGAAAGATGCGGGCTTGGGACAGCGCTTCGGCGCTCAGCTTGAGCTTCTCGAATTCCCGCTCGCTGATAAACCCTGTCCTGACTCGCTTGATATCAAGCTGGCTGTCGGCGCAAAGCATTCGGATGACGATTTGCTCCTTGGCCATTTCCATGGAAAAAAAACCGACGGCGAAATCGGTCTTTAACCCGACATACTGGGAGATGTTCAGGCACAAGGCCGTCTTGCCCATCGAGGGCCTGGCTGCGACGACGATGAATTCGGACTTTTGAAAGCCCGAAGTGAGGTTGTCCAGGTCGCGGAAGCCCGACGGCACCCCGGTGACAGCCTCCCGCCTTTTGGCCAGGTTGGCGATCATGCTTAGCGTCGGTTCGGTCAGTTGCTTGACCGCGACAAACCCCAGTTTGACCCGCTGCTCGGCCACTTCGATGATGGCGGCCTGGGCCTCGTCGAGCAGGACATCCGCGTCTTCCTTCTGCCCATAACTCGAGGAGATAATCTTGGCCGAGGAAAGGATGAGCCGGCGAAGGAGCGATTTCTCCTTGATGATCCGGGCGTGGTATTCGACGTTCAGGCTTCGGGGAACTCCGTCCATCAAGGAAGAAAGGTAAGAGGCCCCCCCGACTTCATCCAGCGCGCCGGCGCGGCCGAGCTCTTCGCTCAGAGAGAGGAGGTCAACCGGAAGGCCCTTGTCCACCAGGACGATGATCTTCTCGAGGATCTTGCGGTTGGCCTCTCTGTAAAAATCCTCGGGGGAAATGACCGACAGCACAGTGTTCAGGTTCTCGTTGTTGACCAGAATTCCGCCGAGAACCGTTTTCTCCGCTTCCTGGCTGTGCGGCGGCGTTTTCTTCAAAAACATGAGGTCGAGTTCCATGATCAACCTCTTATTTTGTTTTTTCTCGTTCCTCTTCTTTCTGCCTGCTCTCGCCGGCTTCTTCCTGTCCCTCTTCTTTCCGGACCTCGATTTTCAATTCCGCCTTGTCATCGTGGAAAACCTTGACCGGGATGGTGTAGTTTCCCAGCCTCTTGATTGGCTCTTCGAGAATGATCTTCTTTTTTTCGATATCGAACCCCATCTGATCAAGGGCCTCTTTGACGTCGCCGGCGCTGACCGAGCCGAAGATCATGTCTTTCTCTCCCGCCTTGCGGAAAAACGTCAGCCTGAGCTCGTTGAGCTTGCGGATGAGATCCTCATAGGATAGACGTTCTTTCTCGATTTTCTTTTTCAATGCCTGACTTTCAATCTCAACCAATTTCGCGTTTGAAGAGGTCACTTCCAAGGCGAGCTTCCTCGGGATGAGGTAATTCCTGCCGTAGCCAGGCGATACATTTACAATATCTCCCTTTCGGCCCAAATTTTCAATATCTTGTTTCAGGATAATTCTCATGGTTCCTCCCCGAATCGCCCGGCGATGGCCCTAATCTTCGACATGCGGGAGCAAGGCCATCAGCCTCGCGCGCTTGACGGCCGTGGCGAGCTTGCGCTGGTGATACGCGCACGTTCCGGTGATGCGCCGCGGCGAAATCTTCCCTTTTTCGGGAATATACCTTCTTAGGATGTCCACGTTCTTATAATCGATTTCCTTAACGTCCCGTTGGCAGAATCGGCAAAACTTTCGTTTTGGCGGGAAAAACTTCCTGAAGCCTGCTTTTTCTGCCCTTTCTTCTCTGCCCATCTTACTTCACCTCTTCATCCGATTCCCGGGAGGAGAGATCCTCTCCGGGGCCATGGGCATCTTTCTCTCTGTGCCTCGCCTCTTTCTTCTTTTTCCGGCGCACCTCTTCCTTGGCTTCTTTCTTCAACGTCAGGTAGCGCAACACCGAGTCCGTCTGTTTAAACCGCCTCTCCAGCTCGATTGGAATATCGGCCTTCCCTTCGTACTGGAAAAAGACATAGAAGCCATCGTTGAACTTTTTTATGGGATACGCAAGCCTCCTCTTCCCCCACCTGTCCTGCTTGATGAGATGTCCGTCTCTTTGAGCAATAATGTCCGCCATCTGGAGGATCATTTGCTCTGTTTCTTCCTCGGCTAAGTTGGGGGCGAGGATGAACCCCGTTTCATAGATCCTCATCGATACCTCCTTATGGATCTTAAAGCTCCTTCTTCTAAAGAAGGAACAAGGAGCGTCCGCGTCTAACAGTTATGTTTCTCGTCCGGGTTGTCTTCCGGCTGCCTGTCCTTCCTGTTAAACGTGCTCATGGCCCTATCGATCCGGCCTTCAAGGATCATGGCCAGCGCTCTCGCGGCCTTATCCAAACCCCTTTCCAGGAGGGGGATTTCCTCGCCGCTAAAAGGCGCGAGGACAAAGCGAGTGGCATCTTCCCGTCCGGCCAGAGGGCCTATCCCTACGCGAATGCGAGGGAACGACTGGGTCCCGAGCTCCTCGATGACCGACCGCAGGCCGTGATGGCTGCCGCCGCTGCCTTCCCGGCGCACCCGGATTTCGCCCAGCCGAATATCGAGGTCGTCGTAGACGATGATGATATCCCGGGGGGCAAGCTGATAGCCCTGCGCAATTTCCCTGACAGCGAAGCCGCTGCGGTTCATGTATGTCTGGGGCTGAACCAAGATGAGCTTATCCTCGTTCATTTTTATCTCGGCAATCCTGGCCATGTGTTTTCTTCTTTTGATCTTGACTCCCCGGCAATCACCCATCCTCCGGACAAAGATGAACCCGACGTTGTGCCGCGTCCGGGCATACCTCCGCCCTGGATTTCCCAGCCCGATGACAGCCCACAACGATCACTCCTCTTCCTTTTCTTCTGCGGCTCTTTCTTTTTTGATGACTTCGGGTTCTTTCGGCTCGGCCATGACCTCGGCTACTTCGGCAGGCTTAGCTGCCACCTCTTCGGCATGAGGCACGCTGATGAGGACGATGACCGCTGCCGGGTCGCTGATGAATTTTACACCCTCGGGCGGCCTTATATCCGCGATTTTGAGGGACTGTTGGAGGTGGAGCTGGCTGATGTCCACCTTGATGTGCTCAGGGATATCCCGGGGGAGGCACTCGATCTCCACTTCTCTTGTCATAAAATCCACGAACCCTCCTTCTGTTTTGACGCCAACTGGCTCCCCCTGAAGAAGGAAGGGGACCTCGACACGAATGGCTTTGTCCATGGAAATCCGGATGAGGTCGACGTGGAGGACCTCATCCGTGCTGGAATCCGTCTGCAGCTCCTTGATCATCGCGTCCTGAATCTTGGAGTCGAACGAGACCTTGAAAATCGTGTTTTCCCCGGACTCCGACTGGAGGATCATGAAGACATCTTTTTTGCCCAGGATAAGGGGAACGCCAACCTTCCCTTCTCCATAGAGGATTGCAGGAACAAGCCCGTTCTTTCTCAGTCTCCGCGAGGCGTTCTTTCCGAACGTTTCTCGTTTTTCCGCTTTGACGGTTAAACCCATGTCATCCTCCTCAGACAAACAGTGAACTCACCGAACTCCCTTCGTTGATCCGGCGAATGGCTTCGCCGAACAGCTCAGCCACGGAAAGAAGGACGATCTTCTCGCAGGCCAGTTCTTTTTCATGAAGGGGGATGGTGTTGGTGATGATCAGCTTTTCGAGCGGCGAGCTTTCAACCTTCTCAATGGCCGTGCCCGAAAGCACAGGATGAGTGCAGGCAGCAAAAACTCGGCCGGCGCCTTCTTTCTTTAAGGCTTCGGCGCTCAGGGCCAGGGTTCCGCCTGTATCCACCATGTCATCAAATATGACGACTTCCCGGCCCTTGACTTCACCGATGACGTGCAGAACCTGGGCCACGTTAGGAGATGGCCTTCGCTTGTCGATGATGGCCAGGCTGGCGGCCATCCTTCGGGCAAAGACCCGAGCTCGGCCGACGCCTCCGGCATCCGGCGAGACAATGGTCAGCTTATCCAGCTTCAACCCTGCGATATAGTTAGCCAGGACCGGAGCTGCCATCAGGTTATCAACCGGGATCGAGAAAAAGCCCTGAATCTGGGGCGAATGGAGGTCCATGGTCAAGACGCGATCGGCCCCGGACTTCTCTATGAGGTCTGCCACGAGCCTGGCTGAGATCGGAACCCGCGGCCGGTCTTTCCAGTCCTGTCTGGCATAGCAATAATAAGGGACGACGGCTGTAATCCGCTCAGCCGAGGCACGCTTGAAGGCGTCCAGCATCAAGAAAAGCTCCATCAGGTGAAAATTCGCGTCAAACGAGCCGGATTGGATGATAAAAACATCCTCGCCCCGGACATTCTCATCGATATAAATATGAATCTCGCCGTCACTGAACCGGCTCAGAACGCAATTGCCCAAATCAATCTTTAAATAAGCGGCAATCTCCTTGGCCAGGGCCAAATTGGATGATCCAGCAAAAACTTTCATCAGCCTTTCTCTCTCCAATTCATGTTGTTCAGCCAAAAACTGGGGTGGGAGGATTCGAACCTCCGGATAACGGATCCAAAGTCCGTTGCCTTACCGCTTGGCTACACCCCAGCCGTCGCTCTCTTCCAATAACGCTCCCGGGATAAAGTCTCCACCAGAAGCGCCCCGGTCCGCTTTTTCAGGCCAGCCAGAGCTTTTTCCGCCTTCTCCCTGTCTCGAAACAGCCCGAAAACGGCCGAGCCCGACCCGCTCATCAGGGAAAGAACGGCTTCGCTCTCGAAGAAAAAATCCTTATATTCTTTTAATCGAGGATACAGGCTAAAGACCGTCTCTTCTAATCTATTCTCTAATCTCTCTAATAGCCCGAGCTCTCCTTCTGTCAAAAACTGGCTAATTTTACTTTCTTTATCCGGTGAAGTCAAGCGCAGGCGGGCATAAACCTCAACTGTGGAAACCGGCTGATCGGACAGGGCGAGGACGCAGTGCAGGCGCGGCAGGTCGGGGAGAATCTCGAGCACATCACCTCGCCCCTGGCCGAGGCAGAGCCCCCCCTCGAGAAAGAAGGGCACGTCAGCCCCAAGCTTGGCGCCAGCCTCAAGGAGCTCGCGCTGGCTCAACCCGAGGTCCCATAGTTTGTTCAGAGCGTAAAGAGTCATGGCCGCGTTGCTGCTCCCGCCGCCCAACCCTCTTCCAGCCGGAATAGCCTTGGCCACCCGGATCGAGACTCCCGGGCGGACCGAATACGTTCGCTTCAACAGCTGAGCCGCTTGGTAAACGAGGTTCCGTTCATCCCAGGGAACGGAGCTGGAGTCTCCTCTCAGGCTGATCTCGTTCGCTTCCCGGAGCTCGAATTCCAGGACATCGGAAAAATCAATCGCCTGGAAAAGGGTCCTAATTTCATGATATCCGTCTGGCCGTCTGCCGGCGACCTCAAGACCCAGGTTGATCTTGGCCATAGACCTAATTTTCATCTCTCAACCACTTCTCCATTTCCGCCCAGGTCGCGGGCCTGTACGCCTCATCCCTCAGGAAAGCGCGCTCGAAAACAGCGCCTTTCAAAGGCTGGTTGAAGTTGAGACGAAGAATCTTCAGGGTCCCCTTTTCTCCGCCGCGGGAAAGGGCCAGGAGTTGAGGCAGCGCGCTCTGGCCGAAAAATTGCCTGACTTCAAACCGAAGAGAGTCCCGCTCGCCCCGGACCGTCCTGCCCTGGCCGTCCCGCTCGATATCCCAGCCGCTCATCTCGTCCGCCTTTCCGCTCAGGATATCCGTTATCTCCTTCGGGTTAAGCTCAAACCCCAGGAGTTTAGCCAGCGCCTCCTCCCGCCCGGCTCGCCAATAGGCTTTCTTAGACGGCAGGACTAAAAAGGCTTCCTCGTTATCCATGAGGAGGATTGAGACCGTCCGGCCGAAAGGGTCAAGGGCTTCGACCCTCCCCCGGTCCGGCAGGACAAAGACAAAAGAAACCCGGGATTTGGCCGTCTCGCCTCCGCGGGTCAACTTCAAAGAGGCGTACCCTTCGATTGAAATCACCTCCGGAGGGAGCGGGGAGAAACGAGGGGTGCCCGGATGACAGGAGATCAGGCAAAAGATAGCAGCCCCTATCCCTATCAGGATAATGGCCGAGATGATTGTCCGCACAGGGGCCTTTTTCTCTTGATGAACAACCATTTCCCTCCTTGTCAACCTGGCTGGGCGGAAAAATCGTCCGGCGTTCTAATCGAGGCGGAACCCGTAGCCTTCCGTCTTCTTGCCCGGCTTGTGCGGCTCGCCCGTCTTCGTTCTCCTTTCGCTTTCCGTCCCCTCGACAAGGCGGAAGCCATAGTCTTGAGTCTCCGGCGCGGTTTGCTTTTTTCGTTTTCTTAAAAGAGGGTACAGGGGCGACCGCAGCCGCTTCCCAAAGCAGGACAACTTCGGATTAAAGATCATCAGGAGAATAAAGAGGGCCAGGATGACGAGAGCCCCGTATGCTCCGATTTTCATTTTCCATCCATGCGCACGTCTTTTTTATTATTATAGTCCCTTGGTTCTTACAGAGTCAATGAAACAACTGGACAGAAAAAAACGCCACCCTTCGCCACGAGAAGAAAACCCGAGAAGACGGAGCGTTAAGCTCTTTCTCCGATATCTTCTTGGAAATTGGGAATCTTCGCTTTTTCCTTTGACTTCCCCAGATGAAGGCCCAGGAAAAAAGCTGACGTTACAGCTAAGGTGATGAGCATCGCCTTAAAAAATTCTTTCATATCCAAATCCTCAACGACCCTTTATATTTTCGCTTAATCGAACAAAAAAGTCAACGCCTCGGCGATTGATTTTTCTGTGCCGGCCGCGTATATTCTTGTTCGAGGAAAACAATGAACAGGTTAATGTTTTGGCTCGCTGCCTTCTTTTTTCTCTTCGCCTCGTTCGTCGAAGCCCAGGGGCTGCGGAAAGCCGTCTGGGCAGGCGCCTTCTATGACAAAGACGGGGATATTCTCTCAGCCCAGATAGCCGACTTCCTGAAAAACGTCAAGGACCTCCCGCCCCTCGCCGGTGAACCGCAGGCGCTCATTTGCCCTCACGCCGGCTATACCTATTCGGGACAGACAGCCGCTTACGCTTACAGCCTTGTCCAGGGGAAATCCTACGAGACTGTCGTCATCATCGGGCCTTCGCACCGCCATGGGTTTGACGGCTGCTCCATCTACTCGAAGGGCGGTTTCGAAACGCCCTTAGGAGTGGCTGAGGTCGATAGCGATTTGGCGGAGCGGATTGCCGCGAAAACGGGGTTCTTTTACATCTCCGCCGCGCACAAAGAAGAGCACTCGATCGAAGTCCAGGTCCCGTTCATCCAGAAGGTCCTGCCCGGAGCAAAAATCGTCCCGATTGTCATGGGTTATCCAACCAGAAAAACGATCTCTTCCCTTGCAGAGGGTCTGGCAGAAGCCGTCGAAGCGAAAAAGACGCTGATCATCGCTTCGACTGACCTATCGCATTATCTATCCAAGGAAGAAGCCAGAGCAACTGATTCGCAGACAATCTCCCTCATCCAGAAGGTCGAGACAGCCACGCTGATCAACAAGCTCTCCAGAGGCGAGAATTTCATGTGCGGTGGAGGCCCGGTCGTCTCGACTCTGTTGGCGATGAAGAAAAGGGGGCAGCCCAGAGTCGATCTCCTCCATTATTCAGACTCTTCCCGCTTCGGCGGCCCCATCGTCGGATACCTGGCCGCAGCCGTCATCCCAAAAGGGAGCCCGCCGCAGGAACTTTCCCTTTCCCCGGAAGAGAAAAAAGAGCTCCTCCGCCTCGCCCGACAGGCCGTCCAAGAGTTCGTGGAAGAGGACAAAATCCTTGAATACAAAACAGACAACCCGAACATGCTCGCCGAGAGGGGCGCCTTCGTGACTCTGAAGAAGGAGGGGCGGCTTCGCGGGTGCATCGGCTTCATCGAGCCCGTCCTGCCTCTCTACGAAACGGTCATCAGTGCCGCCATCTATGCCGCTACTCAAGACACGAGGTTCAAGCCAGTCAGAGAAGAGGAGCTCAGAGACCTGGAGGTCGAGATCTCCGTCCTGACGCCGCTTCAGAAAATTGAAGACCCCCGCTCCATCCAAGTCGGCAAGCACGGTCTGGTAATCGCCATGGGGAGCAAAAAGGGCCTCCTGTTGCCTCAGGTTGCCGCGGAGAATAGATGGAGGGCAGAGACTTTTCTTAGACAAACCTGCCTCAAGGCCGGGCTTCCGGCGGATGCCTGGAAAAAGGGCGCTGAAATCTTTGTCTTCGAAGCCATCGTCTTCGAGTGACCCCTTTTTAAAGGGCTGGCATTTTGAAAAAACTCTCCGTTCTGGTATAATGTCGCCTCAATGAAGGAGCGATTTCTCGATGCCCATTTATGAATACATCTGCTCTCGATGCGGCAGCCATCTCGAAGCTGTCCAGAGAGTGAGCGACCCGCCTCTCCAAAAATGCCAGGTCTGCGGCGGCAGACTTAAAAAAATCATCTCAGCCCCGGCCATCCAGTTCAGGGGAAACGGCTGGTACATCACTGATTACGCCCGCAAACCAAGCTCCTCAAAAGAAGAAAAAAGCAAGGACGAGGCGAAGGGCGGCGAATCCCCAGCCGCCAAGAGCGAAGCCGAAGCGAAAAAACCATCCGCAGCGAAAGACTAATCTCCTTCGAGCCCACGCCCCGAGCCCATTGCAAATGTTTTTTATTTTCCGTTACCAGTCAAGGCGAGGGTTTGGGGTGAGGAAGCCCGTCGAAGACTGAGCGGGGAGGGTTTCTCGACCGAAGGGAGAGAAGAGCGAAGGATGAGTCGGAGCGAGTTTCCTCGCTGGGGAAACGAGCGTGCTGACGACCCCAAACCCGAGCCTTTTTGACAAGCCCGCCCTCAGGGGAATAAAATGGGAAAGATGAAGATTGTCATCCGCGTTCCGAACTGGATCGGAGACGCCGTCCTGGCTATGCCGGCGATCGAAAGCGTCCGAGACAATTTCCCCCAGGCAAGCATCTCTATCGCGGCCAAGAGCTGGGTCAAAGACCTTTTCGTCTCGAACAGCCTGGCCGCAGACGTGCTCTCCCTGCCGGAGGCCAATGACGTCAAGTCCCTGTGGACTGTCGCCCAGGATCTGAAAGCCCGCTCGTTTGACCTCGGCCTTCTGCTCACCAACTCGTTCGGCTCGGCCTTTCTCTTCTATCTCGCCAGGATACCCAAGCGGTGGGGATACGGAACCGACGGCCGGACCGTGCTCCTGACAAAAAGCGTGGCCTTAAAAGAAAGCGATGCCCCCCGTCATCAACTGTTCCACTACCTTGACCTTCTTCGGAGCCTGGGCCTTCGGACCGTTTCCCCTGAGCTCAAGCTCTGTGTCTCCCCAAGCAAGAGCCGGGCAGCCAGGAACCGGCTCCTCTCCATGGGCCTCGACTTGCGCAAGCCCTTGGTTATCATCTGCCCCGGAGCGAGCTACGGCCCTTCGAAGCGCTGGCCGGCGTCGCATTTTGCGCGGCTGGCCTCTCTTCTTCAGGAAAGAAGAGAGGTTGATATACTCGTCATTGGATCGGCCGAGGAGTCGGGGGTCGCCGCAACCGTGGCTTCAGCAATGGAAAAAAAGCCGGCTGTGCTGGCCGGGGAAACGACGCTGAACGACCTCGCGGGGCTGATCAGCCACGCTTCTCTTTTTGTCAGCAACGATACAGGACCGATGCACATGGCCAATGCTCTCGGCGTGCCTGTTGTGGCTATCTTTGGCCCTACCGATCCCGCCGTGACAGGGCCTTTCCAGAAACCCTCTGTTTGCCTCAAGAAAGACGTCCCTTGCTGGCCCTGTTCCTACAGGAAATGCCCATATGACCACCGCTGCCTGATGTCGATCGACCCGGAAGAGGTTTTCCAGGCAAGCCAAGAACTGTGGCCATGAAAAGGACCGCTGTTTTCCTCGACCGCGACGGGACGATCAACGTTGACACCGGTTATCCGTCAGATTACGGCCAGGTCGAGATCTATCCCCGGAGTTACGAAGCGGTCAGGCGGCTCAACAGCGCCGGCCTGCCCGTGATTGTCCTGACAAACCAGTCGGGGATTGGCCGGGGTCTGCTCACCGAAGAAAACCTCAGGCTCATCCACGAGAAGATGAAAGCTTCCTTCCAGAAGGAAAACGCCAGGCTCGATGCCTTCTATTATTGTCCGCATTATGAACTCTCTGCTCTTCCGCACTACCGGGTTGACTGCGACTGCCGTAAACCGAACACTGGCCTTGCCCTCCGAGCGGCCGGCGATTTCGGGCTTGACCTCGCTCGATCCTACATGGTCGGAGACAAGGTGGAAGATATCGCCCTCGGCCTGAACATCAACGCTTCTCCGGTGCTTGTCCTCACGGGCTACGGACGCGAAAGCCTCGCCAAACTCGGAGAGACCGGAGTCAAGCCGGCCCATGTCGCTGAGGACGTCCTCGACGCGGCTGTTTGGATTCTCGCGCAAGAAAAGAAAGCGGCCGAACACAGCCAGTAGGCTTCTCGGAGTTAGGGAAGATGATCCGCTTTGATGACATCCTGGAGAAGGTTGCTCCTTCTTACTCCGAAAAAGACATCAACTTCTTAAAAAAAGCCTACGTTTTTGCGGGGAGGGCTCACAAAGGCCAGACCCGCCGCTCCGGCGAACCGTACTTGAGCCACCCCTTAGAGGTGGCCGCCATGCTGGCCGACATGAAACTGGACAAGACGACCTTGGTGGCCGCCATGCTCCATGACGTCCTCGAGGACACGGACATCACCGCCGCCGAGCTCAGAGAAAATTTTGGCCAAGAGGTGGCTGACCTGGTTGAGGGCGTGACCAAAATCAGTCGCGTCCAGGAAACATCGCCGGAGGTCCGCCAGGCTGAAACCATCCGCAAGATTATTCTGGCAATGATCGATGACTTGCGGGTCATTTTCATCAAACTGGCCGACCGCATTCACAACCTCAAGACGCTTAAATTTCTGGACGAGGACAAACAACGTCAAGTCGCCAAAGAGACTCTGGATATCTATGCGCCCATTGCCAATCGCTTGGGGATGGGACGGATCAAGGCCGAGCTCGAAGACCTGTCGTTTCGCTACGTTAACCCAGAAGCGTATTTTCAGATTGCCGCCCTGGTCGACCCTCAGCGGCAACCGGCAGAGCTCCATCTCCGGAAGTTCAGGGCGGAGCTGGAAGCCCTGATGAAGGAGAACAATATCCAGGCTGAGATTCATTACCGGATCAAGAGGCTGTACAGCATCCATGACAAAATGAAAAAGCAGGAAGTCAGTTTTGACGAGGTCTACGACTTTATGGCCCTGCGGATCATCACCGACACGGTCAAGAACTGCTACGCTGCCCTCGGAATCATCCACCAGAAGTGGCCTCCGCTTCCCCAGCGTTTCCGGGATTTCATTGCCATGCCGAAGCCAAACCTCTACCAGGCCTTGCACACAACCGTCATCACAGAAGGCAAACAGACGTTCGAGATTCAAATCCGCACGCAGGACATGCACAGCCTGGCCGAGAACGGCATCGCTGCCCACTGGAAATACAAGGATCAGGACCCTTCACACATCATCAAAGAGGACAGGCGTCTCGAGTGGCTGAGGGAAATGGTCGAGCTCTACAAAGAGCAGAGAAGCCCTCGCCAATTCTTGAAGAGCCTCAAGGCAGACCTCATCCCGGAGGAGGTGTACGCTTTCACTCCGAAAGGCAAGGTCATCACGTTGCCGCTCGGCGGCTCGGCCCTGGACTTCGCTTTCAAGGTTCACTCAGAAATCGGGCTTCACGCTGCCGGAGCGGTCATCAACAATAAGAACGCCCCGCTCCGGACCATTCTCAAAACAGGCGACATCGTGGAGATTCTCACCTCCCCAGACAAAACGCCGCAGCGCCCCTGGCTGAACATCGTTTTCACTTCAGGAGCCCGACACCAGCTCAAACGCTGGCTCAACCAGCAGGAAAAAATTAAGAGCACGGCCTTAGGGAAAAAAATCTGGGAAAGAGAGGCCAGGAAACACGGCCTATCCGGTGAGCTGCTGAAAGAGGGCCCCCTCCTCAGCCGTCTGACCAGAGTTCTTCCCGTTAAGCTCAGGGGCCTGGACAACTTCTACGCCATGATCGGCCTCGGGAAAATCGTGATCCACAAGAAGTTCATGTCCCGGCTTATGCCCGCAACGGAGGCCGTCGAGAAAAAACAAGCCCTCCTGAGCAAGTTGATGGACAAGGTCAGCCGCAGGCCCAGGGTTGCCCTTAAGAGCCAGGATACCTCCTGGGAATTCGTCAGCCTGGCAAAATGCTGTTCTCCTATCCTGGGCGAGCCTATCGTCGGCTACATGACCTCGGGCAAGGGCATCACCATTCATTCGACCCGCTGCTCTCTTGTTCTCAGGGAAGTTCTGGACAGCGAGCGGATGGTGGAGATTTCCTGGGACGCCTCCCATCCAGGCCCTTTTAAATCCCGGCTTCTGGTCAAATCCGTGGATACCCCCGGGCTCCTGGCCAGGGTGGCCACGGCCATCGCCCAGTTGGAGGGGAACATCATCAAGGCTGAAGTGATGACCTCTGTCGACAAAAAGGCTCAGATCAAGCTCAGCCTGGGCATCCGGGACATCAAACACCTTGAAGCCATAATCAAAAAAATTTCCGGGATTAAAGAAATTTTATCGGTGGAAAGAACCTGAAGGGGTCTCCTAAATCGCCTTTTTTACCCGGCCCGAGCGCAGACATCGTGTGCATACCCATATTTTCTTCACGCCCGTGTCGGTCTGGGCTTTTACCTGTTGAAGATTGGGCTTCCACTTTTTCGGCGCGGCTTTATGCGAATGACTAACCGTGTGTCCAAAGACGGGTCCTTTTTGACAAATCTGGCATACTTTCGGCATAGTCGCTCTCTCTTCTCGGAATGTTCATATATACCACAAACGGCCGCTCCTCGCAAATGCCCTGAAGCTCAGGGGGGGCTCATTCTTTGTATTCACGAGATGTCCCGTCAGCGCCTCAGCATTTCGTCTCTCCACTCAGGTTTTTCACGCCGTTTCGGAGCCGCTTTTCTCGGCGCTGCGGAACTCGCACGTTTGTTCATCTCTTCTCAGGCTGTTCCTGACCGGATAAGGCGTCTCACCAGATTCGAGGCGTGCTCAGACAGTCCTCGCGACCTCCGGGCCGGCTTCCCTCGAAAAGCGCCCCCGAAAGGCTAAACCTTCGAAGTCGCTCTTCCATGCTCAGGCGCCGACCTCGATGACGGCGGATGTTGAAATGCTCGTGAAGCTCAGGGCTGGAGCCGGCGGCGCCTTTTGAAGGCTTCGAGCGTGTTTTTCATCAGCATGGCGACAGTCAGCAGTCCAACTCCGCCTGGAACGGGCGTCATCGCCGCGGCCCTCTCGACGGCTCTCGGGTCGACATCGCCGACGACCGTGTATCCTTTTTCGGCCAGGTCTTTGTCCCGTTTTTCATCCTCGCCGAATAGCTCTCTCACTCTGGACGCGTTGGCGAGCTGGTTGATGCCGACATCGATGACGACCGCGCTTTCCTTGACAAACTCGGGCTTGACGAAAGCCGGCTTGCCCATGGCCGCGACGAGAATATCAGCGCGGGCGGCCACGCCCGCCAGGTCCTTTGTCTTGGAGTGGCAAATCGTGACCGTGGCGTTTTCGTTGGTCATCATCGCCGCCAGGGGCTTGCCGACGATCAGGCTGCGGCCGATGACAACGACCTCCTTGCCTTCGAGCGGAACACGGTTATATCTTAGTAATTCGATTATTCCCATCGGAGTACAAGGTTTTAACCCCTCCTCGTTGGCCAGAAGCCTTCCCAAATTGAAAGGATGAAAGCCGTCCACGTCCTTCTCGGGAGAGATCGCACAGATGATGTCGTGCGCTTTGAGGTGGCCGGGCAGCGGCAGCTGGACGAGGATGCCGTCGACGTCCTCCTGCTGGTTCAGCTCATCGATCCGCGCTTTCAGGGCCCCCTCTTCGGTGTTGGCTGGCAGAGTCAGAATCTGGGAGGCAATCCCGAGTGCCTGGCTGGCTTTTTCCTTGCTCCTCAGGTAAATCTGGGAAGATTTGTTCTCTCCGACCAGAATCCCGATCAGCCCGGGCACCTGATTGGTTTTTTCCCGGAAATACTCGACTTCCTCTTTGACTTCCTGTTTGATCTTCTCGGCCAGTGCCCGGCCTTCGAGCCAAACGCCCATGATTTCCTCCTCTCTGAGGCCCTTAACCGCTCGGGCCGCCATCTGCGTAAAGCGCCAGGCGGTTATTATACTCGGGCTGATCGTTTTAAACAACACTATTCCCGCTTGGCATTGAACCAATTGGCATAAAAATTGCTATCCTTTCCAGCATGGGTGATTCTGCATGGAGAAACGGCTTTTCTGCCATGTCCCGGCATAAGAACCATCGAACCGGCGGTCATATCCGCCGCCGGATATCCTTGACCAAAAAGCGAAAAAGAGGTAATTTTAGAGGCGGGGTCATTATGAGCAGGATAGTCCCTGCGGGGATCGCCGTTGCTTTCCTCGTCAGCCTTCTTGTAGCCGGATGTTCTTTCCTCCCAAAACCCGACCAGGTTAGTTTCGGCATCTGGGCCGCTGAGCAGGACCTCTGGGACGAGGCCATCTTCCGCTGGAAAAGAGCTATCGCCCTCGACCCGGACTCTGTCGCTGCCCGCAACAACCTGGCCGTCGCCTACGAGAAAAAAGGGCTATGGGAGGAGGCAAGGCGGGAGTACGAGATTGCCCTGAAGCTCTCCCCCCAAAACAGGTGGCTAAAAGCCAATTACCAGTCTTTCAAGGACAACCTTGAGATCCTGGACAAGGACAAAGGAAAAGAGAAAAAAGAAGCGGAGAAAGATGAGAAAAAATAGCCTGGCTGTCGCTTGTCTGCTGCTCTTCCTGGCCGCCTGCACAAGCGACGCGTACAGGAAGCTCAAGGTTGAGCTTCCTTCCTATTCGCCCGTCAAGCTCGAGGATTTCCTGGAAGTTGTCATCACTCCGTTCCTTGTGGCTGAGCAGCCGCAGGGAATAGACGTGAATAAAGAAATCGCTGATTACCTCAAGCCGGAACTGGAGAAGAAATTCAAGGGCCGTGTCACTCTCAACCAAGTTTCGTTGGAAAGCGAAGAGGCTTTCAAGAAGCCAGAATACTGGCGGGCCCTGGCCGCTGGGTCGAGCAAATCCCTGTTCCTCACCGGCCGGGCAAGCTTCACTCAGGAGACAAGAAAGGCGATCTTGGCCCGGCCCGCTCGAAGCCTGCAGGAAGAATCCCTGTCCCCTCGGAGCGGCCTCGACGAGAGGCGGATCTTTACCCTGGACGTAAGCCTCTATCTTATCAAAGCCGAAACGGGCGAACCCCTGCTCCAGCGTGACTTCAAGGAAACAAAAAGCTACACGAACCTGAACCAGCGCGCAGATTTTGCCTTCTACGACCTCATCCAGCGAGTGAAAGCCAAGCTCTTCCGGCTGGCCCTGGGACAAGAGCGCGTCCAGAACAGGTATCTTTTAACCAGATAACAAGGAGTTCCGATGAAAAATAAATCGGCCATCACGGCGGTTGTCCTTTCCTGCTTGGGGTTGATATCCATGGGCTTTGCCCAGGAATTTTTCTATTATCCCTATTATGGGAAGAATAAAATCATGTACGAAGACTTCAAGTGGAAGTCCTATGCCACCGATCATTTCCGTGTCTATTTTTATGCCGACCGGCCGGACGTATTAAAGAACGTCGCCGAGGTCGCCGAAAGCGCTTACCATAAAATCAGCGATATCCTCAAACATCAGCTTGCGGATCCGGTGCCGATCATCTACTACACAACGTACACCGATTTTGAACAGAGCAACCTCTTTAATATTTCCGAGGGGGTTCTGGGCGTCAGCGAACCCCTTCTCCACCGGATCGGCGTCCACGGAGACATGCCCCTGGATGAGCTTCAAAGCGTCGTCGAGCACGAGCTGACCCACATCTTCCAGTTCGATATCCTCTGGGGAAGACCAATGGCATCCCTTTACGCCCTGAACGTGCCTCCGCTCTGGCTCTTTGAAGGCCTCTCTGAATACGCAACCCGGCGGTGGACATCGTGGTCGCAGATGCTCGTCAGGGACGCTGTGCTGAACGACCGAATCCCCGAAATCACGGCTTCGGGTGATCTTTACACCCGGTACCCCATGCCCCGCGACCCGGCTTATGACTTCGGCCATGCCATCTACGATTTTATCGAGGAAAAGTACGGGGTTAACGCGATCAAGGAGCTGTGGCAGTCGCTAAAGAATTCCCCGTTGATCGGCCGGATTGCCCCGCTGAAAAAGGCTTTTAACGTCGAGCCGCATGAGTTCAACTATGGGTTCAAGAAATTCCTCCGCGAGAAAAACAGGAAATTCTTGCTCCGGGAGAATCCCGAAGACTACAGCATAGCCCTCGGCCCGAAGTTTCCGCAAAACCCCTACTACTTCACTTTTTCTCATGCCGTCTCCCCGTCGGGCGACCTCATCGCGGCTCTGACGTACAATGTGGCTGATTATGATATTGACCTCGTCCTTATCTCGACAAAGGACGGGTCAATCGTCAAAAACATCACCCGGGGGTTCACCACCGATTACGACTACATCAAATATGAGTACGACCCATCCCTGGGAACAAGCCTGGCCTGGTCGCCTGACGGCGACACGATCGTCTTCTTCGCCAGGCACGAGAGAAGGTATTCTCTTTACTTCGTGGATGTCTTGCGGGGGAGGCTCGTCAGAAAAATCAACATCCCCTACGACCGGCCTGCCGCCCCTTGTTTTTCGCCTGACGGAAAGGCCGTCTACTTTACCGCCTTCGCCAAAGGCTCGCATGACATCTTCATGCTGGACCTGAAAACCGAGGGGATTGACAATCTGACCCAGGATTCGCTTTTCGAGAAAGCCCCGGCTATCTCCCCGGACGGCAGCGCCCTCGCTTATTCTATCCGCGTCGGCTCCGCTGACAAGCTCTTCCTTTCTCCGCTGGATAACATGAAGCAGAAGACCCAGTTGACATTCGGCCCAGGCAACACCATCTGCCCGGCTTTCGCCTCCAACCCCCGGGAGATCTTTTTCTCGGGTGACGCCCGGGAGGCCATCAACATCTACTCGATTAACCTCGAGACGGGCGAATTGAAGCGCTTCACTGACGTCTGGACGGGCAACTTCTATCCCGTCCCCCATCCCCGGGATCCTAACCGGATCATCTTTGCCGCCTTTAATAAAGGCTCGTACCAAATCTTTTCTGCTGAACTCAACGGCCTTGTTGAGGACAGGATGGCCTTCGTGGAGCTCGCGGCAGGAGAATCTCCGCCCGCCTTCCGTCCCTCCGCCATCCTCGACATCGACCAGGACAAGATCGAACCCTACCGGGGGATGCAGAGCCTCTCCGTCTCCGGCCGGCCGCCTATCGATATCCTTGTTTCGTCGGACGCCTCTGTTTTCGGCGGCACAGCCATCTCCTTCGGCGACATCCTCGGCGATCATAATTTATACGCCATGTTCTTCCAGAATCGCGGCTTGCGCTCCTATTATTTTGCTTATATCAACCAGAAAAAGCGCCTTCAGTTCATGCCCAGCCTTTTTGAATACACGCTCTACTACTACCTCCCTTATTCTTATTTTGACTCCTCTTTATATTATTCCCTCAGCTACCAGGACGCCATCGCCCACCGCAAGGTTTCCAGCGCCAACATCACCGCCTTCTACCCGCTAAACCGATACTATAGACTGGAGGGGAATTTCGGTTTTTACCGCTACGAAGAGAATTTTGCCAACCCTTACAGCATGGGGATGTTCACGGGCAGCCGGTACGGCTACTTCTGGAACGGCAACGCGCTCTCCCTGTCCCTCGCCATCACCGGCGAGACGACCCACTTCAACCCTTATTTCGGGCCGCTTGCCGGGCACACGTTCAGGATTTCTCTGGCCCAGAGCTTGCCTGTATCAGAAGGTTTTTTCAGGAACACGACTCTGCAGGCTGACCTTCGAAAATATTTTTATTTCGGCGCCGCCAGCTTATTGGCTTTGCGTTTCGAAGGCTGGGCCAGCCGCGGAAGAGACCCTTATGTTTTCTATCACGGCGGCAACAATCAGGTCAGGTCTTCGTATTATTACAACATCATCTCCACAGAGGGATGGTTCTTCAACGCCGAGTTCCGTTTTCCCCTTATTAACGCCGCGGCGACAATTCTCGGTCAGGTCGGTCCGGTCCGCGGCGTTTTGTTTTTTGATATCACCCGGGCCAAGCTCGGCGGCTACCCGGCCAAGTTTTACGAATACTACGCCCCCGGCGTCTCTCCTTCCTCTTTTGATGCCATCGGCTCATACGGGTACGGGATCCAGTTTTTCCTCTTCGGCCTGCCACTCCACCTCGAGTTTGCCAAACGGCTTAACTGGCCGGACATCTCTATGCCTCTCGATATCCAGGGATACGGAGGTTTCCAGGCGAAATTCTGGATAGGTTTCGACTTCTAATGAAAATGGGGACGGTCCTCTCGAAGCACCGTCCGCCCTTCTGAAACAAAACTCTTGAATTCGCCCACTCGCCGTGCTATGATTCTCTCGCCTTCTCTGCGTCAATCAGCAAAGCACGAAGGTTTTCCACAGTTGTGGAAATTTCTGTGGAAATAAAAAGCGCGGCTATGCAAGATAAAGAAAAGCTTAATTATTGGCTTCAAATCCTTTTAGATGTCAAGAAAAAGGTCGACCAGAATAGCTACGAAACCTGGTTTGAGCCGACTCTTTACATCGGCAGCGAAAAAGATATTCTCTACATAAAAGTCCCGAATTCGTATTTCCGTGACTGGCTTTCATTCCATTATTCCAACCTGATCAATGAGAGTGCCCAGGAGCTCTTTGGAAAGCCCTTCGAGATCAAGTACATTTTCGACGAGACCCCGGCTCCTTTTATGCGCCGGTCGCCGCAGGAAAGACGAACCCAGCAAGGCGCCCTTCTTAACCCAAACCTTAGTCCTCACTATACCTTCGAGAACTTTGTCGTCGGCGCCTGCAACCAGTTCGCCCATGCGGCCTCCCAGGCTGTGGCCAAGAACCCCGCCAAGTCCTATAACCCGCTTTATGTCTACGGCGGCGCTGGCCTGGGAAAAACTCATCTCATGAACGCCATCGGCCATGCCACGATAAACAAGCACCGCCGCCTGAAGATACTCTATGTGACCACGGAAAAATTCATGAATGACTTGATTAACCACCTGCAGTACGGAAAAATCCTTGACTTCCGCCAAAAATACCGGAGCGTGGATGTCCTCCTGATGGATGACATCCACTATCTCTCAGGCCGTGAACGAACCAAGGAGGAATTTTTCCACACATTCAACCATCTTTATGAAAACCAGAAGCAGATTGTCATCTCCAGCGATTGTCCGCCCAAGGAAATTCCCCAGTTAGAAGAGAGGTTCAGCTCTCGTTTCGAATGGGGCCTCATCGCCGACCTCAAGCCCCCCGATATCGAAACGAGAATTGCCATCCTCAAGAAAAAAGCAGAGGTTGAGAGCTCCGACCTTCCTGAAGCCGTCGCCTTGTTTATCGCCGACAAGGTCCACTCAAACATCCGCGAGCTGGAAGGATACCTCCGTCGGGTTATCGCTTACGCCTCCCTTAAAGGCGAGAAATTGGACCTGGACATCGCAAAGGAAGCCCTTAAATCTCTTCTTGAATCTACGGTCTCTGTGGTGAATGTGGATAAGATTCAAAAATTGGTCTGCCATCAATTCAAAATTAAGGTTTCTCAAATCAAATCAAGGAACAACTCCCCAAAAATTGCTTTTCCCCGCCAAGTTGCCATGTATTTATGCAAGGAATTAGCCAAAACTTCGCTGCCGGAAATCGGTAAAAAATTCGGTGGAAAACACCACACAACCGTTCTCCACAGCATAAGGAAAATTGAAAAGATGAGGCGCAAAGATCCTGAATTCAACAAAGAAATCAACAGCCTGATTGGCCTTATTCAATAATGGAATCAACGGGTTCACAATGATTTGCACATTTTCATTTGATTTTATTATTATTCTTACATAAATTATCTTTTTATAAGTAAATAAAATAAAGAGGAAATCTTTTGGAAAAGGCAAAAAAATGAAATTCTCAGTGATCAAAGAAACAATCCTTGAGGAGCTTCAGCTCATGCAGGGAATTATAGAAAAAAGAAACACAATGCCGATCCTTGCAAATATCCTGGTTAGTGCCGCCGCGGAAAGGATTGAGCTGACGGGGACAGATCTAGAAGTCGGGCTAAAGACTCATTTCGAGGCCAACGTGGAAGAAGCGGGATCGGTCACCGTTTCAGGGAAAAAAATATTTGAAATCGTTAAATCTCTTCCGGACGGCCAGCCGATCAGCTTTAAAGAGAATGAAGACCTGATGATGGAGATAAGCTCCGGCAAGAGCGAATTTAAGGTTTTATGCCTGCCAAAAGAGGATTTTCCGGTGGTGCCTGAAGCGGCCTTTCAGAAAAGGATCATCCTGCCTCTGGATAAAATAAAGGATATGATTGACAGGGTCTATTACGCCATCGCTCAGGAGCAGAGGTATTACCTGAATGGAGCGCTGATGATCATAAAGAAGAACGCGCTTGAACTGGTGAGCACAGACGGCCATCGTCTTTCATATACGTCGGCTTTTATCGAGGGGCTAAACGCGGAGGAAGAAATCCAGGTGATCGTGGCGAAGAAAACGCTCAGTGAGATAAGGAAGATGAGCGACGATAAGATGGAATTTGATTTCGATGAGAATAACCTCTTCTTTAAGGTTCATAACCGGATGCTTATCTCGAGGATTATCGAGAGCAAATTCCCGAATTTCGAAGCCGTTATCCCAAAAGACAACCCTCATGTCCTTCTGGTTGAAAAAGAAAGCTTTAGCCAATCAATCAGGAGAGTCGCTTTGCTGGCGACAGAGAGGTCAAAGGGAGTTAAAATCACGATCGAAAAGAATCAAATCAAGCTTTATTCTTCTAATCCAGAGATTGGCGAAGCTCGAGATAACCTCGAGGTCGAATATAAAGGCCCGGAGCTTGAAGTGGGGTTTAATTCTCAATACCTTCTCGACTTCCTTCTTTCAGCGAGCGCGGAAAAAATCAGGATCGAGCTCAAAGATAATAACAGTGCCGCCGTCATGAAGCCGGACCTTGAGGGCGATATCAAGTACACCTATATCCTGATGCCGATGAAGATCTAAGGGCCGTCAAGCCTGTTAAACGGGAAGGATTTTCCGACAGCCGCCACGCCGCCCTGATCATCAACCAAGATGGCTCCGTAAGCGGGATAATTTCTGATGATTTTCTCAGGGTCAGAGCTGACAAAAAGAGCGGTCGAGAGGGCGTCGCACAGGGCCGTTTCAGGGCCGACGACTGTGACGCTCCTTTTGCCCTGGGCTGGGTAGCCAGTCTCAGGGTCAAATAGGTGATGATAACGTCGGCCGTTTCTTTCAAAATACCTTTGATAGTCGCCTGACGTGGCCACTCCCATATCTGTGACGAGGATAACCCCCAGGTATCCTCTCTCCCTCGGGTTCTTAATCCCAACCCTCCAGTTTTGATGATCGGGGTTTGGGCCCCAGCAGTAAAGATCTCCGCCGGCGTTGATGAAACCGCGCGTTATTCCCAATGAAACAACGGCCTGGGCAGCCAGGTCAACTCCCCAGCCCTTGGCGATTCCGCCCCAATCTAACTTCACGCCGGGCGGGAGGACGAGAGCGTTCTCTTCGAAGTTGATCTTGGCCATGCCGACCAGCGGGAGGACGGCCTCTACCTCCTCAGGCCCGGGAATGCGGTAGGCGCGCGAGGAAAACCCCCACAGGTCGATGAGCGAGCCGACAGTGATGTCAAAACATCCGGCCGAGGCCCGGTTGACCTGGAGAGCTTTTTGGTAGAGTTCGAGGACGAGACGGTCAGAGAGATCCTGGCTGCCCGGAGAGAAACGTTCCTGGCAAGAGCCGAAGGCGCGGCAGATGGCGTCTCTGGCCGCTGGCAGCTTCTCGGATGGACAGAAGACCTGGATGTCGCAGACCGTGTCGAAAAAAAGAAGAGTGAAGGAGTGCCACTTTTCTCTTGGGCGGCAGGAGATGGCGGCTGCGAGCAACGCGGCCAGGATGAAGAGAAGTTTTTTATCCGGTAACCGTGTCAACAAGATGTGGACCTTCAACCTCTAAAAGAAAATGCCTCGGCGCGCAGACGATGCGCTCTCCTGCGAGAAAGACGGGCGGCGAGGCCAGGCAGACTCGGTGTTGGCAAGGGGATGAAAGAACCTTGGCCCGGCCGGCTTCGACCCCGACGACAACCGGGCCGGCCCTGGTGTGGAAGGGCTTGACCAGGTCTCTCGCGAGGGGAAGCGAGGCCAGCCTTTTTCCGTCAGCATAGACGGTGACAGCTTTTCCGGGAATCTGGTTTCGGCGCGGCAGATCAAATGAAGCAATCGTCAGGCATGAAGAGAGGGCGCCGGAGGCGGCCATCTTTTTCCATGTTTGCCAGAGGCGCTGGCTGCGGATGTCGCAGATACGGCCGCTCCTGATAAGAGCAAAAGAAGGGAGAGAAGGCAAGCCCAGACGCTGGAAAGAGAAGGCCAGCCCCCCCGCTGATGCTCTCTGGTCGAATTTCCAGCCGAGAGCGGATAGAGTTTTGTTGATCTCTTCGGCATTCGGGTGGGGATTAAGAAAAGCGAAGCGCCGGCCGGCCTTTTGGATACGAGAGTCGATTTCAGCAAGAACGGGGGGAAGAACATCCCCGGGAGAATCGCTGATCAAATAGAGTGCGCTGGATGATCTTAAAGTTCTTGCCTCGAGCAGCGTGGGCGCGGCGATCCCCGCTGCCAGAAGCGTCCTTAAGAAATCACGCCTGTTCATTGGACCCTCCCTTGTCGCTTATTTCGACGATCATCGGATAGCCGGACTGCCTTTTCCGGGTTCGGTAATAAAAGAAAAGGCCGACGGCTGAAAGCCCGAGGCCTGCCGCAAGACCAAGGAGTCCATTTTCAGCCAGCCCTATGCCGGCTAGAGGTCGGATCCCATAGCCAAGAGCAAGGCCGAGGAGCAGGCCGGCGAGGAGAAGACCGAAGATCCGAATCAGGTCTTGGTGATAATTTGCCTCGGGCACTTCAATCACAACGCTGTCTCCAGGCCTGGCCTGAAGAGGATTCCGGACGGCCAGTCGGCCGGCTGCGTCTTTGTGCCCGGCGCAGAGAGACCGAGCCGAGCATTGGCAGCAGGAAACGAGGGGACTGACCTTGACCCAGGCCAGGTTAGCCTCGACTCTCAGGACGACGGCGTTATCCCTCATTGGTTTTTTTTAACCGACCGATGGCTCCGGTTGGGCACTTTTCAATCTCCTGAATTTTCTCCGGCGGTATTTTCTTATAATCAGCGATCACGGCCAGATTATCCTTCATGATTATAGCTTCCGGGCAGGCCCGGGCGCAAATGTTGCAGGCGATGCAGGCATTCTGGCAGGCTTTTCGGGAGACCTGAGGCCTATCTTTGGAGCGGCAGAAAACGAGGATGTTTTGGTTGAGGGGACGGAGATCGAGAAGGTCTCTCGGGCAGGCCTCGACGCATTTGCCGCAGGCCGTGCATTTATCCTCAAGGATGATCGGCAGGCCGTCCTCTCCCATGGTCATGGCGTCGAACGGGCAAGCCCGGACGCAGTCCGAAAGCCCCAGGCAACCATAGGTGCAAAGCTTATCCCCGCCCATGAGATGAGAGGCAAAACACGTTTGAAGACCGAGGTACTGGCTTCTTTTAGGGGCGGCCTGGTTGGTTCCGCGGCAGTGGAGCCTGGCCACTTTTTTAAGCACTTCGCCGGCTTGAACGCCGAGGATTTCTGCGATCTTTGATACCGTGTCTGCGCCGCCCACCGGACAGCTCCCCGGGCCGGCCTTGCCCGAGGCGATCGCCTCGGCTAAGGCCTGGCATCCGGCAAACCCGCACGCGCCGCAGTTTGCCTGCGGAAGAGCTGTATTTATTTTTTCAACTCTGGGGTCGACCTGGACAGCGAGCTTTTTATAAGCAAAAACAAGGCCGAGAGAGAAGATGAGTCCGAGCGCGGTCATGGTGATCACGGGGACGAGAAGGCCGGTCACTTGATCACCCCCGAAAACCCGAGAAAGGCCAGGGCCATGATGCCGGCTACGATAAGAGCAATCCCTGCGCCCCGGAGAGGTTCGGGGACGTCGGCCAGGTCGAGCTGTTCACGGATGGCGGCCATCAAGACAATGGCCAGGGTGAACCCAAGGCCAGAGCCCACGCCGAACACAACGGCTTCGACGAAATCATAATTCTTTAAGGCCGCAAGAAGGGCCAACCCCATGATGGCGCAGTTGGTTGTGATGAGCGGCAGGTAGATGCCCATCGCCTGGTAGAGAGGCGGGCTGGTCTTGCGGATGAACATCTCGACGAGCTGGACGAGCGATGCGATGACCAGGATGAAAGCGACGATTTGGAGGTAGTCAAGGCCGTAGGGGATAAGGATCCTGTGGTTGACCAGCCAGGAGACGACGGCCGTGATGGTCATGACAAAGGTCACGGCGAGCCCCATCGACATTGCCGCGTCGATTTTTTTGGAAACGCCGAGGAAAGGACAGATGCCTAAGAAGTAGTGAAGGACGAAGTTATTGATCAGGATGGCGCCGATAAGCAGGCTGACGAGATCCATGCCTATCCCCGCTTCCTTTTCCTTTCGACCTGGATGCTGATGGCCATCATGATGCCCAGGGTGATGAACGCTCCGGCCGGTAGCACCATGATTATCCAGGGCTCAAACCAGGGGCCCAGAATCCGGAAGCCCAGGAACGCGCCGCTTCCTAAGATCTCTCGGATCGAGCTCAGAACGAACAGGGCGAGGATAAAACCCGCGCTCATTCCCAGGGCATCGAGGACAGAGCGGCCGACCGTGTTTTTTGAGGCAAACGCTTCAGCCCGGCCGAGGATGATGCAGTTGACAACGATAAGAGGCACAAACGGCCCCAGGGCCTTGGAGATGTCCCAGAAATAGGCTGCCAGGAGGCGGTCGGCGATGGTGACAAAAGTGGCGATGACGACGATGTAAGAAGCAATCCTGACCTGGCTGGGGATGAGCTTCTTGATGAGAGAGATAAGGAAGGAGCTGGAAACGAGGACAAAAGAAGTGGCCAGGCCCATGGCCAGGCCGTTGACAACGGTGTTGGTGACAGCCAGGATCGGGCACATGCCCAGCATCTGGCGGAAAACGGGATTCTCCAGCCAGAGACCTTTGAAAAAATCTTCAGCGGCGGTTTTGCTTGGCATCTTTTCCCTCAGGATTTAGCTTTCCCTCTTCGTTCAATTTGATGATCTTCTCACGGGCGGAGTTGACGATCTGAAGGACAGCCTGTGAAGAGATGGTCGCGCCGGTGATGGTGTTGACTTCAGAGGCGGAGAGGCTTTCCGGAGGCGCTGCAGGAGGCTTGCGCAGGCTGAGAGGTTGGCGGAAATCCTTGCCCTCCCAGTAGACAAGGAAAGAGGCCTCGTCTGTGATCTTGGCTCCCAGCCCGGGCGTTTCTTTCTGCTCGAGGATGGTCAAGCTGTTGATTCGGGAAAGCGACGCATCCAGGCCTAACATGAGCACAATTTTATCCTGAAACCCGGTGCCGGCCGTGTAGACGGCGAAGCCGGCGACCTGACCATCTTTATCTTGGCCGGCGTAAACGGTGAAATCTTTTTCTTCATGGATCATTCGGCCGGCTGAAGCCCCCGGCACGACAGCGAGAATGGCGCGTTCGACCTCCATTTTTTTATTCAGCGCAATCCGCTCCCTGGTCAGCTGCCCGACCGTGGCCAGGAATCCTCCGGATAGGAAGCCGACTAAGGTGAGAACGGTGACCATCCGGGAAGACAGGCTCATCCCTTCCTCCTTTCACCCAAGATCCTCGGCCGGATGTAGTGATTGAGCAGCGGGACAAAAGTGTTCATGAAGAGAATGCCGTACATCACGCCTTCCGGGTAGCCGCTGAAGAGGCGGATGATGCCGATGATCAACCCGGCGCCGAGAGCGTAGACCCAGGTTGCTCTTGGCGTTACGGGCGAGGTGACCATATCAGTGGCCATGAAAAGGCTGCCCAAGAGGAATCCGCCGGCCAGGAGATGAAAAAGCGGGCTGGCCTGCGTCGCGGGGTCGACGAACCAGAAGACGCCGGTGAAAACACTCAAGGAAAGCGTCATGCCCATCGGGATGCGCCAGTCAATCGTGCGGCGGAGAAGGAGATACACCCCTCCGACAAGAAGGGCCAGAGCCGAAGTCTCGCCGACGCAGCCGCCGATGTTTCCCCAAAAAAGGTTGTTAAGCGAAGCCAGCGTTCCCTGGCCGATCGCGTCCTGGAATTTGAGGTTGGCCAGGGGGGTAGCAAAGGTGGCTACATCAACCCTGAGCGTGACAGGAGGGATCCAGGTAGTCATGGCCACCGGAAAGGCGGTTGAAAGAAAGGCCCGGCCAACAAGAGCAGGGTTGAAAATATTATACCCCAGCCCCCCAAATGCCTGCTTGCCGATGGCGATGCTGACGACAGCGCCGATGGCAGCAAGGCTGGCTGGGAACGACGGGGGAAGCGACATGGCCAGCAATATTCCGGTGATGATGGCTGATCCGTCGAGGAGCGCGGAGAGGGGTTTTCTCCGCGCCAAGAAAAAGAGAGCTTCGGTAGCCAGGCACGCAGCCACGCAGGCGACGATGAGGACGAGCGCCCGAAGCCTGAAGAAATGCAGGGCGGCCAGGCAGGCAGGGACCAGGCTGAGGATGACACGGTACATGATGCGCGGAGTCGTGTCCTTCTCACGGAGATGAGGAGAGGATTGAACGAGATAGGGGCTCGGCGAGGTCATGCGGTTTTCTTTCTTTTTGCCTGGGCGATCTTGTTTTTCC
>JBBILQ010000009.1:0-24919 GCA_037444845.1 Candidatus Aminicenantota bacterium | reverse complement strand
AGCCGCATCCAGTGAACCAAAGGGATTCTTGAAGGACAGATGTACTGGCAGCAGCCGCACTCGACGCAGTCAAGAACTCCCCATTTTTCGGCCTCAAGCCACTTTTCTCGCTGGACAAATTTGGCCAGGAGCGTGGGCATGAGACCCATGGGGCAGCGGTCGACGCAGCGGCCGCAGCGGATGCAGGGATATTCGGCAGCGGGGAAAGCGGCGCGCCAGGCCAGGATGCCGGATGTCCCCTTCACGACAGGGATGTCGAGCGACCACTGAGCCAGCCCCATCATCGGGCCGCCCATGATGACAAGGTTGATGCCTTCGGCCAGGCCGCCGCAGAAATTCACGGCGTCCTGGAAAAGAGTCCCGACCCGGACGAGCAGGTTTTTTGGCTCGCGAACTCCCGGGCCGGCCACGGTGATGACTCTCTCGACCAAAGGCCTTCCAAGAGAAACAGCTTCCCAGATGGCCTTGGCTGTCCCGACGTTCTGGACCAGAACGCCGACGTCAAACGGGAGTCCGCCGCGCGGGACTTCCCGGCGGAGAAGGGCATAGATCAAATTCTTTTCTGCGCCCTGGGGGTATTTTGTCTTGAGCAGGACGACATCGGCCTGAATCCCGTCCTGATGCTGACGCATCATTTCAGCGGCCCGGGGCTTGTTGTCCTCGACGGCCACGATGACTTTGGTGGCGCCGGCAGCAATGCGGGCCAACTCAGCTCCGCGAAGGATATCCAGCGGGTTCTCGACCATCAACCTGAAGTCGGCTGTGAGCATCGGCTCGCATTCGCAGCCGTTGATGATGAGCGTATCGATCGGCTTGTCCTTGGGCGGGGCCAGTTTGACGGCTGTCGGAAAGGCAGCGCCGCCGAGCCCGACCACGCCCGCTTCCCTAACCCGGTCGGTGATTTCATCAGCCGAGAGCGAGAACGGGTCGGCAGCAGGTTTCACCTCGGGCGAGAGCCGGTCTTGGCCGTCGTTGGCGATGGTTACAGCGGTCACAGGATAGGCACCCGGATGGTTATAGTCTTCAACGGCGAGAACTTTTCCTGAAACGCTGGCGTGGACATTGGCAGAGAAAAGGCTTTTTGCCTGGCCGATTTTCTGGCCGAGAAAAACCTCCTCTCCCTTTTTAACAAGAGGCTCGGCCGGGCTGCCGAAATGCTGATGGAGCGGGATGACCACTTTTTCCGGCGGGGGCAGGGGCACAATGGGCTTATCCATGGTCGCGTCTTTGGCGTCCTGAGGATGAACGCCGCGAGGGAAGGTCGGGTTCTTCATTGCCGCCAGCGAAGTATTAAGGAATCTTAAAGTTAATTTATTATCAACAATCCGTGAATTTTGTCAAATGCCGCTGCCCCGAAGAGGAAGGTTGCCTCTGCGCGTTTGTCTGGAGTAAAATTGGCGGCGAAAAAAGGACGGGCGCATGCCCCGTAAGGAAGGTGAAAATGGCCGTTGAAGTCAGGGAAGTCAAAGACAGGAAAGATTTAAAAACATTTATCTATCTTCCGGAAAAAATCCACGCGGGACACGCCAACTGGGTTCATCCGATCTACATGGACGAATGGAAATACTTTGACTCGAAAAAGAACAAGGCCTTCCGGTACTGCCAGACCATTCTCCTGTTGGCCTTCAGGGGGAACAAAGCGGCGGGGCGAGTCATGGGCATCATCAACTCGCGCTACAACGACTACAGGAATGAAAAGGTTGGCCGGTTTGGCTTCCTCGAAACCTGGGAAGACCAGGAAGTCGTTCATGCTCTTCTCAGCCGGGTGGAGGCATGGGCGAGGAGCCTGGGCATGACCAGGATCGTCGGCCCGTATGGCTTTTCCGACCAGGACCCGGAAGGATTCCTCATCGAAGGGTTTGCGCCGCGGGCCACGATCGCGACATACCACAATTATGAATGGATGCCGCGCCTGGTGGAAAACGAAGGATACAGCAAGGACATTGATTATTACGTCTACAAGATTGATGTCCCCAAAGAGCTGCCTGATTTCTACAAAAAAATATATGCGCGGGCGGCAAGACGAGGGAATTTCACGGTCGTCGAGTTCCGCAAGCGCAGAGAGATAAAACCCTGGATCAGGCCCGTCCTCAGCCTGATGAACGAATGCTACATGGGGAGCGACATCTACGGGTTCGCGCCGCTCGACGAAAAAGAGATGGACGCCCTGGCCAAAAGATACCTGCCTATCCTCGACCCGCGGTTCGTCAAGGTGGTGACAAAGGACGGGGAACCAGTGGCCTTCATCGTCGGCATGCCGGACATGACCGAGGGAATTCAGAAAGCAAGAGGCCGGCTCTTCCCGTTCGGCTTCCTTAAAATCCTCAGGGCTGCAAAAAAAACAAAACAACTTGACCTCCTCCTCGGCGCAATCAAAGAGAAATACCGCGGCATGGGGCTCGACGTCATGATGGGCGTCAAGATGATCATGTCAGCCCAGGAAGCGGGCATGGAGTTTATGGATACGCATCACGAGATGGAGACGAACCTCCGGGTCAGGGCGGAGATGGAAAAGATGGGAGGCGAGATCTACAAGCGATTCCGCGTCTACCAGAAGATTCTCTGACCGAAATAATCTATTTTTTTTTGAGACAATTCTCCTTCAAACGATCGACTTCCTTTTCATCGATGCGAAGCTGGTAGAGAGGGAGGACTTCGTCTTGATAGCCATCAGCGAGAGGCCAGTTGTTGCCATGATGAGGTTGCCAGCCGGTCTCACGATCGGGCATGGGGGGAGCGGGAACATTCAGAAATTTTATGGAAATTTTGGCCTGAATGTCGGTCGAAAAAAAGAATGGCCTGTCCGGGTTTTTCCTGAAATCGACGTAGGCCTCAGTGAGGCGATAATCGGCCTGATGGGAGATCGAAAACTTCAGGCAATGCTTCATGTCTGAAGGCGTGTTCAGACACTCAGAAGACGAAGGAGCGGTGCCCTTCTGAACAACCTCGTAGCGACAGGGATCATCTGATGGCTTGAGCCTGAATTTTATGACAGCGGGAACGTTTTTAAGGACAGTGCTCGAATAATTGCATTTAGGAACATTCAGCAAAACTGACGACAATTGATCATGCCAGGGATCCCACGACACGATGATCTGTCCCTCGACGCAAAAGATATCAAAGGTCTTGGTGCCAATTTGCTGGTCGGGGACAGCATTCATGTTCGGGTTCATGACACAGGAATTCATGATGGTTATCGTTTCCTTATCCCGCTGGCACTTTTCGGGGGCTTCATATTCAACATCAATACTTCCGGCTCCCACTTCGAATACCTTATACTCCGCCAGGGCGGTCCCGTTGAGAATCCTTCCCTTCTCGGCTTTTACCAAAATACGCTGCCACGATTTTGAAGGCCTTGAATTCGCATCTTTAATGTTCTTAAGGGTGATGGTCATCTGTTCGCCCGCCAGAATGGGGTCTTTCTTCAGTTCGATGTCGAGGGATTCGGGGATTCGTTCATAATCGTACAGGAGTTTGTCAAGAGGTTGAAATGTCTTGGCCAGGTTGATGGTCTCCTGCAACCTCGTTTTCGCGCAGGAGCCGGCTTCGCTCGGCGCACAGGGCCAGGTTGATTCGGCGCTTCTGACGGTTGTCCCGTGAGCCATATCGACGAGCTCAACGTATAATGTTACGGTGTATCCCCTGGGCGCGGACCCGTCCCCTGCTATCGAATAGCTCCCGGAGAATTTATAGTCAAGACCAGGCGGGGCTGGGGCCGGCTTGACTGGATTCATCTCGATGATGTCAATCAGGGGGCAATTCAGGGAAGGACCTCCTCCGTGTTCTGGATTCACAAAAACTTCATCCCATCCACTACCGCTATCTGCTGTAAACCCCATATCGTTAAAAACCTTGCTGTTCGGATCATACGGAAAAAGGATCTGTGTTCCGACATGACGCCAACAGCAAGTCTTCAAAAACGATTCATAAGGGGAAAAGAGAATGAGCAGTGAACAAAAAATTAGACATTTTAAAGGCCGGAACATGCAATTGACCTCTCTTCAACCATCCCAGGCAAGCGTAAGTCCCGAGTCAGGAAATGTCAAGAGCGAGGCTGGCTTTAGGAGAAAATTCAGCGGCTTTTCTGGGCCAGGGCCCGCTTGCCCTTCCTCACCCAGCTAAAGGCGCCAGCCGAGCAGGTTGTAGAAGTTGAGCACCAAGAGAAAGACAACGGCGGAAATAAAAATCATCGTATAGGTCAGGCGTCTGCAGCCGTACCAATATTTTTTCCCCCAGGCCAAGAGGGTGAAAGTCAGCACCCCGATGGCCATGACCGCCGCGAGGACCGGAAACGCCAGGGCTATCTTAAACAGGAGCGGGACCCCGAACATGACTTCGTAGATGTTGGTGAAAGAGGCGACCATAAGGACGAGGAAGACGACGAAGCAGGCGCTCATCAGCCCGGCGAGCCAGCGGGCCGCCCTCGGAGCCGGGTGGCCTTCGACTTTCCGCCGGCAAATCTTTCTGGACACTGCGGCGACCGGCCAACCGATCGCGGCGATGAGGAAGAACAGCACACAGAATCCGATGAGGACATAATGGAACATTGGATGCTCATACCACTTGAGCTTGAGCAGGGCCATGTGGGGGACATCGCCGGCAAAGGCGACGGTCACCCGTCCCCGGTGGTCCTCTTTGAAAACCACCTTGCCCTGTCCGTCAACCTCCCGGAAAACGAGCGGCTCGAGCTCGGCATACTGCCTGACGTCTCCGGGCATCTTGACAAGGAGAGCTCCCTCTTTGGTTGGGGCGACTTTGATCTGCATGAGCAGGGCGGCGATTTTTTCATACTTGGTGTGCGACATCCTCGTCATGCCATAAACCCCGCTCACTTTTTTTAGCCTCTTCAAGGCATCGGGGGATGGCTTGAGGTCGGCCAGCGGAGAAGAGGCCGGATAATAGCGGTTGAGAAAGGCATGGAAAAGCTGCTCTCTCGAGCCGCCTGGACTCGTGTTGTAGGATACGAACCAGCCGACATTCTTATCCGGGATCAAGGCGAGCTGGGAGTGAAAATAGAGCGTGTCACCCCCGTGCTCTATCAGATGGAGGTCGTTATAGCCAAATTCCCAAAAACCGTGGGCGTTGCCGTTGATCCGCGGGTCGTGCCCGAACAGACGCGAGTGCATGAGCTTGGCGGTTTCTTCCTTCAAAATCCGGGCGTCTCCGCAGGCGCCGTTCTGGAGATGGGCGATCATGAACCGGGCCATGTCGGTGGCGCAGGCACTGAGGCTGCCGGCGGGAGCCATCCCGTTGAGGAGCTCGAACTTCTCCTCCTTGAAGGCCCCGTTTTTGTAAGTATGGCCGGTGGACATGTCCGGCGCCAGGGCCTCAGGGAGGGGCTGCCGGAAGGTGCTGTGCTCGATCCCTAACGGCTTGAAAATATTCTCCTCGATGTACTGCTCGAAAGGCACTCCCGAAACTACCTCGACGATATAGCCGGCGAGAGAAGTCCCGTAATTGGAGTAAGAAGTCAGTTCTCCCGGCGGACGGACCCGGGCGGGCATGTGAGAAGCCAGCCATTTTCCCAAAGGCATGAGGTCCTTGGCCTCCCGGGCGGCCATTCCGGTCGACCTTTCTTCGAACCCGGGGGTGTGCGACAGCAGATGATTCAGTGTTATCGGCTGAGGAAATGTGGCGGGGATTTGGAATTCTTTGAGGTAGGTGTTGACGTCGGCGTTGAGGTCGAGCTTCCCCTGCTCGTAAAGCTGCATCACCGCTGTCCACGTGAAGAGCTTGGAGACAGAGCCGGGCCGGAACATCGTCCGGTCCGGGAGGACGGACGTTCTGGACTTGATATTGGCGTATCCGTAGCCCTTGGCGAAGAAGAGCTCGCCGTCTTTGACGACGGAGATCGTCGCCCCGGCGATGTGGTTGGCCTCGAGGTGGGCGGCCATGATCCCGTCAATAAAGGCCTCGAGCTCTTTCGGATCGGAGGGGCCCTGAGTCAAGGGCGCTGGTGCCGGCCCCGCCTCCTGGCAGGGCGAAGCGAACGGAGCGATGCTGAAGAGCAGGACAAAAACGGCCAGACCGATGGTCTTTTTCATTGTACCTCCTTATCACGGATTGGCTTAGCTTCAGCGGAAGTGTCAACTTTCGGAGTGCGGTTGCATCCGGAAAAAATGACACAAGCACAAAAAAGCAAGACAAATTTTTTCATTGAAGGAATTTTGTTTTTCTGCTGAGCTGGCTGACTGCTCATCTTTGCGCCCGTTTTCACATCCAGGGATTGCGAGAAAACATAAAGCAAGCGTCGAGCGATGTCAAGGACAAGCAGCAGACGTTCATGGAAGGCCAAAAAGCAGAGGGTCATGCCGAAAGGGATGTTAGGAAGAAAGGCCTGAGGCTGCGCCCGATTACTTGGCGTCGGCCCAGTTGGGTCCCCAGCCGAGGTGGACTTTTAGCGGAACCCGCAGCGGGCAGACGTGTTCCATCTTTTCCCTGACCAGGGCTTCGACTTTCGGCCTTTCTCCCTTCGGCACCTCAAAGACCAGTTCATCGTGGACCTGGAGGATCATCTTGGTTTTCAGACCCTTGGTTTTGAATTCTTCCCAGATATCGATCATCGCCTTTTTCATCAGGTCGGCGGCCGATCCCTGGATGGGCGCGTTGAGGGCAATGCGGCGGCCGGCCTGCTGGATGACCTTGTCTTTTTGTTTGAGCTCAGGCACCTGGCGCAGGCGGCCGAAAATGGTTTGGGTGGAACCTCTTTCTTCGGCCTCTTTAACCGTGTCCTCGAGGAATTTCCGTACCCGGGGATGCTGCTCGAAATAGCAGTCGATGAAGCGTTGGGCTTGGCGGGGCTCTGTCCCCAGTTCCTTGGCCAGGGAGAAGGCGGAGGTGCCGTAAATGATGCTGAAATTGATGACTTTGGCCTTTCTCCGGAGCTCATCCTTGAGGTGAGGAAGGGGAGGCCCGAAAACCTGGGCGGCGGCCTCCTCATGAATGTCCCTGTCAGCCACGAAAGTCTCGATGAGGGCAGGGTCGCCGGAGAGGTGGGCCAGCACCCTGAGTTCGATCTGGGAATAGTCGGCGGCCAAGAGAAGCCAGCCGGGCTCGGCAATGAACGCCCGGCGGAAACGCTGCCCCAGCTCGCCGCGCATCGGAATATTCTGAAGGTTGGGTTCAGAGCTGGAGAGCCGGCCGGTAGCCGCGACTGTTTGATTGTAGGAGGTGTGAATCCTTCCTGTTTCCGGGTTGACGAGCAAAGGCAGGGCGTCGGCGTAAGTGGACTTGAGCTTGGCCAGTTGCCTGTACTCAAGAGCGTGCTGGGCGATTGGATGAAGCGGGGCCAGCTCCTGGAGGATGTCGAGAGAAGTCGAGTATCTCTTGGTGATTTTGGTTTTGCGCGATGGCGTGAGCTGAAACTTATGAAAAAGGATGTCGGCCAGTTGCTTGGGAGAATTGAGGTTAAATTCCTGGCCGCTGAGCTCGAAGATCTTTTTTTCGAGCCGCTTGAGTTCGACCTCGAGTTCGGCCGAAAGAGTTTCGAGCGCTGTTCGGTCAATCTTTACTCCCCAGATCTCCATCTCGGCCAAGAGCTCGATGAGCGGCAGCTCGATCTCCCGGTAGAGAGCATCCAGCTTCTTTTCGACGACCCTGGGCCAGAGAAGCTCGCAGAGCTGGAGAGCGAAATCAGCATCCTGGCAGGCGTAAGGGACGACCTTCTCGACCGACACCGCGTTCATAGCGACTTCGTTCTTGCCCTTGCCAGCGACCTCTTCATAAGAAATTGTTTTTGCCTGGAGATAAACAGAGGCCAGCTTGTCGAGGTTGTGTTTCCCCCAATTCGGCTCAAGGAGATAGCTCAGGACCATGCTGTCTTTGTCGATTCCCCGGAGAGGAATTCCTGCCCGTTTTAGGACGATGCAGTCGTACTTGATGTTCTGGCCGACCTTCTGGATTTCAGGGTCGGACAGGATCGGCCCGAGGAGACGGGCAGCTCTCTCCGTGGCAATCTGGTGAGGGGCGCCCGGATAGTCGTGGCCTAAGGGAAGATAAAAGGCTTCCCCCGGCTTTACAGAGAAAGAGACGCCGACAAGATGCGCCTCAGCGGGGAACGGGCTGTCTGTTTCCGTATCGACGGAGACCCGGCGGGCTGCTTTGATCCGTTCGGTCAGACCCAGCAAGTCTTTTTCGCTAAGGACGGCTTTATAATCCTTTTTTATCTCCTCGGGTTTTTTCAGGTAGCTCTCGAGAAGCGAGGTGAATTCGAGCTCCCGGAAGAGCCCGGCCAGCTCCTCCGCGTTCGGCGGCGAGACAGCAAAGTCAGCTACCCTGAAGGGGACATCGAGGTTCGCCTCGACAGTGACGAGCTGCCGGCTGACCGCGAGCTTGTCCATACTCTGGGCGATTTTTTCCCGCAGCCTGGGGTTTTTGATTTTATCCAGGTTGGCCAAGAGATTATCGAGCGAGCCGAACTCGGTGATGAGCGTTTTTGAGGTTTTTTCCCCGATGCCCGGCACACCGGGAACATTGTCAGAAGGGTCACCCCAGAGAGAGAGAACATCCACCACCTGACCCGGGGAAACGCCGAACACCTCCTTGACCGTTTTTTCGTAGAAGGTCATCTCTTTGGAGGGGTTATAGACGGCGATAGAAGAGTCAACAAGTTGAAGCAGGTCCTTATCGGTCGTGACGATGACAGCCGGAATTTTTTCCCGGGCGGCTTTTCGGGCGAGGCTGGCCAGCACGTCGTCAGCTTCATAGTCCTCGTACTCGAAACAGGGAATGTTCATGGCATTGAGCACCTTCTTCAGGACAGGCACTTGAGGAATGAGGTCCTCGGGCATGGGCTTGCGGTGGGCTTTATAATCCTTAAAGACTTTATGCCGGATGGTCGGTCTTCCAGTGTCGAAGACGACTCCAAGATAGAAAGGTTTTTCCTGATCCATGATCTTGCGGAGCGTGCTGATAAACCCGTAGATGGCGTTCGTCGGGAATCCCCGGGAAGTCGATAGCCTCTGAATGGCGTAGTAGGAACGGTAAAGGAGGGAATTGCCGTCGAAGAGGAAAAGCTTTCCGGCGCTCATATCGGGGCGGGCATCCTTATCCTTGCCAGCGCAGTCGCGGCCAAGACTCAGCCCTTCTCAAGATCCCGCTCTTTCTCCACAGTCGTGAGGTAGTGGTCGAATTTTCCGTCGACGATGTCTTTGAGAATGGCGTTGTGCTGATCCTCCATAAGGCGCTGGATTTTCTGGCGGACATCGGGGCTGCCGAGGAAGGACGTGTAATATGTCTTCCGTGTGGATAGCAACTTGCCCGATTTGTAGACCAGAGACTCCACATACTGAGCCCGGCTCCCGACATCCTGAGTCTGGACGTGAAAAGTCGCGCCCCTCTGTTTGACTTCAGTGTTAAATCCGGCCATGTCAGTATGATTATTTTTTATTATACTCTTTGCGAAGAAGATATCAAGCGACTCCCCGGGAGTCAGAAAGCATCTCTGCTTATGTGATTAAATTGGGCGCACGAAGCTGCCCTCGGCCCCCGCGCCCCGGGGAACCAGTCCCGTCGGTTCCCCCCCCACCGGAGAAGCCGACGGGTCTCCCTCCGCTATGGGGGGCTTCCGGGCAGCTTCCTGCGCCCATCTTAAAGATTGCATGATTGGATATCCTTCCGAGGCCGCTTGAGTTTGACAAAGGGGGGCTGGATGGTATAATAGGATGACTTTTAAGGGACAGGACGATGATTATCGATGTCGATAAAATCCCCAAAGAGGGACTGAGCGTTTCGCGGGACTTTGAGTTCCTGGACGCGGACCTGGTTGAGGAGAGCGCAGCGTTTCTGGAGCCAACCCATGTCGAAGCAGTCGTCCGCGGGGTAGGCCAGGAGGTCTGGATCAAAGGGAAGTTGTCGGCCCGGGTGAGCTTCATCTGCAGCCGTTGCCTGGCGCCGTACGAATTTCCGGTTGAGGCCAGCTTCGACTTGGTCTATCTTTCCGAAGAGATGGACCTCCTGAAAGAGGAGCTCGACGAAGAGGACATGGGCCGGGTATTCTATCACAACAACCAGATCGACCTTGGAGAAGTCATCCTGGAGCAGGTCAACTTGACTTTTCCTCTCAAGCCTCTCTGCTCGGAAGAGTGTGGAGGAATCTGCGCGGTTTGCGGCGAGATCAGGCGCAAAGGGAACTGCGGCTGCCTGGTCAAAGAGGAAAACCCTCGCCTGAGGAAACTAAAAAACTTTTTAAGAGAAAAGGAATAAATGCCCAACCCAAAAAGACGCCATTCCCGCTCCCGGAAGGGAAAACGAAGGGCTCACGACGCCTTAACCATGCCCTCTTTCTCCATCTGCTCGAACTGCGGCACCCCCAAGCTACCTCACCGGGCATGCCCTGAGTGCGGCTACTACCGCCGCCGGCAGGTGATTGAAGAAGCCGAAACTGAATAAAAGGGGACGTTGATGAAAATCGCCGTGGACGCGATGGGGGGAGATTTCGGCCCTCGAGTGACCGTGGCCGGGGCGCTTCGCGCCGCCCAGGATTTCGGCATCGACGTTTTCCTCGTGGGCGCCGAGCGGGTCATCAAAAAAGAGGTGGAGAAGGTTCCCCGCGCCAGGGCCAAGTGCACGATCGTCGACGCTCCTGAGGCTGTCGGCATGGGAGAAGGCATTTTCTCCCTCCGCCGGAAGACAAAGTCATCCATCCGGGTCGGAGCCCAACTGGTCAAGGACAGGCTGGCCGACGGGTTCGTCTCCACGGGAAACACGGCGGCGGTGGTCTATATCTCGCGCAAAGTCATCGGCGCTCTGCAGGGCGTGGAGAGACCGGCTCTGGCGCTTTTGGTCCCGACCATCCGCGGGCTGAGCCTGCTCATCGACGTTGGCGCCAGCGTGGACTGCCGGCCCGAGCATTTAGAGCAGTTTGCCGTCATGGGCCGCGTCTTCATGAAAAGCGTCCTTGGCCTGGAAAACCCGCGCATCGGCCTGATGAGCATCGGCGAGGAGGAATCCAAGGGAAACGATTTAACTCGCGAAGCTTACGAAAGGCTCGAAAACTCGCCCCTCCACTTTATCGGCAACGTCGAAGGCAAGGATATCTATTCCGGCAAGGCTGACGTCATCGTCTGCGACGGCTTTACCGGGAACGTGGCCTTGAAGGTGAGCGAGGGCGTCGTCGAGGCTCTTTTCCATTGGGCTCGCCGGGAGGTGACCAAGAACCTTCTCGCAAAGCTCGGTGTTTTCCTGATGAAAAGGAATCTTAAACGCCTTTACAAGAAGGTTGACTATTCCGAATACGGCGGCGCCCAGCTCCTGGGCATCAACGGCGTCTGCATCATCGGCCACGGCCGCTCCAACCCGCAGGCCATCAAGAGCGCCGTCCGGATGGCCAGGGATTTCGTCGTCCACAGAGTCCAGGAGAGAATTCAGGCAGAGATAGCCAAGCTTGGAGGAGCAACCCATGGAGCCAAAGCCTAACCTGACTTTCTCGGGGAAAGCGGCGCTCATCACAGGCGCTTCCCAGGGCATCGGAGAGACGATCGCCCTCGAGCTCGCTGCGGAGGGCTTGACCATTGCCATGGTGGATGTCCAGGAGGAGAAGCTTGAGACGGTGGCCCAGAGGATCGGCGAAAGCGGGGGGCGCGCTTATCCTTTCCCGGCCGATGTCTCCCGGCTTGATCAGGCCACGGCCGTGGTTGAGGCCGTGATCAGAGGCCATGAATCGCTCGATTATCTTGTCAACAACGCCGGGATCACCAGGGACAACCTGCTCATGCGCATGAAAGAGGAGGAGTGGGATGCGGTGCTGGCCGTCAACCTGAAAGGCGCCTTCAATTTTTGCAGGGCGGCGATCCGGTCGATGATCAACAGGCGGTTCGGCAGGATTGTGAACATTTCCTCCGTTGTCGGCCTGACGGGAAACGCGGGGCAGGCCAACTACGCCGCCTCCAAGGCGGGAGTTGTCGGGCTGAGCAAATCCTTGGCCAGGGAGGTGGCCGGCCGCGGGATCACGGTGAACTGTGTGGCTCCGGGATACATCGCAACGGCCATGACGGAAGCCCTGCCCGAAGATGTGAAGAAAGCTTTCCTGGAGGTCATTCCGATGAAGAGGATGGGAACCCCGGCCGATGTGGCTCAGGCAGTGAAATTTCTTCTTTCCGACCAGGCCTCTTACATCACCGGCCAAGTCATTCACGTCAACGGCGGGATGTATGCCTGACGGCCTTAAACTTGAAATAAATTGAGGAGGTAAACATGGAGAGAGAAGAGCTTTTAAAGAAAGTCAAGGCGATCGTGTCTGACAAGCTGAGCATCAGCGAGGACCAGGTGACCGAGCAGGCTTCGTTCATCGAAGACCTCGGCGCGGATTCTCTGGACACGGTGGAGCTGGTTATGGCTCTGGAAGATGAGTTTGGGCTTGATATTCCCGACGAGGAGGCCGAGAAGCTGACGACAGTGGGCAAGTCCATCGATTATATCCTGGGTCGCGTCTCCCAATAAACAAGCGTCTTTCATGAGAGACTCCCGTTTGGGTTCGCAGGCGGCTGCCGGGCGGCGAGTTGTGATCACGGGCATCGGGATCATCTCTCCTCTCGGCATCGGCCAGGCCAGGAATTGGCAAGCCCTTCTTGAGGGCAAAAGCGGGATCTCCGCCATCTCCCGGTTTGACGCCTCGTCCTTCCCTACCAGGATCGGCGGCGAAGTGCGCGATTTCGACCCGCTCGATTTTATCGACCGGAAAGAGGTCCGGAAAATGGACCTGTTCATCCAGTTTGCCGTGGCGGCTGCGCACCTTGTGGTCGAGGACGCCGGCATAAAACCGGGCCTTCTTGAAGGCGACAGGACAGGCGTCTACATCGGCTCGGGGATCGGCGGGATCTCGACCATCGAAGAAAACCACAGGATTCTTCTGGAGAAGGGGATGGACCGGGTCTCGCCGTTCTTTCTGGTCTCGAGCATCATCAACGAAGCCTCCGGCCAGATCTCGATCAAGTACAGGAGCCGGGGTCCCAATTCGGCCACGGCCACAGCCTGCACGACGAGCACCCATGCCATAGGGGATTCCTTCCGGCTGATCGCCAGGGGAGAGGCTGATCGGATGCTGGCCGGCGGCGCTGAGGCGCCGCTCTCTCCGCTGGGCGTGGCCGGATTCTGCGCCATGCGGGCTCTGTCGGTGAGGAATGATGAGCCGGAGCGAGCCTCGCGGCCGTTTGACGCCGAACGGGACGGGTTCGTCATGGCCGAGGGCGCGGCCGTGCTCCTGCTTGAAGAACTGGGAACAGCCCTGGAACGAGGGGCCAGGATCTACGCCGAGATCGTCGGTTACGGGATGAACGCCGACGCCTACCATGTCACAGCGCCTTCCCTTGACGGCGAAGGAGCGCGCGCGGTGATGGCGCGAGCTCTCGAAGACGCCGGCATCGACCCGCGGGAAGTCGGCTACATCAATGCCCACGGGACCTCGACGCCCTACAACGACAAAATCGAGACGCTGGCCATCAAGAGAGCCTTTGGCGAGCATGCCCGGCGTATCGGCGTCAGCTCGACCAAGTCGATGACCGGCCACATGTTAGGCGCGGCCGGCGCGGTCGAGGCGGGCATAACGGCGCTTTGTTTGGCCAACCAGGTCATGACGCCGACCATCAATTACGAAAATCCTGACCCGGAGTGCGACCTCGACTACGTGCCCAACAGGCCAAGGCCGTCTGAAATCGTCTACGCGGTCTCCAACTCCTTCGGGTTTGGAGGGACAAACGGTTGCCTTATCTTTAAGCGATACGAAGATAAAGCTTAGCCTGCGTTGAAGCGCAGTGCCGAATTTCCACAATGAGGAGGGGAATGTGGATATCTTTGTTTTTGTCAAGAGAGTTCCGGACACAGAATCCAAGATCAGAGTCAGCCGCGAGACAAACACCGTGGTTGAAGAGGGCCTGAACTTTATCATCAGCCCCTATGATGAGTATGCGCTGGAGGAAGCCCTGCGGATCAGAGAATCAAAGGGCGGCAAGGTCACGGCCGTATCCGCAGGCAAGGAGGAGGCCCTGACCATCCTCAGAAAATGCTTGGCCATGGGCGCCGATGAAGCCGTGCTCATCAAGGACCCGCTTGCAGAGACATACGACGGCCTGCGGACTGCCCGGATAATCGCCGGTTTCGTCAAGATAAAGTTTTCCCAGGCCAAGCTGCTTCTTTTCGGGAAGCAGTCGGTCGGCGCCGACAACGCGCAAGTCCCATCGATGGTGGCGGAGCTCTTAGGCTTGCCCCAGGTCAATGTCGTGGTGAAGCTTGATCTCGAGGAAGACCGGGGTGTGGCGTATCGGGAAATCGAGGGCGCCCAGGAGAAGGTTGCCTTTCCGCTTCCCGCCGTGATCAGCGCCCAGAAGGGGCTGAACGAGCCGCGATACGAGACCCTCAAAGGCATCATGGCGGCCAAGCGGAAGGAAATCCCTATTATACCGATCGAAGAAATAGGAATTGCTGCCGAAGACCTGGCTCCCCTGGTGGCCGTCACCCGGCTGGAGATGCCCCCGGCCCGGCAGGCCGGCCGAGTGACGAGCGGGCCGCCGGAAGAAACAGCAAGGCAGTTGGTTGAGTTCCTGCACCGCGAGGTTAAAGTCATCTGAGGAGGAGACGATGATCCTGACGTACGGTGAAATCAGGGATAATAAGATAAAAAAATCATCACTCGAGGTCCTCTGCGAGGCGAAAAGAAGAGCAACCGAGCTCGGAGAAGACGCAGGCGCCGTGCTTATCGGCCAGGCAGTGGAAGGGCTGGCCGCAGACCTCTTTGGCTGCGGCGCCTCCCGGGTCTTTCTTATGGACAATCCTGCCCTGGCGCAGTATTCAACTCAGGATTACGCGGCAGCGCTGGCAGCGCTCGCCCGTAAAATCAGCCCGAGTGCCATCTTCTTCCCGGCGACTTCCCTTGGCAGAGACCTGGCGCCGAGGTTAGCCGCCCGGCTCGGCGTGGCCTTGGCTTCCGACTGCACGCAGGTCTCAGTCAAGGATGGCCGGCTCGAGTTCACGCGGCCGATTTTCGCTGGCAAAGCTATTCTTTCGATGACCCTGAGCTCGTCGCCGCAGGTGGCCACGCTCCGGCCGAACGTCTTCCCGCTGGAAAAAGCGTCCGGGAAGGGCGAAGTTATAAGGGAGGAGCACGAGCCGGCCGCCGGGGTGTCCAGAGCGCGGGTCGTCGAGGTTGTCGGCGAGCGCGGCGGGGAGCTGGACGTGACCGAAGCCGATGTTGTCATTTCAGGAGGCAGAGGGATGAAAGGCCCTGAGAATTTCGGCCTGCTCAAAGAGCTCTCGGCGCTCATCCCGCGCTCGGCTGTGGGCGCTTCCCGCTCGGCCGTCGACTCGGGCTGGATCGGCCACCAGCATCAGGTTGGGCAGACCGGCAAGACCGTCTCGCCAAACCTCTACCTGGCTTTCGGGATTTCCGGAGCCATCCAGCACCTGGCCGGAATGTCGTCTTCGAAAGTGATCGTGGCCGTGAACAAGGACCCGGACGCGCCCATTTTCAAGGTGGCTGATTTCGGCGTCGTGGGCGACCTTTTCCAGGTCCTCCCGGCCTTCAAAGAGGAGCTGGAGAAGCTCCGCCCCGAATAAGGCGAAAAGATATCGTCTGGAGGCGGTATATGAAGAGGCGATACTTTCTTAAGACGGCTGGATTATCGAGTCTGGCTGTGGGCTTGGCTGCGACGCGGAGTTCAGGTCTTGAAACAGAAAAGACAGTCAGGCCGAAGCGGCTGCAGCCAGGAGATACAATCGCTCTGGTCAGCCCGTCGGGCGCAACGGCCACACGCTTTGAAGTGAAGCTGGTCAAGGAAAGCATGGAGGCCCTGGGGTTTAAAGTCAAACTCGGCGCTCATCTTTTTGACCGGTACGGCTACCTCGGCGGCAAAGACGAGGACAGGGCGGCTGACCTGATGGCGCAGTTTAGCGACGCATCGGTGGCAGGGATTGTCGCCGTGAGAGGCGGCTGGGGCTGCGCCCGGATTCTCCCGCTTCTCGATTTCGGGCTCATCCGCAAGAACCCAAAGGTTTTCATCGGCTACAGCGACATTACGGCTCTCCTCCTTGCTATCCAGGCTAAAACCGGCCTCATCACCTTTCACGGCCCGATCGGCCTGGACCCATGGAACTCCTTTACTGTTCATTACTTCCGGAAGATTATCATGGCTGGTGAAGCAGTGGCCATGGCAAACCCGGCAGAGGTCGGCGACCATCTGACCCAGGTCGAGAACAGAGTCCAGACGATCGTGCCGGGCAAAGCCTCGGGCGTGCTGAAAGGAGGTTGCCTTTCTATCATTTCAGCGCTCCTGGGCACGGAGTACGTTCCGCCGTGGAAAGACACGATCCTTTTTGTCGAGGATGTCAACGAAGAGATTTACCGGGTCGACCGAATGCTCACTCATCTCAAACTGGCTGGCGTGCTCAGCCAGGTTAAGGGGTTTATCTTCGGCCGCTGTACCGACTGCGAACCCGGGAAGGGCTACGGTTCGCTGACACTGGAGCAGGTCCTTGACGATCACATCAAGCCGTTGGGGGTGCCGGCCTGGTATGGAGCGATGATCGGCCACATCCCGATGAAGTTCACCATGCCCGTCGGCGCCGAAGCTCAAGTGGACGCCGAACAGGGCACAATCCAGGTTCTCGAGCCCGCTGTAAGGGTCTAATAAAAAGATCCCCCTTGATCTCGGTTTAAAAGGCAAGGCGGAAGTTAAAGCGGAACGTTCTCTTTCCCAGGAGGGCTTGTGTCATCTGATAGTGCGGCGCTAAGACAAGGCGGCCTGACTTGGCTTCTCCTTCGGCCGAGGGCTCCCAGACATCAACGTCATTGAGCCCCAGAATAGCCCGCCTAGCCCCGAGGAGATTAAGAATATCCACGCTCAGGCAGAGCCGGCTCCTTTCCCCGAGCCTGAAATCTTTTTCTAAACGCCCGTCGAGGAAGGACGAACTCTCCTCTCGCCGGCTGCCAGACGGCTCAAGATTAACGGCATAATAAATTCTCTCTCCTCTTTTATCTGCACACCAGCCAGCGGGGGGGAGAACCCGGGCCCGCCGCTCCCACGGTCGCCCGCTCTGGTGCTGGTAGAAGGCGCTGAGAACAAAACCGAAGGGGAGCTGCGCCGCGGCCTGAAGTTTCAGCAAAATCGGCCGGTCCGCGCTCAGCTTTCCGTCATGATTGAGGAAATAGTTCGGGTCAATGGCCCTTGTTTCCAGCCCGGAAATTGGGTCGGCCAGACCGCTCGCGTTGCCCTCTGTGCGGCTCAAGGTCAACGTTCCAGCCAGTTGCCAGCCCTGGGACATCCTCTTCTCCAGGGTGAACTCGAAGGCCCGATACTTTCGTTCGAGCTCAGGAACGTTGCGCCGCTGCCGGAAAACCGGCGGAGCATCCTCGGACCGGACAAAAATGGTCACGGTTTGAGCTGGGAAATCGCCGTTGGCTGGAACAGTGGTGGTAAAGGGAATCCAGTATTTCCGGCTTTCTCCCTCTCCGTGCCAGGTCTTCCCGGAATCCGGATCATAGAGAACATCGGCCGGGATATTTTTCTGGCGCCGCGAGACGAAACGAAAGCCCAAGGAAATGCTCTGGCCAATGAAATGTTCCGCCCCCAGGGAAGCTTCATCTATTTCTGAAGGGCCGAGGTCATCGGCGACCCTTTTGCTGAGATAAGAATCAGTCAGAAAACGGAAATCAAAGGAGAGGGGACTGAATTCGTCTCCGGTATCGATGCGGCCATCGCCGTTGGCATCCAGCCAGAAAAAAGAGATATGGCCAGGAAAAAGTGGATGAAGAGGCAGCAAATCCCTTGGCGTAAGGTCATCATGGGTGCGGGCATAGGAAGCTTTGAGGAGCGCCTTCCCCTCTCCCTGGAGGTTAACCACCAGGCCCAACCGGGGCGAGAGAGCCAACCAGGAGATGATGTCGCCCTGATCTTTGAACGCGAGAGTTCCCCACGGGTTGAGGCCATTGGGAAATAGGTCAGGGTAAGAGGCCAGAGTATAGGGTTTGATATAAGCCTCTCCCACATAATAGGAAAGAGCGCTTCTGGAGAGCGCTTTGTTCGCGGCCCTAAAGCCCCCCGAAACCCAGTCGAGCCGAAGGCTTAAATCTATTGTCAAATGCTGACCGATGGTGAACACGTCTGCAAGATAGCCTCCCAGCCGCTTGGCCTGTCCCGTCACCAACGTTGAGTTCTTTTCTGGGCCGCATAGCCAGAAACCAACAAGGCCCTCTCCCGGATAGAAATACCTGTTGGCCCGGCGGCGGTCAAGAAACCAGAGGAGGTTATTCTCCCTCCACCAGTCAACAGTGGACGTCGTCTGGAGATAACTGAACCCAGCGCTCAGTATGTGCCTCAAGCCTGCCCATCTGGAGACGACTTTTCTGACCGAGGCTTCTCCGTTAAGCCGTTCCATCTTGGCTTCGGAATCATAATCGGCCCCGTTTAAAGGGCCATAACGATCGCCAAAGTCGTCGCTCCAGGGCAGAGTGCGGGCCTCCTCCTGAAGGAAAGAATGGACTGTCCGGTGGAGAAAGGAAACGCGGGCTGAAATGATCGTTTTTTGGCCGAGGAAGTAATGACCGGCTCCGTGCAAGGCCAAAGAGCGGTCCCGGTCGAGGACGTGAGTGGACAGATGAGGAAGTCCCGAAGAAGGGGCTTCGGCCACTGGCTGTCGGGAATCCGCCAGGTTTCCCCAGGCCGTCACCTGGGCGTTGGCTATCGGTCTCACCGTGAGTTTGAAGAAGCCAGAGACGTGCCGGCGAGACCAATCGTAACCGGAATGAGATTGGCCATGAACATCCTGAAAGGGGGCGACGAAAATATCCTCCTCGGATTGTTTGACGAATCGGCTGGAAAGGAAAAACCAGGCACGATCAGCCCAGAGAGGCCCGCCAACGCTGAGGAAGGGTTCAAAGTGATTCTTAACTCCGGCGACGGATGGCGCGCCACGCTCGTCTGCTTGGGAAGGAGACCAGAGGTCTTTATTCCACTCATCATTGATGAAAAGCAGGCCAACGCCGCCTGATGTTTTATTGCCGCCGGACCGAGTGATGATGTTGACTTGGCTTCCTCCCGCCGGGAATTGAGACAGAGGTTGGCCAGAGCTCGTGACATCCAGTTCCTCCACGATACCAGAATCAAGCTCAACGGCTGGAATCAGGGCAAAATCATCAGTTATATTGACCCCGTCCAGGCGATAGGCGCTACTTCTCCAGGCGCTTCCAATGAGAGCCAAGTTTCTGCTCGATTCCAGGTCAGAGGAAAAGACTCCTGGAGTGATATTTAAAAGGGAATACAAGTCTCGGCCGAGCGGAAGCCGGTCGATAAGCGTCCTCTCGAGAACCGTCATCGCCTGGGATGAGGTGATATCTCCGGCCAGCGGAACCCTGGCCACGACGGTCTCTTCTTCCTTCTCAGCGGGAGGAAGTTTAATCCTGACAAAAGCTGTCACCCTGGCCGTAAGATCCAAAGATTCCATGATCGCCGTTTTAAACCCGGGCTTTTCTGCCGTCAGGGTGTATGTTCCGGGCGGCAAGCCAGGCACATCAAAAAACCCAGTCTTTTCAGTCAAAGCAATCTGCACGCCAAGCAGAGCCGGCGAACTAAGGTAGACGGTTGCCGCTTCGATTGGTTCTCCTGACTCGGCAGTGACAATCCCCTGGACAGCGCCCCCCCGCACTTGGTTCCACGCGAAATCATTGGTTGCCGCAAGAATAAAACACAAAAGCACCGAGCGCCGTAAGAAACAGAGTTTCTTGCTCAACGCGAGCCTCCACTTCATGAATTCTTCTTCCCTGACTTCTTGACCTTTTCTTCCTGGAGCTGGCGGTATTCGTCCGCAAGTCTTTTTGACCGTTTTGAATCGACCGAACCTGATTCAGACTCGACGATAGAAAAAGGAGCGTCGCTCCTATCAGCAGGGTCGCCGTCGTCAGCCTCGCTTATCTTCACCAAACACTCCGAAGAAACAGGTTCCGGAACTTTCCATTCATAAACGCCGTCATTTTCCGTTCGACTGACAACCTCTATCCAGTTAAGGCCATTATCGAAGGAATAGTCAATGCGGACTTCCCCCACAGGGGTGCTTCCGGTGAGCCAGGTTATTTCCTGGGTCGACCCAACGGGCCACTCCTCCCCACCGTTGGGAGAAGTCACGACAATAACAGGCGCATTGCTGATGGCGAAGACGCCGTCGCTTGTGTCGGAGGGAATTCCGTCGTCCGCTTCGCTGATTTTGATAAGACAGGAAGTGGAGCTTATATCAGGAACAACCCAACTGAAAACCCCATCGTTTTCTGTTTCGGCGGCGATTGGTTGCCAGGTCGTGCCGTTATCGGAAGAATAGTCAACGCGAACCGGCCCCACCTTTCCCACGCTCCGCCAGGCAATATTTTTCTCGAGCCCAGAATACCAGGTCTCTCCGCCGTTAGGCGCGGTCAACGTAATCGACGCCTCCTCGTAGCGGACGATGAAGGCGTCTCTTTTCCCCCGGAAGGAAGAAACGGGAACAAGCGGCGCGGGGAAGGTCATATCGGCTGAATAGGCGCTTCCTGTCACATACATGACTCCGGAGCCTGTTTTTTCTACCGCCACATCCTGACCAAAATCAGCCTCGGTTCCGCCGAGATAGCCGCAGAAATCGAGCTTGGCGCCGTTTCTGGCTATCTTGGCTATGAAAGCGTCAAAACCGCCATGGAAGGCAAGATCAGGGCCTTCCTTGACCGGGAAAGAATCTGGGCCGGAAGAAGCGAAGCCGGTGACATAAGCGCATCCCCAATCGTCAATAGAGATGCCGTTGCCGACGTCGTAGCCCGACCCCCCTATATAGCCGCAATAGATAAAAGCGGTTCCGTCAGGCCGGACTTTGGCCACAAAGCTGTCATAAAACCCGCCGTTGTAGCTGGAATCGGGGCCGTAAGCAGTTGGGAAGGATTCTTCATTTGAAGCGGTGAAACCAGTCAGGTAGGCGAACCCTGAAGGATCAACGGTTATGGCGGTGGCCACATCCTCTCCGGCGCCGCCGATGTACCCGCAATAAACGATATTCTTCCCGGACGGCGCGACTTTGGCCACGAAGGCATCGGTAGCGCCGCTGAAGGTAATGTCTGGCCCGATAATAATTGGAAAAGAGATCTCGTTCGAACTGGTTGAGCCAGCGATGTAAGCCCCTCCTTCGGGATCGAGCGCAATGCCGTAAGCATAATCCTCTCCCGCGCCGCCCATATACCCGCAGTATTCGAGCGCCTCTCCTCCGGCGCTAACGCGAGCGACAAAAGCATCAGACTTTCCTTTGATGGCAAGGAAAGGGCCTATTTTTACCGGAAAAGTGCTTTCGTTAGAAAGAGTGTATCCCGCAACACAGGCCCTTCCCTCTTTATCCACGGCCACTCCCCGGCCGTAATCATTGTCCGCGCCTCCGATAAACCCGCAGTATTCCAGGTTGGTGCCAGCGGGATTGATTTTGGCGATAAAAACATCGAAGAGGCCGTTGGCGGTCAAGTCCGGCCCCTTCGCCACGGGAAAGGAATTTTCTCTCGAAGCGGTATATCCGCTGACATAAGCATACCCCGCTTCATCGACGGCGATATCGTAAGCAAAATCCCGGTCGTCCCCTCCGATAAACCCGCAGTAGACAAGCCTCGATGTGGCCGGGTCAAATTTGGCGATGTAAGCGTCGACGTCACCGCCGCTGAAATTGAGCAGAGGGCCGGCCGCAAGAGGGAAATTTGAAGCGGAATATGTGTATCCGGTGATATAGACATGCCTGGCATCATCCAGGGCAATCCCGTAGGCATAATCGAAGCTCGGGCCTCCGACATAACTTCCAGCAACCATGACAACAGGGTCAAGAATGAGCTCCTGCGAAAGGTCATAGGGACCGAAAAGAAAGCCATAAATAGATGCTGAGCTTTCCTCTTGCCGCGCAGCTTCGGGGAGATGATGGCCGCTTCCATTAGCCGAATGCCCGTCGAGCCGGTAAGAAGCCTCAACTTCGACTCTCTTGCCTCCTATTATCTGATAAGCAGTTGGAGCTTCGTCGACAACAGTTCTCCCGGGCGTGGAGATGACGAGCCGTCCTCCTTCGTCAACGATGACGCCATCGGCGCCCTCGATAGCCAGACGAATATTCCCGGGGTCAGCGCCGGGCCTAATAAGGAACTCTGATTTCAACCCCAGGTCGGAGTTAGAATACACCAAATCAATGCCCGGCCAGAGGTTGGTGTAGCGAATCTGGCCATAGACAGGAACGCCTGGGTTCCATTCTCTCTCTGACCCTTTGAAATAGGAAAAGATAGCCTCGGGCGTTCCTTCTGGGACAGGTTTTGTCCGGGCATGGCCGTTGAGAAATTTCATCTTCACGACCCAAGGGAAAGTTTCTCCGGGAAGGAAAAAGGTCACGTCCCCGGAGGTGAAAAAAGCGATCAGGTTTTTATCCTGAACAGCAAATTCGACGGAATCACTGAACTGTCCTCTATTGGGGATAAAATAAACCGTGTTCTTGCCCCAAGCTCCTGCCCCCGGAATAAAATTCTTGAGAGCGAATGCGGAAAGTCTTCCGTCAAGGGCCAAAATGGCAGAGAAAATGATGCTCAGACCCAACAACGACCTGATTGCCTTCCGAACGACCCGGTGCATGGCCAATCTCCTTCGCCTAAAATAAATACCATTTTAGCCAAAATCGTTGCCTAATCTCAATGATAATATCGATTTTCGTTCAGCGGATGGTTGATGATTGCCATCAGTCATGAAATAATAACTCTTCGTGGTCATCAAAAAAAATATGGCATGCATCGGCATAGCGGGATCGGAGGTAGCGATGTCTTCTCGAAAAAAGAAGAGATTTTTAATCCTTCCATGGGTATTTGTCTTTGCCTTCAGCACAGCTTTTACAGAGCAACGGGAAAAGATTTATTGGGGATCAGAGGTTCCGGCTGGCTGGCCTGGAGACAGACCGGCTGAATTCCAAACTGTTCCGGAAAAAACAAATTTCCAAAAAACCACCTCCCACTATGAGATCCTCGAATTCATTAATGGCCTTTTATGGGACAGTGAAAATGTCCATGTTTTCAACATGTACACGAGTGAACTCAGGAATGTCTGCCCTGTCGTGGTTATGGCCAGCCCTCGGGTCACCTCCCCGGAAGAAGCTAATGCCTCTGGAAAACCTGTCGTCTACCTTCAGGCGAATATTCATCCTTCAGAGCCTTCAGGTAAAGAAGCTTTGCTCATGCTGATGCGGGATATCCTCTTGGGAGATAAAAAACATCTGCTTAGCAACCAGATAATCCTGGTTGTCCCGAGCCTCAATGTGGATGGGAATGACGCATGGGGGATAACAGCCACCACCACATTGCCGGGGCTTATGGGAACTCGCGCTAATGCCTTAGGATATGACCTCAACCGCGACGCCATCAAATTGGAAACCCTGGCAGTGAGGGAATTGTATAAAAATGTCTTCAATCGGTGGGATCCCGTTCTTGTCTACTGCACGCACCATATTGGAGGCCAGAAACACGCTTATCCCATCGTCTACTGCACCTCCAACGTTCCGGCGGCTCATCCCGGGCCCCGGGGCTACGTCAATGATCATTTGTTTCCTGCCGTGCGCAGCGCTGTAAGAGAGCGATGGGGAGTTGAAACATTCTTCCACGCCGGGACTAACCACGGCGAAGTATGGCCGCCCACAATATGGACTTTCGACCTTTCGGCCTGGACAGTAGAGGGGAAGTTTATTGTCAGCGGCTACGGGTTGCGCAACAGGATGTCCATTTTAGTTGAGAGCGTCTGGCATAACACTTTTAAAAAGCACATCTACAGCCAGTATGCTTATGCCCATGAGTTATTAGAGTATACAAACACGCACGGCAAAGAAATGATGAAGGTATGCCTCGACGCAGATAAAGATACAGTTGATAAAGTCATTGCCAAAGCCGAGTCCGGACAGTTGAAGAACTGGGTTGAGGGCAAGTATGAATCTAAGGGCAAAGTTGATTTGTTTATGTATCCGGAGGTTGAATACGAATACATCCCCGGGACGGGTATCCGTCGGATAAAACCCGAAGCCCAGGAAAAGGGGCCTGTGGTCATTCGCGGGATTGAGGATGTCACAAAGCCTGTTGGAATAAAGGAAGCAACTTTTCCCAGGGGTTATCTCATCCCGGCAAAATTTACGGACATTGCAGAGAAACTGCGCATCCACAACATCAACATCCAGGTTCTTGAGAAGCCAGCAAAGTTCAGCGGGGAAGAATTTGTCGTCGACAACCTGAAAAAAGTCCAAAAGAGAGGCTACGAAATGACAGAGCTTGAAGGAGGATTTTTCAAATCGACAAAGGAATTCCCTGCAGGGACATACCAGGTTGAACTTGCTCAACCGTTGGCAAACATGGCCTTTTATTGCCTTGAGCCAGAAGTCGGAGACGGGTTTGTCGGATGGGGCCTTTTTGATGATTATTTATTATCCGTCGGTGTGAAGGAAAGGAGTGTTGTCTATCCGGTATTCAAATACCTGAAAACAATTAAATAGGGGAGTGTGCTCACCCGCCTCCCTCTTGTGCACCTTCCCCCGGTGGGCATTGGCGTAGAGTCCGAGGAAACGGACGGTCACTTGTCCCTTGTCTGGGATATGTGAGGTGACTCGGGCGATGAACTCCAGGTAGTCCATCCGTTCCACCTCTTCAGCTCCTTCCCCATACCGGTAGCAGACCTTCGCTTCCCGTTCATCGAGGGAGAGGCGTTCCAGGGAAAGGAGCGGCCGAATCATGTATTTCCCCACTCGCTCAGCCTCTTTTCGGGTCTTGGCTTTGACCTTGCTGTGGACCGAGAAACCCGAGTGGCGCCAGCCTGAGATCTTCTCTACCAGGGCCTCAGAGATGAGCTCCTGGCGGAGGAGAAGAGCGAAGACCTCGCGGGAGAAGAACTCGGCCAGGAGGCTGTCTCGAAACTCAGCGAGATGATGAAACCTCCCC
>JBBILQ010000008.1:0-65590 GCA_037444845.1 Candidatus Aminicenantota bacterium | reverse complement strand
GTAAAATGAAATTGATCGAAAATATTACCCAAGGAGGTCGGAGCACTGACATGAATAAATATAGCCTGGACTATTCACGAAATGAAAGGAAAAAATCCCCTCTCCCCATGTGGGAGAGGGTCGGGGTGAGGGGGATCATTCAAAGATTCCCCCTCCCCTCTATCCCCTCCCGCCAGGGGAGGGGGCGTTTTATCGTATCATTTTGTGAATAGATCAGGTTAGTGAACTTAAGGAAATTTCGTATGATTTTGCCGATTTAATAGAATAAATCGATTCCCTAAATATTAAGATGGATAACCGTATCCCGCACGACTTTGTTAATAAAGCTTAGCGACCTGTACACAAGATCTAAATGTTGGAAATAGGTTGAGCCTTTTGGACATTTTTTGGGACATAGTCGGAGGGATGTTTTTCATAAGCCCCTGATTTAACGAGCATTTTAATTTTGCCTTCGGCACTGAAAATCCCTGCGTCGGCGGTTCGATTCCGTCCCTCGCCATTCCCGCCATTTTTAGATAGCCAAAAAAGGCGCTTTCCTGAACAAAACAAAAATAGCTATGAGAGCAACTGGTTGATTAAGTCTCTTAGCTGGCTGCTGAATTCAGGGTGCTTCAAGGCGAGAGCGATCGTCGCTTCCAGAAACCCTGGCTTGTTCCCGCAGTCGTAGCGCTTTCCCTCGAAAAGATAGCCGTAAACCGGCTGGTCGGTAAGCAGCACTTTGATGGCGTCGGTGATCTGGATTTCGCCTCTTGAATCAACCGGTGTTTTTTTGATCGCCCCGAAGATTTCAGGCGTGAACATATACCGGCCCAATATTCCCAGGTCCGAGAAAGCCCGCTCCGGCCCCGGTTTTTCCGCCATATCTTCGACCTCGAAGAGCCGGTCGGAAAGCTGGCGTTTGACTTTAACGACGCCGTATTTTCTCGTCCCTTCTTTATCCACCCGACCCAAGACGATCACCGTCGCCCTTGTCTTGGTAAAGACATCGATAAGCTGTCTCGTGCAGGGGACAGGACAATCATAAATGTCGTCGGGCGTTAGCGCCGCTACCGGCTCGCCGGCCGCGAACTTCTCCCCCATCAGGATGGCATGGCCGAGGCCGAGCATCTCTGGCTGGCGGATGAACGTGAAATTGGCCAAGCTCGAAAGCTTCAAGACCTCTTCAAGCAGGTCCGTCTTTCCCTTGGTTCGTAGAAACTCTTCGAGCTCGGGGCTCCTATCGAAATGGTCCTCGAGCGCCGCTTTCCCCCGGCTCGTGATCACGGCGATCTCGCTGATTCCGCTCGCCGCCGCCTCCTCGGCCGTGTACTGGATCAAGGGCTTGTCGATGACAGGGATCATCTCTTTCGGCATGGCCTTGGTGGCCGGAAGAAAACGCGTCCCGAACCCAGCCGCCGGAATGATGGCTTTTCTGACACTCATAGACCTTCCCTCTCAGGAAAAAAGGCACAATCGAAAAGCAATGTCTATTTCTGCGACCCGCTCAGAACTTGTAGCTGATGGAAATATTGGGAACGTAGATCTTCATCTTATAGATGCCGGGTTGCGCCGATTCGAAGGCCGGGTCATAAAGCACCTTGGCATAGTCGACTTCGCGCTGCTTGCCTAAGAGAACCTCGAACCCGAAGTCGATGGCCAGCCCGTTCAAGTTATATCCCATGCCCAGCGTAAAAGCATTAAAAGTGTAACTCGGGAGAAGTACATTCAGAGTTTTGTTGGGCGCTGGCGTCGGGTCATAATAATACCCGCCTCGAAGGGCAAGGTTTTCCCGGAACATGTATTCCGCTCCGAACCGGAGCTGCAACGTGTCTTCCCATTTCATCGGCTGAACATTTCGGCCAGAAGCAGTCATAAAGAGACTCCAGAACGGATCGATGTATTTCGTTTCAATTTCGTTGATTGAGCTCCACTGAGTCCACTGCAGATCGCCAGTCAGAATCAGACCTTCTATCGGCCGGAAGGCAACTCCCCCGGCAATCCACCAGGGCCAGGTGACGTCCCGTTCAGAATCGGATTTCTCCTTGAGGCCCAGCAGGTCGAGGTTGGAGATGATCGACTCCCCGCTGAATTTGATCCTGCTGGGCGTCCGGATGGTTGCACCAAAGCTGAGCATCTCGTTGGCCTTGACGTGAACTCCAAGCGTGGCCCCATAACCCCAGCCTTTAAGATTGTCTTCGTACTGGCCAAGGTCTAACTCGACAGGCACCTGGGGAGGTCTTGCCGTTCCCGCGTGTGTCTTTAGGGAAAACATGCCGTAATTGATGTTCAGAGCAGCGCCCACAGAAACCATGTCGTTGATTTTATAAGCGATGGCCGGGGCAACGGTCACGAGGCCGATCCGGGATTCCCACTGGTAGGCAGCTTTGCCAGACACTGCCGTGAAATCGTTGCCATCCCAGGCTGCTCCCAGGCCCGACGGAACATAAACCCCGATTCCCGCCACTACATACTCGTTGATCGGATGATAATAAGCAGCCAGGCCGGAAAGGTAATGCTTCGCCTCGGTTTTTGCGTCGACCAGCGTCACGAGTCCCAACTGAGTGGGAACCTGGAGCTTGTAACTGCCAGAAGGAATCACGTCCGTCCCGTAAAACCCGAAATATGTGGTCGAAAAATGCGTCATCCCGGCCGGGTTCCAGAAAATGGCGCTGTAATCGTCGGCCAGCCCGACAAACGCACCGCCCATGGCCAGGGCCCGGCTGCCCAGGCTGTTGAGGTTCAACCCGTTGGCCAGAGCGAGGGAGCTCAAGCCAAAGAAAAGCGTTAGAACGACTAACGCCGTCAATTTCTTGATCATTCGAACCTCCTTACAATTTTTATATGATTATTATATTCCAGAAAGACTTGTCAATCAAAACTCCGTTTCGATGGCATTTCGAACGTCTTCTTTCATTCTTTTTCTCCTTTTAACACGCCGGCCCTTGGCTTCTTGCCTTTGCTCGAACACGGCGGGCTCATGATGCCGGGGGCAGCGTTTTTTTAAAAATAAAAATCTTGCCCTTATCAACTTCGATGCGGATCGTCTGGCCCTCTCTGAAAACTCCTTCTAAAAGCTGAAGAGCCAACGGATTTTGAATATCCTGCTGAATTGTCCTTTTTAGGGGCCGGGCACCGTAGACCGGGTCATAACCTCTCTCAGCCAGAAGTTCTTTGGCTTTCTGGCTGACGTCAACCCTGATTTTCCTCTCCTCCAGCCTCCGCCGCAGTTGCTCAATCTGGATATCGACAATCTTGAGCAGAGATCCTTTGTCCAGAGCTCTAAAGATGACGACCTCGTCGATGCGGTTGAGGAATTCCGGGCGGAACGAGCTCTCCAGGATTTTCTTGACCTCATGTTCCATCGTCTCATAGTCCTGGCTGAATTCCTTGATCTCGCTGCTGCCCAGGTTCGAGGTCATGATGATGATGGTGTTCCGGAAATCAACCGTCCTGCCCTTCCCGTCGGTCAGCCGGCCGTCATCCAGAATCTGGAGGAGGATGTTGAAGACATCGGGATGTGCCTTTTCGATCTCATCGAGAAGGACGATCGAGTAAGGACGACGCTTGATGGCTTCGGTCAGCTGGCCTCCTTCCTCGTAGCCAACATACCCGGGTGGCGCGCCGATGAGACGGGAAACGGTGTGCTTTTCCATGTATTCTGACATATCAAGCCTGACCATGGCTCTTTCATCGTCAAAAAGAAAATCGGCCAGAGCCCGGGCCAGCTCTGTCTTCCCCACCCCGGTCGGTCCGAGGAAAATGAACGACCCCAAAGGCCGGGCCGCGTCCTGGATTCCCGCCCGTGCCCTCCTGATCGTGTCAGAGACTGTCCTCAGGGCATGGTCTTGACCGACGACTCTCTTCCGAAGACTCTCTTCCATCTTGATCAGCCGCTCGACATCTCCCTCGAGCATTTTGGATACGGGAATGCCCGTCCAGCGCGACACGACCTCGGCCACATCCTCTTCGTCCACTTCTTCCTTGAGCATTTTCCCTTTTTCTTGAACTTCTTCCAGCTCGTTCGATATCTTGTCCATCTCATTGGCGATTTCAATGAGCTTCCCGTAACGAATTTCTGCCGCTTTTTCCAGGTCCCCTCGGCGCTCGGCGTTCTGTTCCTCTACCTTAAGGCCGTCCTGCTTTTCCTTGAGCTTGTTCATGGCCTCGATCAGGTCCTTTTCTTTCTGCCAGCGGGCTTTCAGGAAAGCGCTTCTTTCTCCAAGCTCGGCCAGCTCCTGATTCAGCTTATCCAGCCGCTCCCGGGAAGCGGCGTCATTTTCTTTCTTGAGAGCCTGCCTCTCGATTCCAAGCTGGAGGATGCGGCGCTCTAACTCGTCTATTTCCTCCGGCATACTGTCGATTTCAATCCGGATGCGTGAGGCGGCCTCGTCGATAAGGTCGATAGCCTTGTCGGGCAGGTAGCGCCCGGAAATGTAGCGATTGGAAAGAGTGGCCGCGGCCACGAGGGCCGAATCCTTGATCTTTACACCATGGTGGAGCTCGTATTTCTCCTTCAAACCGCGGAGGATGGAAATCGTCTCCTCGACCGATGGCTCGTCCACGAAGACGGGCTGGAACCGGCGCTCCAGAGCAGCGTCCTTTTCGATATACTTCTTGTATTCATTGAGGGTGGTCGCCCCCACACAGCGGAGCTCTCCCCTGGCCAAAGCCGGCTTGAGCATGTTCGAGGCATCTACGGCTCCTTCAGCGGCGCCCGCGCCGACAATCGTGTGCAGCTCGTCGATGAACAGGACGATCCCTCCGCCCGCCTCCTTGATTTCCTTGAGAATCGCTTTAAGCCTGTCTTCAAATTCTCCCCTGTATTTTGTGCCGGCCACCAGGGCCCCGATATCCAGGGCGATGAGCCGTTTGTTCTTCAAAGATTGCGGCACATCTCCATTGGCAATCCGCTGAGCCAGCCCTTCAACGACAGCCGTTTTCCCAACCCCTGCTTCGCCAATGAGCACGGGGTTGTTCTTGGTGCGGCGCGACAGAACCTGGATGACACGCCGGATTTCCTCCTCGCGGCCGATGACCGGATCCAGTTTTCCCTGGCCAGCCAACTCTGTGAGCTCTCGAGCATACCTCTCGAGCGCCTGGTATTTGCCCTCGGGCTGGGGGTCTGTAATCCGCTGTGTCCCTCGAATCGAGGCCAGAGCCTTCATCACGGCGTCTTCGCTCACGCCGTTCGCCTCGAGAATGCGTCCGGCCTGGCCCGACATAGCCTTGAGCATGCCCATAAGAAGATGTTCAGTTGAAATATATTCATCCTTCAATTTGTCTGCTTCTTTTTGCGCTTCATTCATGACCTGGCGCAACGATGAGGAAAGGTAGACTTCCCCGCCGTGCACCTTGGGCATCTTGGCCAGCGCTTCTTCGAGATCGCGTCGGATCTTCGCCGGGTTGGCGCCGAGTTTGGCGAGCACAGCCGGGACAACGTTTTCTTCCTGGCTGAGGAAGGCCCACAGCAGGTGCTCGGGTCTCACCTCCTGGTGGCCCAGGTCTTCCGCTTTCCTCTGGGCCAAGTGAAAGGCTTCCTGCGACATCACGGTGAATTTATCCCCTCTCATGTTCTCATGCTCCTTCCTATAAGTATGCCAAAAAACTCCCCGTTAAGGGAAGAAAAGCGGAAAAATATTTCTCTTGACAATTAACAAAAAACTTCCTTTAATTTCTTCGGAGTGGGTCATGGAAGAGATTGAAATCATGAGCTGGCTGACGTTGGATGCCCTCAAGAAGAAGGCGGAAGTAGTGGAGACAGTCGGGAATCTCCAGACCGGCCACAGCATGTCCATTTTTTGCATTATCGAGGACGACTATCTTGAGCTTTGCTACAGCGACTCGGCAGCCAATTACTTGCGCCGTTACGAGGACAGAGACGAGTTTGACATGGCCTTAGAGCAGCGCAAGGAAGAGACCGGCGAAGCTCCTTACGAAGAGGAGGAGCACGCTTATGAGGAAGACTACGAGGAGGAGGAAGAGGAAGAACTCGACGTCGAGGACGAATCAGACTCCTACTGAAGAAACGTATCCGCCGGAATGTCATTTATTCCCGGCCGAATTCCTTGAATTTTTCTTTTAGCTCATTCAAAAAATTGAGAGCTTCAAGGGGGGTCAACTGAGAGAGGTCACAGGAGTCGATCTCCTCCCTGATTTCCCGGAGCTTCTCCTGCTCCCTCTCCTCCTTGAAAAGAAGGAGCTGGGCTTTATCCCTTTTGCGCCTTGATCGATAGGCAAGGCGGGGCAGGCCGCTCTCGTCGAGTTCGAGCTTCTCCAGGTTGAAAAGAACTTCCTTGGCCCTCTCGATGACCGACCGAGGGATACCGGCGAGTTTGGCGACATGAATACCGTAGCTCTGATCAGAGGGGCCTGGGATAATTTTCCTGAGGAAGACGATGTCGTCCTTCCATTCCTTAACCGAGACGTGGCAGTTCTTTATCCGCTTCATGGTCAGGGCCAGGTCCGTCAGTTCATGATAATGAGTGGCAAAAAGGGTTTTTGGCAGAATGTCTTCTCTCTCATGGAGATACTCGGCCACTGCCCAGGCGATACTCAGCCCATCGAAAGTGCTCGTCCCCCGGCCGATCTCATCGAGAAGGATGAGGCTGCGAGAAGTGGCGTTGTTCAAGATGTTGGCCGTCTCTAACATCTCGACCATGAAGGTTGACTGACCGACATTCAAGAAGTCCATCGCTCCGATCCGCGTAAAGATGCGGTCGACAACCCCGATCTTCGCCTCTGCGGCAGGCACAAAAGAGCCCGCCTGAGCCAGGATGCATATGAGCGCCACCTGCCTGAGGTATGTTGATTTTCCTCCCATGTTCGGCCCGGTCACAATCAAGATCTGATTTTCACCCCGGTCGAGCAAGGTGTCGTTGGGGATGAACGGCTCGCCAGTGGTTTTTTCAATGACGGGATGTCGCCCTTCCCGGATCAAAATCCTGTCTTCATCATCAACGAGAGGACGGCGATAATTCCTTTGAGCGGCCAGCTCAGCCAGGGAAGACAGGACATCGAGCCGTGAAACGGCCGCCGCGATGCGCTGAAGCCTTTCCGTCTCGCTGGCAATCTTCTCCCTGACCTCGACAAAAAGCCGAAGCTCGAGCGCGGATATCTTTTCGTCGGCGGTCAGGACTTTTTCCTCATAGTCCTTGAGCTCCGGCGTGAGAAACCTCTCCGAGCTCACCAGAGTCTGTTTTCTCATGTAATCGGGAGGCACCAGAGGCAGGTTGGGTCTTGTGACCTCGATATAATAGCCGAAGACTTTGTTGTACCGGACTTTGAGCGAAGAGATGCCCGTCCTCTCTCGCTCTTTTTTCTCGAGAAGCGAGATGACCGTCTTGACAGACCGGCTGATCTCCCTCAGGCCATCGAGTTCCCCGTCGTAGCCGTCCTTTATGATGCCGCCTTCGGTCAGCAGGAAAGCCGGCTCATCCATGATCGCCCTGTCAATGAGCTCGACAATATCTTGGCCGTTATCCCACTGGCAGAAAATATCGGCGTTCAATCGGGACACAAGCGGGGTCAGCAAACTTTTTATTTTCGGCAGCGGAAGAAGCGATCTCTTGAGAGCAATGAAATCGCGTGGATGGGCTGCGGCCAGGGATATCTTTCCTGTCAGGCGCTCGAGGTCGAGGATGCCCTTGAGGCTCTCCCGAAGTTCTTGCCTCTCCACGGGTTGCTTGATCCATTCCTCGACCGCATCGAGCCGCTCCTGAATCGCGGCGCTCGCAAGGAGAGGATGGAGGAGCCAGGCCTTGAGCAGCCTCCCCCCCATCGATGTCACCGTGTAGTCAATTGTATCGAGGAGCGAATCCTTAACCCTCCCATCCCTGAGGTTTCTCAACACCTCCAGGTTCTTGATGGCCGTGGCGTCGAGCATCATCGCCTGGCTGGAGTGAAAATAAGAAAGTCGCCCGACAAGGGCCAGAGAATCTTTCCTTATTTTTTTGAGATAATAGAGGAGGGCTCCGGCCGCTGTGGCGGCCCTGTTTTTGTCCTCCAGACCGAACGCGGCCAGGGAAGACACCTTGAAATGATTCTTGAGCTCGTTTTCTGCGTGAGCCAAGTCAAACGTCCAGCTCTCGACAGGGCTCTTGAGAAAAACAGGCACGGTGCTGCGAGCGGCGAGGGAGTCAACCCTTTCTTCCTGGCCTTCGGCAAAGACGACCTCCTTGGGCGCGGCGCGAAAGAATTCGTCGGCAAGGATTTTCATCTCATCGACTCGTCCTTCTGTTGCGTTTATTCCTCCAGAAGCCAGGTCGATGAGAGCCAGTCCCCAGCCTTCTTTGTCCAGGTGCAGGCCGGCGATGAAGACGTTTTCCTTCGCGCTCTCGAGCTCGACCTCGATGGCCGTCCCGGGGGTCAGGACTTTGACCACTTCGCGCTTGACCACCCCTTTGGCCGCCTTGGGGTCTTCGACCTGCTCGCAGACGGCCACCTTGAAACCTTGCTTAAGAAGCTTTGCCAGGTAGGAGTTCACAGCATGATAAGGAACTCCACACATCGGTACTTTCTGGCGGGAGGTCAGGGCGATCTCTAAAATCGGCGAGGCTATCTGCGCATCCTCGTAGAACATCTCGTAAAAATCACCCAGCCGGAAAAAAAGGATAGCATCGGGAAAGCGCTTTTTGATGCGCAGGTACTGCACCATCATCGGAGTGGTCAGATTGTCCTTGGGCATCGTCTTTCCAACTATACCCGGAGCTATCTGTTTTTTCAAATTGACAACCCAAAAGGGGTATAGTATATGTCGAAAAAATGAATGCGCCTCTTGTTCTGACATCCCTCCGCATCGCTGCCATCCCCATCCTGGTCGTCGTGCTTCTTTCGAACTTCCGGGGAAAAGAGCTTGTTTCCTTTGCCATCTTCTTCATCGCCACCCTCACGGATATGCTGGACGGATTCTGGGCCAGAAGAAAAAGGCTGACGACTGTTCTGGGTCAGCTCCTGGACCCGACCGCAGACAAATTGTTGATTGCCTCGGCCCTTATCTGCCTCGTTGAGATGGGAGCGGTGCCTGCCTGGATGGCCGTGATTATCATCGGCCGGGAAATGGCCGTGAGCGGATTCCGGGCCATGGCTGCATCTAAAGGGATCAACATCCCGGCCTCTGTCCTCGGCAAGATCAAGATGATCCTGGAGACATTCACGATTTATTTGTTGCTTTTAGGGGAGAAAATACTGGGCCCGCTTTTCATCCTCTCTCGGGTTGGGCTCTGGCTGGTCATCCTGGTGGCCGTCGTTTCAGCTGCGGAATACTCCTTGAGGTTTGGCCGGGCTGTCGTCTCAAGCCGAACCTGACAGGGTCTCCCTGCATTGGGCCAGGGATTCCTGGTCTTCGACGTTGACCAACGTCAGGGGCTGAGGCCAGCCCCGGCTGATCCGTTTCATCAACCCGGCCAAGACCTTTCCCGGTCCCACTTCAACCGCTGTCCTCATTCCTTCCTGGCCAAGCTTGACCATGGAATCGTGCCAGAGCACAGGACGGCTAACTTGCCGCTTGAGAGACTCGCGCGCCTCTTCAGCCTGACGGATAATTTTCGCGGCCACGTTGGTGATGACCGGAAAGTCCAGGGCCCTGAATTCCACGGCATCCAAGTCTGCGGCCAGCTTCTCCTCGGCGCTTTTCATCAAGGACGTATGGAAGGGCGCGCTAACCGGCAGCATCACGAACCGCACTCCTTTGATCAGGCCCAGCGTTTCTTCCACGGCTTCTTTGTGTCCCGCAATCACAACCTGGTCCTGGCTGTTCCAGTTAGCGATTTCGACAACTCCTTTTCTGGCCTGACCGATGGCCTTTTGGACGTCGTCAAATGAAGCCCCGACGAGCGCAGCCATGGCTCCCACTCCCACAGGAACAGCCTCCTGCATATACAAGCCCCGTTTATGGACAAGACGGAGTGCATCCTCAAACCGCAGGGCGCCTGCTGCGACAAGAGCAGAGTACTCACCCAGGCTGTGACCCGCTGCGATGTCCGGAGGTCTTTCCAGGATCCGGAAAGCAATGGTGCTGACCGTGAGGAGAGCCGGCTGGGTGTTGGGAGTCAACCTCAGTGTCTCTTCCGGACCTTCAAAACAAATCTGGCTGATCTTAAACCCGAGGATGTCATCCGCCAGGCCAAAAATCTCCCTGGCTAAGGAAGAACCCTCGAAAAAATCTCTCCCCATGCCCACCTTTTGCGATCCCTGGCCGGGGAAGAGATAGGCGACGAGACTCATCGCTTTTCTCCAGGCGGCCAGGCCTGCTCAAGACAACGAAGATTGATCGAGACTTCAGCCTGTTGCCGGAGATTCTTTATCCACACAGAGATCTGTTTCTCCATCTTTTCCTTCCTGATCTCTGATTCTATGTCATCGAGAATTTGGATCATTGGCTTAGGCTCTTCGCCCCTGACTTTTTGAGCGGGCTGATAAACGTCTTTATAATAATTTTCGATCTCCTTGAGACTGACTGCAGCGCTTTGGCTGAAACGAAGGGATATGATTCTATCATAGACGAGCACTTCTCTCAAGTACGCTTTTAGATCGTCTTCTTTTAGCCCAAACTCATCTAACTTTTGTTGCCATTCCCCGGGGTCAAGGTTTTCCCTTAACCTCTGGAGCTGTTGGTCAACTTCGTCGGCTGATACAACGATGTTCTCCGGGACGAGTTCGATCACCACTCTCCTGTTGACCGTTTGCTCCAGAGTCTGCTGAAGAGTCTGGGCGCCCACCCTCCCGGGTTCTCCCTTCCCGATGCCAAACGCCAGAAGAATCCTGATGTCGGACAGAGTGATAATGTCCGCGTTGACTTTGGCCGCGATGCAGTCAACAACTTGGGAAAAACCAGGGCCGGAAACAGAGACGATAAACGAGATCAAGCAGATCACGCCGGCAAAAAGCAGATTCTTCTTAGAAAACATGACCGATGGTGATAAAAGCCAAAGGCCTTCCTCTTCGGCCGGAATCGCTCAGGTTCCAGCCGAGTTCAAGGCGCACCGGCCCGAGCGGAGTCCGGTAGCGCAACCCGAGACCAAGCGCATGTTCAAAGTCCTTCAAGTCGAAGTCGCTTCGGTTGTAGAAGACATTGCCCGTGTCGTAAAAAACAGCCCCTGCCAGATCCGACAAGGAAGAGACGATCGGAAAGGTTAGTTCGATGTTAAGCAAAAGGACGGCCTTTCCGCCGATCGGCCTGGCCGAAGAAGGGTCCTTCGGTCCGAGTTCATCAAATTCTTCGCCGCGAAACGAATTGCTCCCTCCGGCAAAAAAACGCTCGTGGATAGGCATTTTGCCCATGCCGAGACCCAGACGAATGGTTGAGCTGAAATTCACTCCGGGGACGAGTCTAAAAAAGCGCTGATGCTTGAGCACGGCCTTCAGGAAGTCGGATTCTGTCTCAAAAAGAGGAAAGGCCCATTCCAAAGCCATGCTGGAAAAATGCCCTGTTTCCGGGTTAAACGGGTCGTTCCTCTTCTCCCGGATGAAACTTGAAAATACCGATGTCGTCGAATAGGGATAGAACTGGCGGTCAATTTGAGAAGGAGTTATTTTCAAGTAAGTCAGCGTTGTCCTGGCATATCTCAGAGTGGCCAGCAAGGTCATGTGAGGGGAGACGGATTTTATCCACGACAGGCTGAGACCTTCCCGTTCGAGCCCGAAACTCTGCCGATCCTCTTCTTCTATCCAGGCGTTCATGTACGTCTCAAGAGGAAAATCAAAAAGGAAGTACGGCTGTTCCCAGGTGATGACCGCCCTTTTTTCAGCCAGGCTGAACTGGCTGACAAAGCTGAGATGGGCCGCCCTGCCGAAAACATTGCTCCTCATGAACTCAGCCGTTCCTCTCGGCCTGAGACTGACGTCAAAAAGAGCAGACTTCCATGGCTCATTCTTGGTCTCGATCCCCACTCCCAGACCGACATAGTTTCTCTCCCCTTCGCGAACCGTGATGACCAGGCTCTCCTTTTCGCCGGCTATCGGAATCTCTTCGATTTTTACTTCCGAAAAAATGCCAAGGTTTTCCAGGTTTCGCTTGGAGGCAACGATCGAGCCATAAGAGGCATAATCGCCTTCTTGAAACTTCAGTTCTCTTAGAATCGCGCTCATCTTGGTGACGGAGTTCCCGGAAATGATGAGGTTCCCGATTCTTGTCCGGCGTCCTTCCTGGATATTCAAGACAACCCGGAAAAGATTGTCTTCCAAACCTTCGGCTTGAGCCTCGATTATGGTGCCCCTGACTCCCTCATTCTGGTAAAATACTTCCAGTTTCTGGACTTCCCTCTGAACATCAGGCGGGAAATAGGGACCGCCCTCAACCAGGCTGATTTGACTCCTGAGCGTCTCCTGTTCGAATAAAACCGCCCCCCTGATGGCGATTTCTTTAATGATCTGCTGCTTTCCTTCGTGGACATAAAAAACAGCCGTCAAATCCTTATCTCCCCTGACAAAATGTAAATCGACCTGGACATCGGCAAAACCCCGGGATTGGTAAAAAGACCGGATGTCACCCGGCAGCTCAAAGACTCTTTTCCCGTCAAGCAGCCGGAACAGAAGGATACGCTCGACAATGCCCAACTCTTCCTTTATTTCGTCGGGCGTAAAATAATGAACCCCCTCAAACCGGATTTCCTTGATCTTATGTTTTTGGCCGGAGTTGACTAAATGAATAACCCGGATCTCTGATTCCGTCTTTTCGACCGACGACGTCACCGAAGCAAAGATGAATCCCTTGTCTCTCAGGTAGGTCAGGATTCTGGACTCTCCTTCAGTCACTCCCCACTCTTCAAAAATCCTTTCCTCCCATATCGGTTCGACAAGGCTTACGGGTATCTCCGCTCCTTTGATGACAACCTCGATCCGTTCGTTGGGAGTTATTTTCAGCCCAAGGTCGACGGATCTCGTGGCTTGGTCGAATTTTTCCTCTGCCAGATTGACTTCCGCCCGTCTGTATCCACGCGAAAAATAGAGGTCTTTGAGCCTGATGAGGTCGCCCTCCAACCGCGATGGGATGTAGACATCTCCTTCCCGGCTTTTCATCTTCTTCTTGATCTCTCCTGCGGGGATGCCTCCGGCATCGACAATGTCAATATTCCTGATGATAAACATTTCTCCGGCAGAGATCGTGAACGTCACGTCCACCTCAGGGACGTCCGGCCGCCTTCTCACCGCCGTTTTCACGTCTGGTTGGAAATAGCCTTCCTGTTTCAGAGCTCTTTTCAACTCTTCTTGTGCCCGAACGAGTTTTTCTTCTGAAAACGCGCTGTCTGAGCGAAATGAATACAAATTCTCTTTTAGCTTCCTCCCGGATAAGCTTTTGGGACCTCGGAAGTGGATTTCCCGAACATGAAGCCTTCTCGTCAGCATGAACTTCAACAGGACCGGATCTTCACCAATCTTGATCACGTGGACATCCGAAAAAAGGCCCGCCTTCCAGACTTGTTTGACATTCTCGGTGACGGTCTTTAAGGAATACGGTTCTCCTTCTTTAGCTGAGATCAAACCCCTCAGTTCGTCGCTGGCGGGAAGGTCATCGACCCAGACCTCAACTCCCGAGATAAGCGGGGGCTCGTTCTTCTGGGCGAACGCGAAGGAAAGAAGAAAAAACAGGATAAACGAAGCCGCGCTGAGATGGGCCAAGAAGACCCGAAGGTTCCCGTCTTGGCCCCTAAAATCTTTTTCGGATTTTGAAGTCAAAGCTGATTCTTCCCAATTCATTTCGCGTGCCCACTAAAGAAAATTCGTTACTCAGGTCCCATTCCAGGCGGACAATCTCTTCTGTCTGCCTGGTTAAATTTGTCGAATAATAGATGGAGAAGTCGCGCGAAATCTTCTTCCCCACGGTCAGGCGAGCGGTCATCTCTGCCGAGGAGCCCATGAGAAAAGGGTCGATCCGAAACCGGTCCAGGCTGAAAAGTCTTTCCGCCCGTTTCTGGGCCTCTTCCGTGAGCTCGAAAGACAACAACGAGGCCGTGCTCATCTGGGCGCTGGTTTCCGTGGAGTACGGCCTCTTAAATGCCTCTCCCAAAGCCAGCAGGGCCAAAACATCCTCCGGGGGCAAAGGAGGAGAGGAAGCAAACTCGGGCCTGACCTGACTGGCAAGGCCCGTCAGGTTGAGTGTCACCCGGAAATCCTTGACGTGCGTTTCACACCGGAAATTGAGGTAGGGCTCCATCGCAGCCGGGTTGTAGAAGCTGACGCGTCCCCTCAGGACCTGAAATTTTCTGTCCTGAAAATACGCTTCTCCTCCAAGAGCCTCTATTTCACCTAAGACGATCGGCGCTTTGACGCTCCCTGTGACCGTCAGATCAAACCGACCTCTAATCCGACCCAAGGAGTTTTCCATCCACGCATTATCCTCTGCCTTCAGCCGGATATTGAGCGTGAGATCATCAAAAATGCCCGGCTCCCTTCCCGTCTCGGGATAGGGACTCGAGGAAAAAGCCAGCTTTTCAAAGATTTCCCGGCGCCAGGAAAGCTTTTCCGTATCAATATTCCCCTCCAAAACGAAGCGGCCGTTATCCTTGACCAGCCTCAACGAGGCATCGGCCAGCACCCTCGTTCTCTCCAGCGGGGAAAGCAACAAATCCTCGCCGTCGAGATTAAAGCGGATACTGTCAACCCCTCGTTTCCCCAGCAGGATCTCTCCCGCGCCCTGGAGGTTTCCTCCTCCTAACTTCGCCTTGAAGGAACGGACCGAAACTCTATTATTCTGAACAAAAACGAGACCTGTGTAGTCGGTCAGGGCCTGAGCAAACCGGGGGAAGGGAAGGAGAGGTCCCTGAAAATCTGCAGCCCCGTCCAGGCGCGGGGAAGCGGGAAGGCCGCGGACTTCAGCCAGATAGTTGACCTTGCCCATAACTCCCTTCCAGGGCAGCAACAGGTCGAGGTTGGAAAAACCGCCCTTGATGTCAAAAGAAATGTTTTCTCCAGACAAGGGAATTCCTGCCTCGACAGAAAAATCGTTTTGTCCGGGCAAGAAATTTCCCTTGACCTTTAAGCCAATGATCCTGTCGGCAACGCTCAGCTTGAGCTCACCCTCAGCCTCCATGGTTTGAAGGGGCGCGCAGTGCAAGTTCCTGACGCCCAGCCTGCCCGATGCAATTTCTCCACCGAGCCTCCCCTGGCCCTGAAAGTCAAAAGAAATTTGTCCCGCCAGCCGCCGACTGATGGACGAAAGGTCCAGGTTTTCCGCGGCCAGATTGATCTCAATAAGGCCTTTGGCAAAATCCAGGCGTGATATATTTTTAACTTTGCCGCCATAAAAATCGAAAGCAAGCTCGGGAAAAGAGAAAATCCCGTCCTCCCAACTTAACCTTCCCGCCACTGACCTGAGGTCTGCAAACCCGAACTTCATCCGGGAGCTGGAAAACCTTCCTTCAACCCGAAAGGTCCGATCCTTTTGGCTAACCCGGAAATACCCGGAAGTCGCTCCTCGAAGAGGAAGTCCGATGTTCAGGCGAGGGAGAATTTTCTCCGCAGCTCCTTCGGCCAGTTTGATTTGGACATCAAGCTCGTTCGGGTTTGAAAGAAGGGTGAGCTCTCCTCTGTAGGAAGGGTCATCAAACCTGACCTGCCCAGCCGTCGCGCCCTGAACCAGCTCAACAAATCCCTGGCAAGAGGCGAGGTCGAAATTAGCGAAGCCGGCGGGCGATAGGACGAAATCCAGCCTCACCCGGGGATCGGAGTAAGTCCCGCCGATCTGCGTCGTGACGCTGCCCGCTCCCCTGATCTCAGGTATGTTGAACGGGTTTGACATCACGACAGAAGTAAACTCGCGAGCCATCTTGACATCGGTAAAATCGCCCTTGATTGATACATCGATGGGACCGCCAACAGACACCTTCCCGTTAACATCCATCAGGCCAAAGCTCGTCTCCAGCCGAGGAAGCGAGAAGGCTATATCCCGCTTCCTGTCCCAGGTGAATCGAGCCGGCCCCCGAAACGGATACCTTTCAGCCTCGACCGTGAAAGCTTCCTCCCTGAATTCAAAATCTGCAACGAGCTGTCTGTCGTCTATGCTAAAGTTCCCCCAGACGGCTGAGCGGACCGGCCAAGGCAGGAAGAAATAAGAAAGCACAGGATCGAGGTGAAAACCTCTCAAGTCTCCGCTCGTTTTTCCTGCTTCAGACCTGATTCTTATTTCCTCCCGCAGCCCCGACTTTTTCAGGATCGCCATGTCCACGGAAAAGCCGCTCTTCAACGCGTAGACAACACGTCCCCGCGCCTTCTCCAGAGGAATTTCGTTCAACCGTAAGCTTTCGCTCGAAAAGGACGTCGTGTATGTGATCTCATCCTTTACCCTGACGATCTCTCCTCTGCCTTCAGTCCTTCCCTTCCAGCGGAAAGGAATTTTAAGAATCCCAGACAGGGCATCCATCCCTGTCTTGAATGAAACCTGAAGAGTCCCCTCTGGGTTGCGCGGGTTTGTCAGGGTTCCTTTCGCCTTAATGATGACTTCAGGGCCGTCCAGGACGAACCTGTTCACGAGGAGTCTGTTTCCCCTGTTCTCAAGATTCAGCTTCATCTTTCCCCGGAGAGGCATCCTGTCCGGATTAAGCAGGAGAGAACTGTGATCGATTTCCATCCTCAAAGAAAAGCCTTCTCCCTTTCGCTGGAGAAGAGCCTGGATTCCTCCAGCCTGAAACTGGACGTTAGCCCCTCCGTAATAGAACTCTCCTCCTCTGAGAAGAGCTCTTTCAAGAGCAAAAGGGAGGCTCAGCGAAATCCCGGCCGTGCGGCCGTGTCCAGGCTCGGTTGCTCCGGCCATGACCCGGACGACCGGCTGGTCGATGGAGATCGTCAGTGGCTTTTCACTCTTGAACAGTGAGGCAAAGGGAAGCTCAACAACTATCCGCTTGGCCGAAAAAAAGGGAGATGGAGAGACGGTCTGGACATTATCGAGGACAACCGAAAGAGGAAAAAACCTGAGATGGGCCTGCTCATAGTTAACCACAGACTGGATTCTTTTCCTCGCTTGAGAGAGAAAAAAATTGCGGAGATAAATTCCCCCGCTGAGCAGGATGACCGCCAAAACGATGAAGGCGACAAGAGCCCGGAGCCTTTTTTTGGTCATATTGGAGCGTTATTCAATATACCACTATCAGCTTAAAAAATAAATTTTCTCCCCCTAAAAGCAGGCCGCGGGCAGGCCATTCATTCAACATCAAAAAGAACGGCGCCTGCCTCGACATAATCCCCGGCTTGGACACGGATCTGGCTGATTTTTCCCGCTTGAGGAGATTTGATTTCGTTCTGCATTTTCATCGCCTCGAGGACCAGAATGGCCTGGCCTTCTTGGACCTCCTCCCCTTCTTGGGCGATGACCTGAACGACCCGGCCGGGCATGCTGATTTTGATTTCTCTTTTCTTCGACCTTCCCTTCTCTCCCTTCAGGATTTCAAGCGCTGACCGCTTCTCGATCTTGAACAGCCTGCCGTTGACATAGACCGAATGGGAGAGAGAATCGGAGTTGACGACAACGTTGTAGACTCGGCCGTCTATTTTCAGGAGAAGCTCATTTTTGCCGATGCAATCAACCGAGACATCGAAGCCTTTCTCATTAACAGCAACACGAAGGTTATGTTTAGCCCTCTCTTCGACGTTGATTCTGTATTCCTTCTGTTCCAGCCAGAATGAAAAGTTCATCTCACAACCTGTTGGCCAAGTTCTGGATCCTTCCCTGGATTTTCCACGGGTTCTCTTTGCCCTTGGCCGGCGGCCCGGCAAGGCCTTGAGAATCCCGATAGCTCTTAACCCCAGCCGCGATCAGAGCGGCCGTCTCTTCTTCGGGGTTTTCTCTATCCGATTCTCTCTCGAGGTCAGCGATGAAATGGGTGTTATACCGGCCGGCCAAGAATTGCGGGTGGAGAAGGATTCTTTTAAAAAACGGGATGGTCGTCTTGATGCCGTAAACCTGGTATTCTGCCAGCGCCCGCAGCATCCGGCGGATGGCCTCCTCTCTTGTCTTTCCCCAGGTGATGAGCTTGGAGAGGAGCGGGTCATAATCCAGCGGAACCTCGTAACCTTCGTAAACGCCGCTGTCATCCCTCACTCCCAGTCCGGCCGGCGTGTGGAGGAAGATAATCTTTCCCGGTGAAGGCATGAAGCCGTTGAAAGGGTCCTCCGCCATGATCCGGCATTCGATAGAAAACCCCTGAGGTCTGATCTCTTCCTGCGCGAACGGCAACGCCTTCCCGGCCGCAATCTCAACCTGGCATTTCACCAGATCGATGCCCGTCACCATCTCGGTGATCGGATGTTCCACCTGAAGCCGGGCGTTCATCTCCAAAAAATAGAAATTTCTTTCTCTATCAACGATAAACTCGACCGTCCCGGCATTCCGGTAGCCGATGCTAACTGCTGCTTTCACTGCCGTCTCGCCCATGGCCCGGCGCGTTCTTTCATCAAGAAACGGGGATGGCGTCTCTTCCAGGACCTTCTGGTAGCGCCGTTGCATGGAACATTCTCGTTCTCCCAAATAAACGACATGGCGATGATGATCGGCCAGAATCTGGATTTCAATGTGATGAGGCTCTTCGATGTATTTCTCGATGTAGACGGTCGGGTCGCCGAAGCTGGACAGGGCTTCCGACTGTGCCAGCTTGAAGGCGGAAAGCAGGTCGCTTTCCTCCCTTACCAGCCTCAATCCTTTGCCTCCTCCACCTGCTGAGGCTTTGAGAAGGAGCGGAAAACCCACTTCCCGGGCTCGCTTCTTGACATCAGGTTCATCCTTGATCGATTCAAGAGTCCCGGGGATAATCGGCACTCCAGCCTCGAGCATAACCCGGCGTGAGGACGTTTTCTCGCCCATTGTTTCCATGGGTTTTGAGGGAGGTCCGATAAAGACGATTCCTTTTTCCTCGCACATCTTGACGAACCTTGGGTTTTCGGCCAGGAAGCCGTAGCCGGGGTGAATGGCTTCAGCTCCGCAGCGTCTGGCTACGTCCACAATCTTCTCGATGTTGAGATAACTCTCCGCTGGCTTGGCGTCCCCTATGTCATAAGCCTCCTCTGCAAGTCTTACATGAAGGGCCCGGCGGTCCGCAGCCGAATAGACAGTCGCTGGGATGATGTCCATCTCTCGGCAGGCGCGGATGACCCGGACAGCGATCTCGCCACGGTTAGCGATCAAAATTTTTTTGAACATACGGCTCATCTTTCCACTCGGCCCATCCCCCTACAGCGGGATGTTACCGTGCTTCCTTGGGGGATTTTTATCCCGTTTGTTCTCCAGCAGGCGCAGAGCGCCGACGAGCTTTTGTCTTGTAAGACGCGGCTCGATGACTTCATCCAGATAACCCTTTTCACACGCCACATAAGGGTTGGCAAACTTTTCTCTGAATTCGGCGATCTTATCCTGGATGATCGATGACGATTCTTCCGTCCCCTCCAATTCCCTCCCGTAAACGATCTTTACAGCGCCCTCGGGCCCCATGACAGCAATCTCGGCTGTCGGAAACGCATAGTTGATATCCGCCCGGATGTGTTTGGAGGCCATGACGCAGTAGGCCCCTCCGTAAGCTTTCCTTGTGATCACGGTGATCTTGGGCACGGTGGCCTCGGCAAAAGCGTAGAGAAGCTTTGCCCCATGGCGAATGATTCCTCCGTGTTCCTGGTCGACTCCGGGCAAGAACCCGGGGACATCCTCGAAGGTGATGAGAGGGATATTAAACGCGTCGCAAAAGCGGACAAAACGCGCTCCCTTGACAGAGGCGTTGATGTCCAGGGCCCCGGCCAGATGGTCCGGCTGGTTGGCCACGATCCCCACAGGTTTTCCTGCCAAACGGCCGAACCCGATGACAACGTTTTTGGCATATTCAGCTTGCACCTCAAAAAAATAGTTGTCATCGACGACTTCCCGGATGACCTTTCGGATGTCGTAGGGCTGATAAGGATCGTCTGGAACCAAGAAATCGATGTCTTCGCTGACTCTGTCCCAGGGATCTGAGCTCTCCTTCTCTGGAGGACTTTCCAGGTTGTTATTGGGGATGAAAGACAGCAACTCCCGAATCAGGGCCAACGCATGCTGCTCATTTTCGGCGGCGAAGTGGGCGACTCCGCTCAGGACATTATGGGTCTCGGCCCCGCCGAGTTCTTCCATGGTGACTTCTTCGTGAGTGACGGCCTTGATGACCTCAGGGCCTGTGATGAACATATTGCTCGCCTCTTTGGTCATGATGATAAAATCAGTGATCGCGGGCGAATACACAGCCCCGCCGGCGCAGGGACCCATGATGGCAGAAATCTGGGGAATGACGCCCGATGCCAGGACATTCCTCAGAAAAATGTCCGCGTATCCTCCCAGGCTGGCCACTCCCTCCTGAATCCGGGCACCGCCGGAATCGTTGAGGCCGATCACGGGAACGCCGATTTTCATGGCCAAATCCATGATCTTGACGATTTTGGCCGCGTTGGCGCCGCTCAAAGACCCCCCAAAAACAGTGAAGTCCTGGGCGAAGACAAAAACCGGCCGACCGTCAATGCGGCCGTAGCCCGAGACCACACCGTCACCATAGATCCTCTTTTTTTCCATGCCAAAATCGTGACTCTGGTGGACGACCAGTTTGTCCATTTCCTCGAAGGATCCCTCGTCCAGGAGTACGCTGATCCTTTCTCTAGCCGTCAGCTTGCCGGCCTGGTGCTGTTTTTGGATTCGTTCCTTTCCGCCTCCGAGCTCAGACAGCTTATTCTTTTCCCTCAGGCTTTCTAATTTCTTTTGGATGCTCATGCTCACCTGCCCAAGAGATCTGCTATTTTTTTGCCTTTGCCCAGTCCTGTAGAAATTTTTCCAGACCGATATCAGTCAGCGGATGCTTGACCAGCTTTTCCATAACCGCGTAAGGCGCCGTGGCGATGTCAGCGCCGAGGAGAGCGGCTTCTACGACGTGCCGGGGATGACGGATGCTGGCCACAATAACCTCAGTCTCCAGCCCGTAGTTATCCAGGATAACGAGGATTTGCTCCACGAGTTCCATCCCGTCATGAGAAATGTCATCGAGACGTCCGATGAACGGGCTGACATACCGAGAGCCAGCCTTGGCAGCCAGAAGAGCCTGGGTCGGGGAGAAAATCAGAGTCGTGTTGACGCCGATCCCTTCCTGGGAAAGGACACGGGTTGCTTTCAACCCGTCAATGCAAATAGGGATCTTTACGACAACGTTCGGCGCAAGCTGGGCTATCTGCCGCGCTTCCAGTATGATCTCTTCAGCTCGCGTGGACACGCATTCGACACTGACCGGCCCGGGCACAAGCCGGCATATTTCTTTTATCAGGTCCTCAAACTTGACGTCCTCTTTGGCAACCAGAGAGGGGTTCGTGGTCACGCCGTCCAAGATTCCCCAGCCCGCCACTTCCTTGATCTCGGTCAGGTTCGCTGTATCCAGAAAAAACTTCATCTCCTTTATCCTCCTGTTTATGTCACCAAAACAACAGCCCTGCGGGTCCTAACCCTAAGGCTCGATTTTTTTTACGGTATTCGAGAGAGTCCCGATGCCTTCGATCTGGATATCGACCCTGTCCCCTGGCATCATCGGGCCCACGCCGGCCGGAGTTCCCGTGGTGATAACGTCCCCTGGACAGAGGGTCATGATTCCAGAGATGAACCTGATTAGAGTGGGCACGGAAAAAATCAAGTTTTTGGTGGTCGATGATTGCTTCAGCTTTCCGTTGAGAAACGTCTTTATCCTGAGATGTCCGGGGTCCACATCGACGGCGATGCAGGGGCCGATAGGGGCAAATGTGTCAAAAGACTTGGCCCGGGTGAACTGGACATCTTTAAGTTGAAGGTCCCGTGCTGTGACGTCGTTAAAGCAGGTATAACCCAGGACATACGGGTCTGTATCGTCGTCTTCAGCCAACAACCGGGCCGTTTTCTTAATGACCACGGCCACTTCTCCTTCGTAATCAACTCTTTTGGCTTGACGGGGATAAACGATTTCCTCGCCAGGGCCAATCACGGCTGAAGGGGGCTTGAGAAAAAGCAGCGGCTCTTCCGGCAAGGGCCGTCCCATCTCCAGGGCATGGTCTTTGTAATTAACCCCAACAGCCACAATTTTAGACGGCCGGACGGGCGGGAGAAGAGAGACAGACCCGATGGGTAGGCCTTTCTCGTCGACGCGAAAATCCTCAAAAATAGACCCTCGGACTGGATAAATGCTCTCTTCCTTTAGAATCCCCCAGAGAACTCTGTTCCTGTATCTAAACCGAAAAATCCTCATCGAGGCTCTTACCTGATAACGGCGGGTACCGGCGCTGATCTCTGGCTTTCATTCCCTGCGCTGTCCAGAGCAGTAATAGCATAATCGTATCTCTTGTTCTTTTCAACTGCCGAATCAGCAAAGGAATGATCTGCCGGACCGAGCGACGCAATCAAGACGAATTCAGTCCTCCCAGCTTCCTGCCGCCATACCTTGTAGCCGGCGACGTCGGCTTCTTTGCTGGCCTCCCAGCTCAAAGCGATATAATCAGTCCCGGCAATAGCAGCAAGACCCGAAGGGCTTGACGGAGGGAATGTATCCCGGGCCAAGACTTCCACCACTTCTGAATCATCGCTTTCCAGGAGAGGGGGCCCCTCAGAAGTCACAGCCCGAATGAAATAGCGGTATGTTTGGCCAAAAGCGAAATCGGTATCTTTGTACTCGATTTCTTTAACGAGCGAAGGATTGACGACAAAGGGTGGTTCTTTATCCGAGGACCTGAAGAGGTTATATCCTACAACCTGAGCCGGCATGGACTGATCGCTGCTCTTGAGGGGGGCATCCCAGCGAAGGAGGATATGATTGTCAAAGACCGTGGCTCGGACATTGACGGGCGGCAGGGGCATAGCTTGAGTCACAATAGAGAAGGGATCAGAAAATTCAGAGACTCTTCGCCTCTCATCCCTGACCCTGAGGGCAAAGGTGTACGTTTCCTTCATCCTTATTCCTTTCTCCGGCCGATAGATAAAGATTAGGCGGGAAGTCGCTTTCCCCGTCTCATGAAAGAGGGAAAAGTTCTGCTTGAGGATCCTGGCAATGATGCGCGCTTTGTCCTCGAATTCTTGCCTGGCGATTTTTCTCTGTCCAGCTCCCCTGCTGCCTTCTTCCATCAGCCAGATCTCAATTTCTGAGATTTCCTCTATCGGAGACCCATCAACATAAGCAGAAGGATTGGTCCATCTGAGAATGAACCCTTCACCCCGCTGGGACAGGCTGAAATTCTCAACGCTCTGAGGAATCCTGAGTGGAGGGGGCGAGAGGGGTCCTTTCTTGCCGCAAGCGGAAAAGGAGACGAGGACGAAGAGAAGCAGGATGACGGGGAAACTCCTCTTCATCAGAGAATGAAACGCCTTAAGTCCTGGTCTTTTAGGACATCCCGGAGCTGTTTCTGGACGTATTTCCTATCGATCAAGATGCGTTTTTCTTTGATGTTGGGGGCAGCAAAGGAAATATCTTCCATAACCTTCTCTATGATCGTGTGCAGACGCCGGGCGCCGATGTTTTCCGAATCTTCGTTCACTTTCTCGGCGATCTCGGCGATCTCGTCGACCGCGTCCTTGGTAAAATCAACCAGCACGCCCTCTGTTTCCATGAGCGCTTTATACTGCTTGATCAGGGCATTTTCAGGCTCGGTGAGGATACGGATAAAATCGCCCTTATCGAGAGACGTCAGCTCGACGCGGATGGGAAACCTGCCCTGGAGTTCCGGAATGAGGTCGGCCGGCTTGGACACATGGAAAGCGCCCGCTCCGATAAAAAGAATATGGTCGGTCCGGACAAGCCCGTAGCGGGTGTTGACGGTTGTGCCCTCGATGATGGGCAAGAGGTCGCGCTGCACGCCTTCTCGGCTCACTTCTGGGCCTCGTCCTGATTCCCGTCCGGCTATCTTATCAACCTCGTCAAGGAAGATAATGCCAGAGTGCTCCACTCTTTCCACGGCGAGCCGGGCGACTTGATCCATATCGATAAGGCGTTTCTGCTCGTCTTCCGTCAGGAATTCTCGGGCCTCCTTGATCTTCACCTTTCTCTTTTTGGACTTGCCGCCCAGAAACCCGGGCAGGATCTCCTGGATGTGGATGCCAATTTCCTCAACCCCGGTGTTGGAGAAGATTTCGAAGGGAGGAGCCACTTTCTCCTTGACTTCAACCTCGACAAGTCGATCCTCCAGAAGGCCGTCGCTGAGCTGTTTGCGCAGCTTTTCTCGCGTCTCTTGGAAATGGCTTTGGTCGACGTCGGCCATAGCGCTTTCTCGTCTTCTCATCGGCGGGAGAAGAAGGTCGAGGATCTTTTCCTCGACATTGTTTTTAGCCTTTTCCCGGATCTCCTCGATCTTTTCTTGTTTAACCATGTCCACAGAGATCCGGACAAGATCCCTGATCATGGATTCGACGTCGCGGCCCACATAGCCGACTTCGGTGAACTTGCTTGCTTCGATTTTGAGGAAGGGCGAGGAGGTCAGTTTCGCCAGGCGGCGTGAGATTTCCGTTTTGCCGATGCCGGTCGGCCCGATCATCAGGATGTTCTTGGGCGCGATTTCATCAGCCAGCTCGGGGGGGAGTTTTCGACGGCGGTAGCGGTTCCGCAAGGCGATGGCCACAGCCTTTTTTGCCGCTTTCTGGCCGATGATGAATTTGTCCAGCTCGGCAACGATTTCCTGAGGCGTTAGCTCGCTTTCCCTTGATTCATCAGCGGTTTTTTCGGCAGCCTTGACAAGCGCAACGGCCATTTAGAGCTCCTCGATGACAATATGGTCATTCGTGTAGACGCAGATGTCCGCGCTGATTTTCATCGCCTCAAGGACAATCTCCCTTGCTGAGAGGTTGGTATGGCTGATCAGAGCTCGCGCGGCAGCCAGCGCGTAAGGCCCCCCGGCGCCCACGGCGATAATCCCGTCATCCGGCTCGACGACATCGCCCGTCCCGGAGATAAGAAAGGAGCTCTCTTTGTCGGCAACAATGAGGAGCGCCTCGAGCTGTCGGAGGGCCTTGTCCAGCCGCCAGTCTTTGGCCAGCTCGATGGCAGCCCTGGACATGTTGCCGCGGTATTCCTCGAGCTTGTTTTCGAACCGGGAGAACAGGGCGAAGGCGTCGGACGTGGCGCCAGCAAACCCGGCCAGAACCTTGTCTTTATAAAGCCGCCTGATTTTCCTGGCCGTCTGTTTAAGGATGGTCTGGCCCATGGAGACCTGCCCATCCCCGCCCATGGCCACCTGGCCCTTGTGGCGGATACAGATGACAGTCGTGGATTCAATCATTCAGACACCTACTTTTCCATTATGATAATTCATACCATCTGATAAGTAAAGCCTGCCAGCGGAAACGGTCCTCTCGGGGACCTTCTCGGTCCGTCATCTGGGACGAAAAGTCCTTCACCAGTCCAGCCGCGGACTTTCAAATCCGGGAAGGCGACATTCTCGTCCTTGTGGCCAGCCACCAAGACATGGACAGAGCCTTTGAGTTTCTCGGTTGAAGCGCCTCTTATCAAACTACCGGGCTGGTCTCGCGAAAAGACAACAGAGAAGACGGCTTTTTGCTTCCCTCGAGACGAGAATAAAGCTATAATGGAAGGGCAAGAAAATGGCCGCTAAGAGATTCGTTTCGGGGAGTTGTCTACTCATTTCGGCGGTGATTTTTCTGTTCGCCTGCAAAAAAACCCCGACGACAGCCACAATCAACCTCGGAGAGAATACGATCCTTGTCGCCTGCAATCCAGCCTCAGGCGGACGTGACACAACGATCGCCGTCGCTGTGCTCATCGCTGAAAACTCCAGGGAAGTCCGCGTTTTCGGCTTAGAGATGTCTTTTGACCCGAAAATATTCCAATACCAGGAGATCATCAGCGGCAACCTCACAGGTGGCTGGACAGCCGTTGACGCGAACGAAATCAGCCCCGGCACGTTAAGGGTTGGAGGATTTTCCGGCGGGGGAAGTGTGGTTCCAAAAGACAGCCAAGGCGCGCTCGCCGTGGTCCAGCTTAAAGTTACCAGTGCGAACCCCAGCAGCAACACAGGGAGTCAAATTTGCGTCAATCATTTTACCGATGACCTCAGCGAGTTTCAGCCTGCGCCCGCCTGCACGACCTTTGCCTTGAAGAAATAACAAAACGCTTGCCAACTCCTCCGGGATTTTCCATAATAAGGCGAGAGAGGGAAGTTATGCTATTCGGAGTCAGAGAAAAGGGCGACGTCACCATCTTAGACCTCGCTGGAGAGATCAGGCTCACCGCCGAAAACCCACCCTCAGTTCAGGCCTCAGTTAAAGATCAGCTTGCCGCAGGCAAAAAGAAGATCCTGCTCAATTTCGAGAAGGTCGATTTCCTCGATAGTTACGGTGTGGGCGATGTCCTGGCGGCCTACGTCTCTACCCAGGAAAAAGGCGGAAAGCTGAAAGTTTCCCGCCTTACCAGCAAGATCTGGCTCATTTTCAATTACTCCGGGCTGACCAAGATTATCGAGACTTTCGACACAGAGGATCAGGCTCTCCAAAGCTTTGCTTGAACTTCTTCTCGGGATGCCCGACGTCCGGGGCGATGGGCCGGACGGCAATGACGCGGCTTTAAGGACTTGGGCTCGCGAAAACAATTTCTGTTGACATTCTCTTGGTCAACCATATATTTTTGAAGAGAAATTCCTTCATTGACTGGCGATTTCAGACAAGGACCCTCAGCATGGAAATCACGGGCGCCCAAGTAACCAAATTCATGATTGACTTCTGCTGGCTCTGTGTTCTTCTTCTTCTGGGCAAATGGTTGCGCGTCCGCTTTGCCCTCTTCCAAAGGCTCTTCCTGCCAGCTTCAATCATCGCCGGGTTTATCGGGCTCGTTCTTGGCCCCAGCATTTTCGGCCAGTATCTCTTCTCCGTCATTCCTCAAGACATGGTCAGCTCATGGTCGCACTTGCCGGGACGGCTGATTAACGTCGTTTTTGCCTGCCTGTTTCTCGGAATTTCCATCCCCTCTCTGAGAACAATCTGGCGCGAAGGAGGGCCGCAGCTATGCTATGGCTGGCTGGTTGGCATGGGGCAGTATGTTGTCGGACTGGGCATAACCATGGTCCTGCTCACGCCAGTGTTCAAAGTCCCCTATTACTTCGGCTGCCTTCTTGAAATCGGCTTCTCGGGCGGCCACGGGACGGCGGCAGGCATGAAAGAAGCGTTCTCTGACCTGGCTTTTAGCGCTGGTTCGGACCTCGGTTTGATGTCGGCTACAGTCGGGGTCGTTAGCGCCGTCGTCTTCGGTATGCTTCTCATCAACATCGCCGCCCGCCGCGGCTACACCAGGATTATCAAATCACCCAAGAAACTAGCGCTTGAATCCGATAGAGGCCTTGTCCCCGAGACAAGGAGAATTCCCGGCTCATTTAATACCGTCTCGCCAGACGCGCTCGAGCCCTTCGCCTTTCATGCCGCTTTTGTCGGCTTAGCCATCCTGATCGGCTGGTTCATCCTCACTGGCATCAAAAGCCTGAGCGCCGGCATGAAGCCAGATCTCTTCAGGAGCTTCCCTCTCTTCCCCCTGGCGATGATCGGCGGGATTATCATCCAATTTGCCGCCCTCAAGACAGGGCTCGCCCGCTATTTTGACCGCAGAACATTCGACCGGATTCTGGGGATGGCGCTCGACTTTCTGGTTGTCTCAGCCATCGCTTCCATCAAGCTGGACGTGTTCCTGGCCTATTTCTGGCCGTTCTCCATCCTCATGCTCGTGGGGCTCGCCTGGGTGATCTCCTGTACCTGGTTCATCGCGCCACGGATGCTCCCGGACGCCTGGTTTGAGCGGAGCATCACCGAGTACGGCATGCAGACCGGCGTCACAGCCCTTGGTTTGCTTCTCCTCCGCGTGGCTGACCCGCACTTTGAAACACCGGCCGCGCGGTCCTTCGGGTTCAAGCAGATCCTCTACGAGCCGATGCTGGGCGGCGGGTTCATCACGGCAGCATCTCCCCTTCTGATCGCAAATTTCGGCGTTTTACCTGCTTTCGGCATGGCCGTAGCTTCGCTCACCGCGGCCATTGGAGTGGCTTTCCTCAGTGGCTGGGTTCACTCTTTTCCCAGTGGCGCGTCTCGTAAATAACCTGGCTTTGGAACGATCCCTCAAGACGCGCCACGGCGGGGGAGTTTGAGGGGGACGGCGTCGTTTTCGATCACGTGTCGCTAAATTCTCCGGTCATTGACAAGAGTAGATGAATAGTCTATAAACTGTGGAGGATTTTTGATGGAAATTCAGACTTCCTCTTTGGGATCTCGATTCTCTAACAAAATCCTCTCATCTCTGAATGGGTGCGGAGCTTAAAAGAAGAGCGATGTTTTTTGCAGTTTACTCGCGCTTGATCAATTTCTCACCTCGTTTTAAAAAGGTTTCCAAGTATTTTTTCTACCAGTATCTCGCTCACTCAGCCCAGATGGATAGCTGGAAGTTCATGAACTATGGCTACGTTTTTATAAAAGACGTTCAGGAAGCTCCGCAGCTTGATCCATCAGACGAACCAAACCGCTGTTTTATCCAGCTTTACGATCACCTCATCCGCTCGATCAACGTTGACAGCCACAGGATTCTTGATATCGGCTGCGGCCGGGGAGGAGGACTGGACTATCTCAAACGTTACTTGAAAGCCAAAGATGTTGTCGGCCTTGATGCCTCAGAAACGACCATGAATCATTGCCGGAAAACTTATCAGGCTCAAGGGCTGGTTTTCATTGCCGGCGATGCCGAAGCCCTTCCCTTTTCCGATCAAAGATTCCACGCCGTGATAAACGTCGAATCCTCTCACTGCTATGCCGACATGAACAATTTTCTCTCGGGAGTCAAGCGGGTCCTTCGTCCAGGAGGATATTTCCTCTTCACCGACTTTCGCGATCGGCAGCATGTTCACCTTCTTGAAAAACAGATGGAGCGCTCCGGGATGATTATCATCAGGAAATTCGATATCACAGCCAATGTCATCACGGCTCTGGAAACAAGCCATAACCAGAAGGTCGCCTTTATCCGAAAGGCAGCTCCGAAATACTTGGCCAGATTTTTCGAGGAATTTGCCGGCTGCAGGGGAACGAGAGTCTACAACCGGTTCAAGACCGGCGAATCTGTCTATCTGAGCTACATCCTGCAAAAGCCGGAAGATTCACTTTAGTTCCATTCGGTCATTTTCCTCAGCATCTCGATCATTGAGGAGACCACGTGAACGTGGAGGGTGAGTGAAGAGAAGAAATACATGCCGACCTTATCGGCCCGTGGGCCGACGGCAAATATTTCCCGGTTTTTTTCAATCGCGCCACGGTTGGGTCGGCGGCTGAAAGAATTTTCCTTTTGGAGCCTTGCCGCCAATACGTCTTCGGTATCCTTATTTATCGAAATCCTCGATCCGAGGGTACTTCCTGAAAAATTCCCTCGCCGTCGCGGCCACTGTGCCGCTCAGAACTATCAGCGCGACCAGATTCGGGAAGGCCATGAAAGCATTGGCAATGTCGCCGATGTAAAAGACGAGCTCGATAGAAATAATCGAACCCGTGAAGACGAGGATGACGTAGATCACTCTGTAGGGATAGGTGACTTTGATACCAAAGAGGTACTTCATGCACTGCTCGCCATAATAGTACCAGCCGATGAGAGTCGTGTAGCCGAAAAGGAAGGAAGAAAGAGCCACGACCAGCCCGCCGGCGACAGGCACGGCTTTGGAAAAGCTGGCAGCGGTCATGGCCGTTCCGTTAAGGCCGCTCAGCCACATGCCCGTGGACAAGTTAATGAGCGCTGTCATTGTGCAGACGATGAGTGTGTCGATAAAAACTTCGCCGATGCCCATCAATCCTTGATGAACTGGGGAGGGCGTCTGGGCGGCAGCATGGGCGATCGGAGCGCTGCCCAGGCCGGCCTCGTTGGTGAGCAGCCCCCTGCGGAAGCCCATCTGGATGCCGCGCTTGACAGTCGCTCCGAGAAAGCCGCCAACAGCAGCGGCCGGCGTGAACGCATGCTTGAAAATCAAAAGGAAGACGTCCGGAACATGGGTGACGTGGGCAAAAATGACGATAAAGCCGAAGACAAAATAGACGATCAGCATGGCCGGCACGATTTTTGCCGCCACGGCGCCTATTCGCTTGATGCCGCCGATAACCACCAGGGCCACAAAGAAGGTGACGATGCCACCGATCAACGCCTTGGGAATTCCGAATTCGCTGTGGAAGGCTAAGGCCATCTGGTTAGCCTGCATCATGTTGCCGGTGCCGAAAAGCGTGGCCAGAGCGCCGCAGACGGCGAACGCAGGAGCTAAAACCGCAGCAAGCCTCTTGTTCTTGAACCCGTTCTTTATGTAGTACATCGGCCCTCCGGCAATTTTTCCATCGGGGTATTTTTCGCGGTATTTCACTCCCAGCAAGGCTTCGGAAAATTTCGTGGCCATCCCCACGAGGCCGCAGATCCAGAGCCAGAAAATAGCGCCAGGCCCTCCTGTGAAAAGCGCTGTGGCCACACCGCCGATATTCCCGTTTCCGACGGTCGCCGCCAGGGCAGTCGAGAGAGCCGCAAACGGAGACACATCCCCTTCCTTTCCTTTCGCTTTTTTCCCCAGGAATCCTGCAAAAATCAGCTTGAAACTATCCCCAAGCCGCCGAAACTGGATGAATCCTGTTCTTACGGTGAGCCAGATACCCACGCCAAGAAGGAGAAAGAGAAGGTAGGACCAGATGTTATAGGCCGTGTGGTCAACCCATCTCGCCAGGTTATCATAAAATTGTTCCATCGACGACTCCTTTCTAGCTTGGGTTTGTGTTTATAACATAAAAAAAACCCTGTTACAATCCAGCCCGGAGTTCGCCTCTGATTATTCCGGAGATCATTAGGGAATACCGACTTTAAGGAGGGGAATGGACGCGTCCTTTCACTTGACAGATTTTTTCTGTTTATATATTTTTCCGCTGGGTCGAATCGAACCATGCAAAAATGAAAAAAAAGGCGAAGCGGTTTATAGCATATTTTCTTCAGGCTTTTTTATTGACTTCACTCTTTTCGCAGGTCATCTACACGGATTTTGTCAAGTTCAGAAAAAAAGTCACCGCGGGGACTCTCGCTCCCGAGGGACAACGTCTGGTCCTCGACTTCGAGGGACCCAAAGAAAAACCGAACGGCCCTCTGTTGTTTGGGCTAAAAATAAACAACAGCGAAAATAAGCCGAAAACCGTCTGGGTCAAGCTCAATGCCGAGGATCTCGGGGAGATCCACCTCAAGCCGGCTAAGACAAGAGAATACTTTCTGGACCTGGACCAAAGACATCTCTGGCCAGACAACAGGATCGAGCTTAAGGGAAGTCGCGGGCGATGGAAGCTTCTGGACCTGGAAATAAAAAATATCTATGGATACTCGACGGGTTTGTTTACTTTTGTCGCCATCCCCAAGATCAATAAAATGTATCAGAGCATTCCGCGGCTTTTTTTGCCAGCTGTGGGTATCCTGCTCTTTCTCTTGGGGTGGATTTCTGCTGTAATGATCCCCAAAAAATCGGCCATCAGTCGATTCTCTCTTGTCTTTAGCTCCTCGGCCTGGCTGGTTCTTATCGGCGCAGCCTTTCTTCCAGCCATTTCTCAATACAGGCTGCTATTTTCCCTGAAAAGCTCCTGGCTTTTCCTTCTCTGGCTATACTTCGGAATCATCCCGAGCCTCTCAAAGAGTGTCTATGAACGTGGACATGCTGCTCTCGCCTTTGGCTGGAGAATTATGCAAGCCGCCGTTTCACAACTGCGCTCCAGAAAAAAACTCCTGATTGCCGTCTTTGTTCCTCTGGCTGTTTTCCTATTCTTTCTCAACATCATGCATCATACGCTTAGCCTGTTTCAAGGGGACTACAGCAGGTTTGTTTGCTTTGCCCGGGATTTTGTATCCAGCAACCCCATTTTTTGGAACACTTCGGCCGATCTTCTATTCCCCAATTCAGATTTTGAAAACGGAACGCTGGAAAACTGGACGGCGACCGGAAACGACGTCCTTTTTCAGCTTACGCCAAAGGACGCCCTCAAATACGTTCCCTATAGAGGCGCCAAGCCTCTCGTCTATCAGGGCCGGCACATGATCAAAGCCTGCAACAGAGCCAGAGAAACACAAGAATTCAGGGCGCAGGGGACGCTGACATCTGCCCCTTTCGTTATCAAGAAAAACGTCATTGGCTTTCTCAATAGCGGTGGCAGTTTTATGGGGGAAAAAGACTTTGCCAGACAATCTGTGACTCTCTCAGTGAACGGCAAAATCGTCCGCGAAGAGAGAGGAAAAAACGAAGAGTCCATGGAGCTTCGCCTCTGGAACGTTCGCCGATGGGTTGGAAAAACAGCCCAGATCGTGATCACGGCCGAGTACAGCCACGTTTTTCATTGGCCTTGTCTCAATGTCGACTGGTTCCATTATTACCAGGAAGGCCGGATAGACAAGATTAAAAAAAGGCTCTTCACGGATAAGGGCGGCTTTGACGGGCAATACTATTACTTCATTACCAATGACCCGTTTCTATCCCGGTTCAAAGATAATCCCATAAAGTACCGGGGCGTCGTGGATGAACCGGCCTACCGTTTCGGGAGAATCGGCTTCCCATTGCTGATAAAAACATTTTCCCTCGACAGGCCTGAAAATTATCCCAAGACGATGGTCTGGCTCGTCCTGGTTTCCTATTTCATCGGAGCCTTTTTTCTCCTTAAAATCGTCCAATTTTTCAAACACAGCCCGCTCTGGACTTTTTTTTATGCTTTGATCCCAGGTTTTCAGCTATCCTTGTATCGGGCCTTGCCCGAACCCATCGGTCTGGCCTTTCTTTTAGCCGGACTTTATTTTTATCTGAAACGGAAAATTCCTGTCGCCTCCTTGCTCTTCGCGGCATCTATCCTTGTCCGGGAGACGACGGGATTCTTCATCGTGGCTGTTGTTCTTTATGAGCTATTCAAGAAAAGGAGCTTTAAGACGGCATCTCTTCTGGGCGCCTCCATTCTCCCCTATTTATTCTGGAGGATCTTCCTGACCCTGAGGTTTTTCCCTTGCTATGGCTGGGCAACTTTCTTTTCCCAGCCGGGGGATTTCGGCCTGCCTTTTTCCGGTTTCGCGGCGCTGTATAAGAAAGTTCTGGCCGGGGACTATTTCAAAGATCTCGCTCTCGCCGCCCTGGCTTATCCCATCCTGTTGGTCATTATTTTTCTCTTTACGCTCTATTTTTTCTGGAAAAGGATTGATTCGTTAAGCCTGGGACTGTTTTTCTTTTCCCTTGTCTCTCTCCTGCTAAACTACACCAAGATCTGGGAACACGTTGACAATGGGGTTCGGACAACCTCCGAACTTTTTGTTTTTCTAATCCTTGCGTTTATTTCCCAAAAGGAGCGGCTAAAGGCTGTGGTCCGAAACCTCTTTTTGGGTTTTTTTGTTTTGGTTTGTCTCTTCAACTATTTTTTGCTTTCTCTCCATGAGTTTTTCAGGGCAGGTTTTTTCCTCAAGTAGAGCAAAGACTTGGCTTTTCCACAAATCCCCTCCTTTCTTGACGGGCAGGGAGAGCAGGAATATACTTCCAGGAGAAGCCGATGTCAGGATCTGTGGCCTCGCCGATAGAAAACCGAGGGAGGTGAGTCATGGTCAATCGCCACAAACGCCGGGAACTCAAGAAATGGGCTGCCCTTATTTTGACCGCTGCCATTTCCTCGGTCGGCCTTCTCTCAGAGGCCCAGGAGAAATTCCCTTCCCGTCCAGTTTCTCCCCGCGGCCCTCTGCTGCCCGGCGAGGAGGCGGCCATCGCTATCTTCGAAGAGGCCCGGCCCTCTGTCGTCTTCATTACCACTCTCGTTTTCAGGAGAGACCTTTTCACCTTTAACATTTTTGAAATCCCTCAGGGAACCGGCTCCGGGTTTATCTGGGATGAACGCGGGCACATCGTCACCAACTTCCATGTCATCTACAGGGCTCAGCAGGTTCGGGTGACGCTGTCAGACCACACCCAATGGGAAGCGAAACTCGTGGGCTACGCGCCCGACAAAGACCTGGCCGTTCTCAAAATTGACCCGCCAAAAAAAAAGCTGCGGCCGATCCGCCTGGGGACGTCAAAGGACCTTAAGGTGGGGCAGTTTGTGTTTGCCATCGGCAACCCTTTTGGCCTTGACCAAACCCTCACGACAGGAGTCATCAGCGCCCTCGGCCGGGAAATCGAATCTCTCTCCCGCCGTCCCATCCAGGGAGTCATCCAGACAGATGCAGCTATCAACCCGGGGAACTCGGGCGGGCCGCTCCTGGACAGCGCCGGCCGGTGCATCGGCGTGAACACGGCTATCTACAGCCCGTCTGGTGCCTACGCCGGGGTCGGTTTTGCTGTGCCTGTCGATACGGTCAACCGCATCGTGCCCCAGCTCATCCAATACGGAAAAGTCATCAGGCCGGGGCTCGGCATTCAGCCCGCTGAAGACTACCTCGCCCGGGAAATCGGAGTTGAGGGTGTTCTCGTGGTCGATGTCGACCCCCGGGGAGCGGCAGCCAGTGCGGGTATTTTGCCAACCCGCTACGACAAAGATGGGAATGTCGTCCTGGGAGATATCATCGTGGCCATCAATAGACAGCCGGTTAAATCCGTCGACGATCTTTACAAAATTCTCGACGGCCAGCAGGTGGGCGATGAAGTCAAAGTTGACGTTATCAGGGGCGGCAGACAAAAGACACTGACGGCGAAACTCCAGGCCATCTGAGGGCCAGATGGCTTCAGGTAAGGCATGAGTGTGACGCGACAAGACAGAGTTGCCTTCCTCTTCAACCCGGCCGCGGGAAAAGGAAGGGCGATCAAGGCCAAAAAGCAACTGGACCGGCTCCTCCTTGAGCACGAAATCCTCCACGATTTCTACATCACCCAGAGCGTCTGGGATTTAAGAGAGCTGGCGCGGCGCGCTTCGCGGCAATATGACACTCTTGTCGGAGTCGGCGGAGATTCAACATTTCAGATCATCATTGACGAGGTCATGAAGGCAGGAGGCGGCCCCAATCTCAGCTTGATTGGGCTGGGTTCGTCCAATGATATCGCCAGGGAATTCCGGGTGGAAAGTCTGGACAAAGCCTGCTCTGCCCTGAAAAGGGGAGAAATAAAAGCAATCGACCTCGGCTGCCTTGGCCTCGAAGGAGAAGCCCTCCTCTACTTTCTGGGACAGGCAAACATTGGTCTCGGAGCGATTGTGAACCAATATATCGAGAAGCTCTCAGACCGAAGGCCGAGGCTGGGAAGAAGGCAAAAAATCGCTGGCCTGTTCGGCATCATCAACGCCCAGCGGTCGGGAAAAATTCCTTTGCGCCTGAAGATCGATTCAGTTGAGGGAAGGACAGAGGGAGAGTTCGCGGCGGCTGTTTTCAGCAACATCCGCTACTGGGCAACAGGAAGACTGATCAACCCCGCCGCCCGAGTTGATGACGGAAATCTTGACGCCTGCCTTATCCGAGCTTGTTCCCTGCCGCGCCTCATTCACCTGGCCCTTCTTGCTAAGAACGGAAAACACATCACGGCCGGGGAAGCCGTCTGCCTCCGCTCCCCCGTTTTCACCGTCCGATCAGAGCAACAGTTCACTGTCCAGGCAGACGGCGAGATCGTCGGCGGGTGGCGAACCCCCGCTGTCTTCTCAGAAATCCAGGTTAGGGTCATCCCGAGGGCTCTGAAGCTCATCTGTTGAGGCTTGACGCAGCTCGCCAGGCAGGATATTTTTTAATTCTCAACCCATGAGGAGAACACGAACTCTCAGGGGAACCGCGCGAGGGGGGTTTTCTCTCTTTTTTCTGCCTTTCTTTGGGGCCTTCTCTCAAGAGATGCCTGATTTCGGGCCGGATGGGATGGCCGGTCTCGGGTTCGACAAAAGACAAGAACTTATCCGCGGCGAAATTATCCATCCTAAAAGCCTAACTCAGACAGCCAACGGGAAGACGATGATCGAAGCGGCGCTGGCTTCGGTGAAGAAGTACGTCGATTCGGGCGGCGTCTGGAGCAAGGACTCGTCATGACAAAAAAATTCTGGCTCGCCTCCTTCCAGAGGATCCGAGTTAAAGCTTCGCTTTTCGTCCTGCTTCTTCTCGTCTCAACGACACTCATTTTTTACTTGGTCACGGTTCGGTTCGTGAACAACCGGGTCCTCGACGAGCTCATCAAAAGGGTTGAATCGCTCAGTCGGAGCATCGCCTCGACAGCCGGCTACAACCTTCTCTCTCAGGATCTCCTCGGGCTCGACAACATCGTTTTCAGGATAAAGAGCTCAAACCCTGACATCGAATCTATTGCTCTGGTCAACACAGAGAGCCGGATCATCGTTCACAGCGATATCCAAAAATCGGGTGAACCCTTCACCCCCGCAGAAGGAATTGTTTTTAAGCAAGAACCAGACGCCACGGTGATCGTAGAAGCGACCGGCGCTTCCGGTAGCTTTTTTCAGGTTTCCAGCCCCATACGGTTTATGAATAGGCGCCTCGGGGTGGTTATTATTGATATCAACAAATCGGTTCTGATAACGGCCCAGCAGGAGGCGCGAGAGAAAATTGCCTTCGTTTTCGCGGCGGTTCTTTTGCTCGGCGTTGCCAGCAGCTTTCTCGTTTCCTCATTCTTGACAAAGCCCATTCAGGAGCTGTCCGTTGGCGTCGCTGAGCTTAAAGAAGGAAAAAGGCGACAGCCGCTGCGCGTCTATTCGCGAGATGAACTCGGACGGCTAACCCAGAGTTTTAACGAGATGACCGCCCTCATCACGTCTCAGCAGGACAAGCTCAGCAAATACGCTCAAGACCTCGAGGACGCTTATGTTTCCACGGTGAGAGTGTTGGCCGCGGCCATCGACGCTCGGGACACCTACACGCTCGGCCACTCAACCCGGGTGGCTCAGCTTTCCGTCGAGATGGGCAAGGAGATCGGGCTCCGAAGTGCCGAGCTCGAAGACCTCGAAATCGCCTGCCTCTTCCACGATGTCGGAAAAATAAAAATCCCTGACGCTATCCTGCTGAAAAAAGGGAAGCTCGACCCGCTCGAACACAGAGAGATGGCCAGGCACACTGAATACGGGGCCGAGATCCTCAGCAAAGCACCATCTCTGTTGAAGTACATCCCTGCTGTCAGGCATCATCATGAATGGCACGACGGCACAGGCTATCCCGACGGGATAAGCGGGGACGAAATCCCGCTGGCAGCAGCCATCATTTCTCTCGCTGATGTCTACGACGCCATGACATCGGACAGGCCCTACCGCGAGGCTCTGACCGGAGAGGAGTCACGCCAGAAAATCACGGAACTCGCGGGAAGGCAATTTCATCCAGACCTGGTGAAAATCTTCATCTGGACCATGGAGAAAAAGATGCCTGAGATAAAAGGCTGGGATCAAGGCAGGACATGAAACGCACCCTAAAAAAGAAGGCATGGCTCTCTTTTTTAGCGACATTAGGCCTCCTCTATTATGGATGCGCCGCCCAGAAAAAGATTCCTCCTGAACAGCCTCTCATCTTGTCCCAGCAGCACCTTGAAGCTGGCGAATACAGGCAGGCCATCGCCGCTTTTGACTCGGCCTACCGGGCGCATCCCGGCGATACGGCTATAAGGGACGCGTTTGTCAGATGTTTAGAAAGAATCAGACAGTCGGCTGACCAAGCCTTCGAGAAAAAGGACTATTCCCTGGCAGAAAAAACCTATTCCCTTCTCTTCGAGAACCTGAGCAGCATCAGAGATCTTCAAGAATTGCTGGCCTTCTCTGAGAAATACCTGAACGACCGGATCAAAGATTGCCGCGTTGCCCCAGCTAAGGGAAGAGCTCGTCAGGCTCTTAAAGCCGGGGAGTTTGACCTGGCTCTCGCCGAAATGCAATCGCTTGTCCGGATCTATTCAGGCGATCCAGATGTGCTGACAAGCCTGGTTAGCCTCAGCCGTGACATCAAGAGAGCGGCTGACCTCGCCCTGGCGAGGGAAGATTATGCTGTCGCGGGAAAAGCTTCCTATGCTCTCTTGAAAGGTTATCCGCTCCTGAAGAAGACCGGTGCAGAGCTGCCCTTTTCCCGCGCCGACCTCGACAATGCCATCAATACCTGCCGGATTCAGCTAACGAGAAAAGGATTAGAGCAGTACAGGAGGGGAAACCTGACTGAGGCTATCTTCCTTTGGCAGGGCCTGCTGGTTTTCGACCCGGATAACGTCGAAATCAAGAAGGCCGTTGAAACGGCCGCCGAACAGCTCAAGAAAATCAAAAAGAAAGAATAGATGGACAGCTTTTTCGATTGCGGCCGGCCATGACTATAAGTATAATTCAGCCACATGTTTTTACATGCAGGACTGAATAGAGGATTGTCATTCAAGCGATTTCTATCCACGGAGGGTTAAGTTGAGCACCAAGGACCAATTCCTGTCCCGATGGGGCTTCCTGGCTGCTGCCATCGGCATGGCCATCGGCACGGGCAACATCTGGCGTTTTCCCCGGATGGCAGCCCAATACGGAGGCGGCGCTTTTATCCTTGCGTACACCCTGGCTCTCTTCTTGTGGTCGGCGCCTCTGCTCATGAGTGAGATGGCTATCGGCCGAAAAACGCGCCGCGGGCCGATCGGCGGTTTTCGCGATTTTTTAGACCGGCGCTGCACGTGGATGGGCGCCTGGATGGCCACGGTCTGCATGCTGATCACCTTCTATTATTCGGTCGTCACAGGATACTGCCTTAAGTATTTCGTTCTGGCCATGCAAGGAGCGTTCAAAGAAGGCGTTGACACAACGGCTTTGTGGAATGATTTTCTTTCAAAGCCTTTTGAAACAGTCCTCTTTCATGCGCTGGCCATCGGGCTGTGCGGCCTGGTCATCTACAGGGGCATTCAGAGCGGAGTGGAAAAGGTTGCCAAGCTGATGGTTCCAGCGCTTTTCATTTTTCTTGTCGTCGCGGCCGCGCGGGCCGTTACGCTCACTGGAGCCGGGGAGGGACTCCGTTATCTTTTTGTCCCCGATTGGTCGAAGCTGGGCCAGCCTGCAACCTGGCTCCAAGCTTTTACCCAGTCTGCCTGGTCGACCGGCGCCGGTTGGGGCCTGCTCCTAACTTACGCCATCTACACCACAAAGAAGGAGGATATCTCACAGAACTGCCTCCTCGTGGGATTCGGCGACCAGTCGGTCGCCCTCCTGGCAGGGATGGCCATCATTCCGACGATCTTCGCCCTCTCTCCCAGCCTTGAACAAGCCAACGCCGCCATGGCCAGCGGCAACACCGGCCTGACCTTCATCTCCCTGGCCCAGCTTATTCCGAAAATGGCCGGCGGGGTCATCATCGCTCCTGTCTTTTTTCTGGCCCTGGTCTTCGCTGCCTTCACCTCGCTCATCGCCATGGTAGAGGTTGGGGTCCGGTCGTTCATCGACGCCGGCTGGGGAAGGAAGAAGAGCGCCGTGGCCGTCGTCGCCGGCTGCTTTCTCCTGGGCCTCCCCTCTGCCTTCTTTCCGTCCTTCCTCGAAAACCAGGACTGGGTCTGGGGCGTGGCTCTCCTCCTGAGCGGATTCTTCGTCATCCTGGCCGTCTGGAAGTATGGCGCGGAAAAAGTCCGGACCGAGCTCATTAACCCGAGCGCCGACATCAAAATGGGCCGCTGGTGGAGTTTCATCATCAAGTTCGTTTCGCCTGTTGTGTTCCTGGTTCTCACCTGTTGGTGGTTCTACAGGGGAATCGTTGATAACCCGAAAAACTGGTGGAAGCCCTTCGGCACATTCACGACGATGACTGTCCTCTTCCAGTGGGCCATCCTTCTCGTTGTCCTGCTCGCCGCTACCAGGCTTCTGGCAAGATGGGTCAAGGCATCTCCTCCGGAGGTGGACTGAAATGAAAACGTATTTCTGGATGACGATCATGCTGGCGATCAATTGGGGCGGTTTTATCTATCTTCTCATTCGCACCTCGCGGAGAGAAGCGACGAAAACGAAGCCCAAGCCTTAAAAGAAATTCTGCGCTTACCAAGAATTTAACCAGCAAAAGAGGGAAGAAAATGATGGTTCTCCTTGGCCTGGTCGTTGAGGCGCTGACTCCGGAGATGCGTGACTTACCGACTATCTGATTGAGCTATGCCCGAAATCAGCTCTTTCCCGATCTCCGGCTTCAGGCTTCCTGCTGGAGTCCGGGAGTCTCGGGAGACCGGGTTTTGTATGAGGGCGGGAACGCTTTGACGAGCAAGGTTATCGGAAAAATCCCTGGAAAAAGCTCTGATGCCCTCAAGGATGTCCTCGATTTCAAGTACAATAACTGGTCTGTCGGCCTGAGCCTTTCCGTTCCCCTGAATAACCTTCTTTCTCGGGCTTTCTACGCGAAGGCAAAGCTCAACCTCGAACAGGCCAACCTGAGAATAAGAAACCCAGGAACAACAGATATTCCTGGAAGTAAAAACAGCCGTCCGGGCTGTCGTCGGCGGCCTGGTGAGCTCGACTCTGATTACCTTGATCATCATGCCGGTTGTCTATTCCCTTTTCGAAGGCAGGAAGGGAAAGAAAAGACAAGAGGCCTGAGATTCTCTGAGCTGGGAAGAATCTCAAAAGAGGCGATTTTTGTGCCGAGTGCGGGAGGTCGTCCTGAAGCCGCTTTTTTGACACCCGCCGCAACCTGTGGTATAAACTCTTAGCCATTTTGGGAAAAAATCAACGAAATACCCATTGAGGAGTAATTCTATGAAAACGATCGGTGCTATCGTTTTAATCGGATCTTTTGTTTGGCTGGCCTCTTCTTCGCCCATCCTCCCCAGCGAGGAAACTGACGCCCGGCGGGAAGCCCGGATGAAGTGGTGGACCGAGGCCCGCTTCGGAATGTTTATCCACTGGGGACTCTATGCCCTCCCCGCTCGCCATGAGTGGGTCAAGCAGCGCGAGGCGATCACAGATGAGGCTTACGAGCAGTATTTTAAGCATTTCAACCCCGACCTTTACGAGCCGAAAGAGTGGGCGCGGCTGGCCAAGAAGGCGGGGATGAAATACTTTGTCGTCACGACCAAACACCACGATGGCTTCTGCCTTTGGAATTCGAAATACACGGATTACAAGGCCACCAAAACGCCCTACCAGAAAGACCTGATCAGGCCGATGGTCGAAGCCTTCCGGGCCGAAGGCCTTCGCGTCGGGTTCTACCACTCTCTTCTTGACTGGCATCATCCGGAGTACACGATCGACAGGTTCCACCCGATGTTTAATAACCTGGAGTTCCGGGAGAAAGCAAAGGGCCGCGACATCCGGAAATACGCCGAGTACCTCCACAACCAGGTTAGAGAGATTCTGACCGATTTCGGCCGCGTGGATTGCCTGTTCATGGATTTCTCCTTTCCCGGGGAAAACGGCAAAGGCCGGAAGGATTGGCAGTCTGAGAAACTCCTCAAGATGATCCGCGAACTCCAGCCGGAAATCATCCTTAACGACCGCCTTGACCTCCTCGATGTCCCGGGAGGGTGGGACTACCGGACGCCCGAGCAGTTTATGCCCCGGGAATGGGTCGTGATGGACAGCCACCGCGTTCCTTGGGAAACCTGCCAGACATTTTCAGGATCTTGGGGGTATCACCGGGATGAGGCCACCTGGAAGAGCGTCCGGCAGCTCGTTGTCATGCTCATCGAGACGGTGAGTAAAGGAGGAAACCTGCTTTTAAATGTCGGGCCGACGGCGCGCGGCACTTTCGATGAGAGGGCCACTGAAAGGCTCGAGGGGATCGGCCAGTGGATGGCTCTTCACGGCCGCTCTATTTACGGCTGCACCCAGGCGCCGGATGAATTCCAGGCGCCCGCCAACTGTCTTCTTACCTACAACCCCGGCCTCAGACGGCTCTATGTCCACGTGTTAGAGTGGCCGATGGGTGTTCTCAATTGTGACGGCCTGGCTGGCCGGGTGGAATATGCCCAGCTCCTCAACGACGCTTCGGAAATAAAGCGCATCGAACCAAAGACCGGCGCTGAGCCCGGGCTCATGCCCGGAGAGAGAGAAGAAACCTTTCGCCGGACGCTGGCCCTTCGTCTTCCTGTCCAGAAGCCCAACGTCACCGTGCCCGTTATCGAGCTATTTCTGAAATAACCAGGTTTTCCCTCCCCGGTTTCATCCTGCGCCAGCCTCCGTCCGGTCGGCTCTTTGCTGACGCCCGGGTCAGGCCGGGACGCCTGTATCCACCTTCTTTCAGCAAACTGGCAATCGTGATGGACCGGAGCTCAGACAGAACGAATTTCTGCAGCCTCAGGATTTTTTTGCGCAGCGGGCACGTCTTGATGTCGGGACAGATTTTGTCCTTGAAGACGCAATCGGCGAGCTCAACCGGACCATGGAAGATATGGATTAGGTCCGTGAGGTAAATTTTCTCCGGTTTCTATCTTCCCAACTGAATTTGATATCTCATAATCCGCGATTTATACTCTCCCAGGACGACCGGAGGGACAAATGGTCACAAAAAGGCTCGGTCGGCCAGCGTAGCCAGAAACAAAATTATTATCCTTATCTTATCCTCATTTCTGAAAGGAGCACGAATGTCACGAAAAAATGTCTTGCGAATCGGGCTGGCTTCTATTCTCTTTATTGCCTTGGCTGCGGGAGCGCAGCAATCTCAGCAGGACCAGCAGAAGGCGACGGAAGCCTATATGAAGATGATGGAGACAAATGAAAACCATGCTTATTTGAAGATCTTTGCCGGCGAGTGGAGCGTCTCGACCAAAGCCTGGATGCAGCCTGGCGCCCCTTCCGAAAGCAGCGAGGGCTCCTTGAAGGGAGAGGTAATCCTGGGGGGCCGGTTCCTCAAAATGGAATTCAAAGGCACGATGTTCGGCCAGGCTTTCGAGGGGCTGCAGATCGCCGGCTATGACAACATGAAAAAGAAGTGCATCACCTTCTGGATCGACAACACCAGCACGGCTTTCTACCTGACCGAGGGAACCCGGGAAGCCGCTGGAAAGGTCACCATCGATACCGGACTCTGGCCCGACCCGATGACGGGCGGCACGATAAACGTGCGTGGCCTGACCACACTCGTCGGCCCGGACGAATTCACCTACGAGATGTACATGATCGGCCCTGACGGGAAGGAGTTTAAGTCGCTGGAGTACCGGGCGGCCCGGAAAAAATAAAAAAAGAACCCGCTATTTCTTAAAAGGAACCTTATCTTAGTTTGATTCCGACTCCACTTCATTTTTTTGTCGCCGGAATCAGGTCCGTGAGAGCAGTGGCGCGGAAGACTTTCATCATGCCTTCCTGCGCTTCCCCGAGCTTCAGCCTCAGCCGGCAGTGCAAGGAAAAAGGGCAGACGCCCGGGTTGAGTGTGCATTCCATCAAGTAGGTAGGCCCTTCGACAAGGTCGACAGTCTCCTGAAGGGATACCTGCTCAGGCGACCTGGCCAGCTGGACTCCTCCCCTTTTGCCGCGCAGCGTGCGGATGTATCCGCCGCGGGTCAGTATCTGGACGACTTTCATAACATGATTGCGCGGCGCGTCAAGAAGCCGGGCCAAGTCGGCCGTGCTCAACTGCTTCCGTTTCGCCGCCAGCTGGACAAGAATCATCAGGGCGATGTCCAGAGATTTGGTCAACTTCATGCTTGCCTTCCAAGGTTTAATATGCAAAATAGATATATATTTCATCTATTAAAGAGTGAATTTCAAATGAAATTCTCCACCTCAGAGCCCAGAAATTTGTGCGGCCGCTGGTCTTTTGATAAAATCAGCCTGAAACTTTAAACGTGTCATTCCGCAGGAAGGAGGTTTTAATGAAAAAGATTGCTCCAGCTTTTTTTGTGCTGGTTTTTCTGACTGGCCTGCTTGCGGCCGAAAAAACGGGCCCAAAGGTCTTCATTTCGGTCGATATGGAAGGAATCTGGGGAGTCGTCCACGGCGACCAGGTCTCGGCTCAGGGCCACGACTACGGTCCGGCCAGAAAATGGATGGCTGAGGACGTGAACGCCGTCATCGAAGGGCTTTTCGAGGCCGGCGCCTCGGAAATCGTCGTCAACGATTCGCACGGCAGCATGAGGAACATCCTGGCCCAGGACTTAAACCCGCGCGTTTCTCTCATCACCGGCTCGCCCAAGCCGCTCTCGATGATGCAGGGGATCGACAACACCTTCGACGCCTGCATCTTCGTCGGCTACCATGCCAGGGCTGGGACAGCGGAATCTGTCCTTGACCACACCTATTCTGGCGCGACTATCCGTTCGATCAAGGTCAATAACCTCGAGCTCCCCGAGCTCGGCCTCAACGCGGCTATCGCTGCTGTTTTTGGCGTGCCGGTCATCATGCTCAGCGGTGACACCGAGACTTGCCTTCAGGCAAAATCGATCCTGGGCGGCGACGTTGTCACAGTGGCCGTCAAGGAAAGCTACGGAAGGTACGCGGCTAAACTCCTCCCGCAAGAAGAAGCAAGAAAGCGCCTCCGCGACAGCGCCAAAGAAGCCCTGCTCAAAAGAAACAAAATCGCGCCGCTTCGTTTGAAGCCACCGTACGCCTTTGAGCTCGAATTCCACAGCAGCAATCACGCAGAAATGCCGGCGCTCCTGCCCAAGGTCAAGCGCACCGGGGCTCGCTCGGTCGCCTTCACAGCCGATGATTTTATCGAAGGCTTCAAAATCATGCGTGCCGTGATCGCGCTTGCGGGATACCAATAAAAGAAATCACCGGCGTTATCTCAGATTAAGCTTCGGGCCAGAACCTAAGCTTTTTTATCAGAAGCGCCCGGCTTGGTAAGGGGTATTCCCTGCCTGCAGAACGGGCAGGCTTCAGGCTCGAACGCCTCGACCTTTAGAGCCAGGAGACTCCCCGCTGGCTTGCCTTCGATCAGGACTTCGCCGGCCGTCCGGTCCACCAGGACATACACGCCAGCGACTGAGACTCCTCTCTGTTTCAACGCTTCGATGACTTCCTGGATTGACCCGCCCGTGGTCAGGATATCCTCGACGATGACGGCGCGCTCGCCGGCCTCGAGTCCTGTCCAGCCGGGCCGGAAAGCCATCTTTTCCTCGACGCGCTGGGTGAAGGCGAATTTTTTGCGGAGCTTGAGCGCAGTTAGGAAGCCGATGGCGATGGCCCCGTAAGCGGGCGAGACAACATAATCAAAAGCCAGATTGTCGTTCTTGATCTTTTCAACCAGGAGGTCGACGATTCGCTCGAGAACTTCAGGCCTTTCAATGAGACGGATCTTCTCAAAATACCAGGCGGAGTGCTTCCCGGATGTCAGCTTGAAATGCCCCTCAAGAAGGGCATTGCATTCCTTGAACAATGACAAAACCTTTTCTTTTGCATCCTGACCCATGTATTTCCTCCGCCGCCAAGCATACCAATTTGCCGTCAATATGACAACCACTCAGGATTGCATTCTCTCTTGGCTTTGACATAAGATATCCCTCCGTGAATCATCAGAGCAAATTGCCTGCCTCGTCTCAGCGAAAAAACAAAGGAGGAGCATCATGAAAGGGCGAACGTTTGTCAAAAGATTCGGGTTTGCCTCGATTTTTTCGCTCTGCATTGTCATCTTTGTCGCTTATGTTGTCCTCCTCGCTTCCCAACAGAGCAGCCATGTCCTTGAGGAACAGGAAGCCGGTTGCACGAGCATTCAGGCCGGCCGACTGGCCACGGCCGACGGTTCGGTCATCACGGCCCATTCCTGCGACGGGAACTACCGGACCTGGCTGAACGTCGTCCCTCGCGCCAAACACTTCGAGGGTTCCATGAACAAGGTCTACGCGGGGAAGATGCACACCGAGACATCGACGGATATGAGGAACGTTACCGAAAAAGGCGAGATTCCCCAGAGCGCGGTAACCTTTGCCTTCCTCAACACGGCCTATCCCTGCCTGAATGAGCACCAGCTGGCCATCGGCGAGACGACCATCGGCGGCCGGAAAGAGCTCTACAACGGCGCCGGCATGTTCATGATTGAGGAGCTCGAACGGATCATGTTAGAGCGATGCACGAACGCGCGCGACGCCATCAAGCTGGCCGGTCAATTGGTTAGGGAACACGGTTATGGCGACTGGGGAGAATGCATTACCATCGCCGACGAAAAAGAGGTCTGGCACTTAGAAATCTTCGGCGCCGGCCTCAAGGAAAAGGGCGCAGTCTGGGCAGCCGTGCGCATCCCCGACGATCACGTCGGCATCTCAGCCAATATCCCCAGGATCAGCGAGCTTAATCTGAAGGACCCGGACCGCTTCATGGCTTCGGACAATGTCCATTCGCTGGCCATCGAGAAAGGCTGGTGGGACCCAAAGAGCGGCGAGCCCTTCAAGTTCTGGAAGGCATACAGCGGCCAGAAGCCGTTCTCAACCCGGGAATATTATGTTCTCAACACCCTGGCCCCATCCCTCAAACTCGACATTAACGCTGAGGAGCTTCCTTTCTCGGTGAAGCCGGATAAAAGAGTATCGGTCAGGGACATCATGAAGCTCTACCGGGAGACCTACGCGGGGACAGATTTCGACATGACCAAAAACCTCATGGTCAAGGACCGACGCAGCGATCAGCTCATTAAAAGCCCGGTGGCTAACCCCTGGATATCGAGGGACATGGCCGAGCTCCTCAACACCCTGAAACCCGGCGTCATCGAGCGCAGCCGGACGATCGCCATTGCCGGCTGCTCCTATTCTCACATCATCCAGTGCCGCAGCTGGCTTCCCGACCCTGTGGGCGGCGTCTGCTGGTTCGCCTTCGACAACCCCGGCCAGAGCGCCCGAATTCCCATCTTCGCCGGCACAACCGAGCTTCCGCCTAACTTTGAGGTTTGCGCCCAGAACCGCTTCCGCACCGATTCGGCCTGCTGGCATTTCCGCCGGGCCAACCGTCTGGCCACGGTGAGATGGGGGGAAGCGGAGAAGTTTATCGTCGAAGCGATCCGCGAGTTTGAGGACAGAGCCTTCGCCGAGCTTCCCCATGTCGAGACAATTGCCCTCGAGCTCTACGGCAAGGGTGACTCTGAGGAAAACATTGCCCGGACAAAGAAATACCTGACAAAATACACCAACGATTTCGCCCGCGCTGCCATGAGCAAGTACTGGGAGCTCGGAGATAAATTCTGGGGGATGTTCGGTCGCGGCTTCTGATTGGTTTTACCGCGGGTCTTCACGCCGGACCTCGATGATCTTTATTCCGACCGGATAGAGCAATACCCCCAGGAGGAGTCCTCCGATGGGGTCCAACGCATGATGATAGCCCAGATAAACTGTCGAAACAGCCATCCCCGGCACCGCTAACAGAAGAATCCTGCCCATCTTTCTGTTGTAGCGAAAAGCCATCAACGCCCAAATAAGGGCTTGGGAAACATGGGAGGAGGGAAATGTTCCTCCGCGCACAGAAGCGTGGGTCTGGATAAAGCGGGTGATTTCTGCCACGATAAACCCCGAATACCTCGCGGTGTGCAGCGCGTCCAGCGACTCGGTCATTACCGGTGAGAGGACTGGCATTAGGAAAAAGAGAAAATAGTTGATGAACAGGACAAATGTGGCGACGGAAAAGACCGCCAACGTCTCTTCATATTTTTTCTTGATGAACAGCGGGAGCGTGGCCAGAGGCAGAAACAGGTAGTAGCCGGAATAAAAAATGGCCATCAACTCGTCGAGCCAGGGACGGTAAAACTTCTGGACCCAGGCCGTCGGGTGCACCCCAAAAACCGTCACATCCGCGCGGATGAGGAGGTCCGTCGCCCAGTAACTGCCGAAGAACATCCTTGCCAGAGCGTCGACCTCGCTCCACCCGATGAGAATTGCGGCCACAGGGTAGAAAGTCCTTAGAAACCAGATCCCCTTCCTTCCGGGAAGAGATTCGCCGAGCCGGACAATTTCCAGGATGGCAACAATGACCAAGGTATGGGTCAACACATGCTTTGGCCAGGCCGGAACGGTCCGGTGAAAGAAAATGAGGAGAAAGGCAATCCCTCCGAAATACGCCAAACAGTTGATGTCCACAAGCCGGAACCGCACCTGCCCGTATCGCCGCGTGAACCATGACCCGAGTTTCATTCCTTTTGACCGTTCCTGATCAAGGGGTCGTTTTCCTGGAAAGTCTTTTTCTCGCGAAACTTTTGATAAAAGGGAAATTGGCCGTCAGAACAATAATCACAGAGAATAAGATCAAGACGATATCGGGAATTTTCATCAGCTTTCCCGCGAGCGCCAGGAGGTAGAATCGAGGCCCGCGAGAGGTCGCCACAGCCAACGCGTATTTCCAAACAGGATATTCGGCCAGCACGACGAGAAACCGAAAGGGAAAGAAGGGGATGGGAGTGAATCCGGCGATCCAGACAGCCAGAAAGGGGGCCCTTTTAAAAAGGCTCATAATCCTGCTGGTCGTGGCGCTTGTCCGGAAGTTCTGCAAGGCCCGAAAATCAAAGATGCGGCGAATGACAAAATAATTACCTATTTCCGCTAAGACTGTGCTCAAGAGAGCCACCCAGGTCACCGTCAACGGATCGAAAAACGCGCCGAAATAGATGAGGGCGGGCTCGTGGGGAAGCATGCCGATAACAAATTCGGAGGGAAAGCTGTAGAAAAAGAGCACCAGAAGATTCGTGCTTTTTTGAATGAGGCCCGAACTGATCCAGATAACGGCGAGAGTTCCGATGAACAGGAACTGCAGCGCAAAAAGGATGTTCCGCGCGTGTTTATTCAGCCCTGTAACGGGGCCAAACGTCGATGATCCTGGAGACGGCGCTTGTTTTTTGTTTCCTATGGGCATGGTCCGGCGTGACGGCCATCCTTAAAAGTTTTCCAGCACATTCCAGGCTAACCGCCAGAGCGGCTGTTCGGAATTGGCCCGGGTGCTCGTCAGGCAGTAGGCGCAGGTGTTCGTCCTTGAAAAGCCGGTTTTCAGTTCTTCCAGTGTCTTGAAATCTGTGATGATCAGGCCGCAGGGAGAAAACGTCCCGTTGGGATTGACGTTGCAAAACTTCTCTCCAGTACGGCAGCGGGGAAAATAGCCCCGCTCGAAATAGTTCGTCATGTTCTTAAAAAAATATTCCGATGTGAAGACGGTGTCGTGTTGCTTCTTGAAAGCAACGAGCCGTTTGGTGATCTCCTGGAATTCGCCCAGCTCTTCCCGAGGAATCATGTAACTCCGGTCATGAGTCCGGAGCGGTGTGTAGCAGCTGAAGTTGATGGCAACGCTCCATTTCCATGCAAGCTCTGACATCCGCGGAAGGTCTCTAAAATTGTCACGCTGGATGACACAGCAAAGCGTGATGTGGCTCCTCTCTGACGGGATCAAGCCTTCGACCAGAGCCCTGATGCGGCCGAACAGACCGGGGATCCGCCGGAACGCATCATGCCGCTCGTCCGGATAATCCAGCGAAATCGAGAACTCGTCGACCCCGGCCTCGCGGAGGCCGTCGTAGCGTTTTCTTGTGAGCAGGGCTCCGTTGGTCGTAACCACGACATAAGGCGCGCGGTCACGGACGCGAACCGCCCGGACGATCTCCTCGAGGTCCTGGCGGAGAAGCGGCTCGCCGCCAGAAAACTGGGCGATGACGGGCTTAACCCTGCGGCAGATCTCCGCATAGGCCTGAGGAGAGGCCCGGTCTTCCTTTATTCCCCCTCCGAGATGACAATGACGACATTTTGCGTTGCAGGCGTGGGTAATCTCAAAGGATATGGTCAATGGCCTTCTTCGGATGGAATTTTTGAGCCCTCGCAGGCCCAGAGAAAGGCTCCGTCTCGCTGATATCGAACGTCGGTGTCCTCTTGATGACGACCGGATCTTGCTGTCCAGGTAAGTTCCTGCAAATTCGCTGCTGCCCATAATCGTTTATTCCTTTATTAAATGCAAATAACTATTAACATGGACATGTCTGATTCGTCAAATAAAAAGGTCTTTTATTTAAACTGAACGCATATCTTTCCTCAACTTGGGGCCCGGGCCTGTTCTTTTTCTTGGCAAGGAGATCCGGGGCTTTATGGTAAAATACTCGCATGCCCATCCGAAAAGCTGTAAAAGACGACTTGCCTCAAATCAGCGCTCTCGCGGCCAAGCACAACCTCGATTACGAGAACATGGCAGCGGATGATTTCTGGGTGGCTTCGGAAGGCGACAAAATCATCGGCATTTGCGGACTCAAGAAGCATCCGGACTGCAGGGAGCTTTGTTCGCTCGGCGTCGATGAAACATTCCAGAAAAGGGGCTTGGGAAGGCAACTTGTCCGGACTCTCCTCCAGGAAACATCCGGCGATATCTACCTGGCCACAATCATCCCGGAATTTTTCAGAAAACTCGGGTTTGAAGAATCTGGTTCTATCCCCGCCTCGATGATCAAGAAAGTCGACTGGTGCGCGGAGTGCAGCCGCGACCGCTGCACGATCATGATCAAAAAACGAGGATGACCCTGCCACGTTTTCCGGAATTCAAGCTGGTCGGGCTCGAGGACAAGGAGACGATTTTGGGCTTCATCCGTCGCTTTCCTTCAGAAGCGTGCGAGATCAGCTTTGCCAATATTTTTATCTGGCGGAATTTCGAGCACCCCAAGATGACGACGATAAACGGCAACCTCTGCTTCCTCTGTGAACCTCCCTCCGAGCCCGCTTATTTTTTGCAGCCGCTCGGCCATACCGACATCCGGGAAACGGTCGAAACCTGCCTCTCTTTTTCGCCACGGCTTTCCCGGGTTCCAGAAGCCTTCGTCGAGCGCTACTGCAGCGGGTTCGCGCACGATCAGGACCCAAACAACTTTGACTATGTTTATCTAACCTCAGACTTGATCTCACTCAGGGGGAAGAAATACGACGGAAAGCGAAACAGGATCAGGAAATTTGAAAAAAGCTACAGCCACAGATACGTGACGCTCTCTCCTGAGCATCTTCAGGGCTGCCGGCATCTCTTCGAAAAGTGGGTGGGAGAAAAAGCAGAACAGCGGCAGCCCGTGGGCGAAGAGCAGAAAACGGCCATCCTCGAAGCTCTCGCTCACTTCAAGGATCTGGAGCTTGTTGGCGGGGCGATCGAGGTGGAAGGACAGATTGAAGCTTTTTCGATCGGGGGGAGGTTGAATGCTGACACGGCCGTCATCCACATCGAGATCGCCAGCCCTGGTTATGACGGCCTCAGTCAGCTCATCAACCGCGAATTCGTCAGGCATGAATGGGCGGGCTTCAGGTTCATCAACCGGGAGCAGGATATTGGCGTTGCCGGCCTGCGCCGGGCCAAAATGTCCTACTATCCCCACCACCTGGTTAAGAAATACAATGTCTGGAGATAAACCCGGGCGTCCCGCGATCAAGTCAATTTCGGAGGGTTTTGTTGTCGAAGAGAGGGCAGCCCTTCGCCTCCGGCCCCGAGGACAGCACCGTGTTTACCTTCTCAAAAAATCGCACTGGAACACTCTCGACCTGATTCGTTTTTTATCCCGCTCCCTTTCTCTGCCTCTCGACAAGTTCTCTTACGGCGGGAAAAAAGACAGGCATGGCCTGACGTATCAATTTATCGCCATCCGGGATCAAGCCGATTTCAGCCGAGAAGGAAAGGAATTCGTCCTCGAGTCGCGGGGCTTCATGGACCGGCCCATGAGTCCCGACCTCATCACGAGATTTTTTTCGTCTCTCTCACCAATTGAATATGCCCCACTTTCTATGCTGCCGCAATTAGTAAACCGGGCATACGTTGCCCTCAATTAACCTGGACTATTCACGAAATGAAAGGAAAAAATCCCCTCTCCCCATGTGGGAGAGGGTCGGGGTGAGGGGGATCATTCAAAGATTCCCCCTCCCCTCTATCCCCTCCCGCCAGGGGAGGGGGCGTTTTATCGTATCATTTTGTGAATAGATCAGGTTAAGTGAATTGCGTATGCTGTCCCCCTATTAACCCCTATTAACTTGACATGGATTTCCCGCTAAAGATATATTCTGCAGGAATAGAAGCGAAACCGATGAAAAAGAGAAGGCTCCAGGTCAGAATCCGAAAGCTGACGAGCCACGCCGATTTCGCCAAGCTCGTCCGTATCCAGAAAACCGTCTGGAAACACGATGACATCGACCTTACTCCCACCCATCAGTTCTCCATCACCTCCCGGATGGGAGCAATCCTCCTGGGGGCTTACGTCGAAGAGGAACTCGCCGGTTTTGTCTATTCCTTCCCCGCAATCTTCGACAACAAGCCGCGCCAGCATTCTCACCTTCTGGCTGTCCTCCCGGATTACCAAGGCCTTGGGATCGGCAAAAAGCTGAAATGGGCGCAGCGGAGATGGGCCCTGAGGCTGGGATACGACCTGATTACCTGGACCTTTGACCCTCTTGTCGCCAGGAATGCCAACCTCAACCTGCACACCTTAGGCGCGATGACCAGGACCTACTGGCCGAATTTTTACGGGACGACATCCTCCCTGACCCACGGCCTGCACATCCCGACCGACCGGTTTCTGGTCGAGTGGCAGATAAGGACAGCCCGGGTTGAAAGGCACCGGCAGGATAGATTTGATCGGTATGACGAAAATAGGCTACCAAGGGCTCTTGAGAGAAAATCCACTGCCCCAGACTCCTGGCCGGGCAAAGTAAGACTCAACCTTGACGATAAAATCATCCTGGCCGAGGTCCCGCAGGAAATAAACACAAGCCGTACGGCGCGTGCTTTCATCGCAGCCTGGCAGGATCGTCTTCGCAGAGCCATGCGGAGATACTTCGGGCGCGGTTATGCGGCAGTCGATTTTCTTTACAGAGATCGCTGTTTCTATGTCCTCAAGAAACTCGCCTAAGCTCGAGCCACCCGCTCAAGCCTTTTCATCACCGCAAAGATGAACCCGGCAGAAAGAAGACAGCAAACAACCAGGATCAACCACAACGACCATAAGGGCACCCTCAACCAGAAATAGCCGATGACGGCGACAAGATAGTTCCCGATGGCTGTCGCGGCAAACCATCCGCCCTGCATCATTCCTTTGTACTTTGGAGGCGCCACTCGCGAAACGAAAGAAATCCCCATCGGGCTGAGGAAGAGCTCAGCAATCGTCAGCAAAAAATACGTCGCGATCAGCCAGTAGACGGAAACAAGGTCTCCGGCCGGCGCCACCTGTCCGCCAAGTTCTTTCGGGCTGGGCAACCCGAACGACCCAAAAACGAGCAGGAGGAAGCCGACCGCGGTGATGAGCATGCCGACACCGATTTTCCTCGGCGCCGAGGGCTCTTTCCCCTTCCTGTTCAGATAGCCGAACAGGCCGACAACGAGCGGGGTTAAAGCGACGATAAAAAACGGGTTGAAATGCTGGAATTTTTGCGGAGTGAACGGGTTGACCTCCCCGTAGCTTTTGTATCTCTGGAGGGCGAGGAGTCCAAACCCGACAAGAGCCAGCCCTCCGAGCAACCGCGTTCCGGTGCCAGAACTTTTCCTGAGCAGGAAAACAAGGCCCACGACGGCCAGGAAGACGGCCAGAAGGCCGAAAAGGTCAAAAAGCAAGTTGGCGATCTTGCCCACGCTCGGCACAGTGTAATCCCTCGCAAAATAGGTCATCGTGACCGCGCTCTGGTGGAAAGACATCCAGAAGAAGATGACGACCAAAAACACGAGAACAAGGGCGACCAGGCGTTCCCTTGTTTGCTGGGGAGTCAGTTCGACTACTTGAGATTTGAGCGCTTCAGACTTGGCTTTCTGTTTTTCGGTGAAATCGGCCTGCCGGTAAAACTTCCGGAAACCCCAGAAGATGAGCATGGAGATGATCAGGCTGACGCAGGCCACTCCGAAGCCGTAGTGGTAGGATTTGCTCAGGGCGTTGATGTATCTCTCCGAAAACCCGGCGAGCGTTTCCAGGGTGACGCTCGGGTCCTGGAGCCGGGCGATGGAGAGATACTCGCCCGCCTCGGCCAGTTTTCCCTTCAGGAAATCGTTGGCCAGCGCTGGAATCCTTGCGTCGTAAACATAGTTCGACGCGGCCAGAATCCAGTTGCTGACCTTTTCCGAGGCTGTCGGCGCGAACATCGCGCCGATGTTGATCCCCATGTAAAAAATATTGAACGCCCTGTCGCGCAAGGCGCCGTAATGGGGGTCATCATACAGGTTCCCCACGAGTGCCTGGAGGTTGCCCTTGAAAAACCCTGTGCCCAGGGCTATCGTGGCCAGGGCGGCGATAACGAGAGCGAAATTCGTCTCCCTAACGCTCGGGATCGCGAGCATCATGTAGCCTAAGAACATGACGACAAGACCAAGGCTGATCGTCCTCCCGTAGCCTAACAGCCTGTCAGCCACCACTCCCCCGAGCAGCGGGAAAAAATAAACACAGAAAAGAAAAACTCCATAAACTAAGCTCGATTGGGCGGCGTTAAAGCCGTACTTGGCTTGAAGGAAGAGGACAAAGATGCTGATCATCGTGTAAAACCCGAACCGCTCGCCCATGTTGGAAAAAAAGGCGACAAAGAGACCCTTCGGATGCCCTTTGAACATGGCTCACCGTCCTTGTTGGTTCGAGCTGGCTCGGACTACTATAGAAATTCTCTCCCCTCTTGTCAACCAAGAATGTTGCCCTTCTCATCGAACGTTCGAATGTCCGGCGTTGACATCGGCACTTCTCCGGTCATATAGTGTGGACCGATGCGGACAAATCCTGAGACCGGTCTAGAGATCATCCTTGCCTCTCGGTCGCCGCGACGACAAGAGCTCCTCAAGAGAATCGTCAGCCGCTTCCAGGTTGTCCCGAGCGAAGTGGACGAAGAGACCTTCCGAGAACAAGACCCAGTGCGTTTTGCCCTCCATGCTGCCGAAGCCAAAGCGCGGGATGTGGCCGAGAAATTTCCGTCTGCGCTGGTCTTAGGGGCTGATACTCTCGTCTGTCTGGGAAAGGAAATCCTCGGAAAGCCCAAAGACAGGCTTGACGCCAGGCAGATGCTCAAGAAACTCTCCGGCCAAAGGCATCGCGTTATCACCGCCGTCGCCTTTTACAAGAAAGACGAGGACAGGCTCCTCGCCGATTGCGAGATCAGCCACGTCCGCTTCAAGCCGTTAAGCGACGAAGAGATCGAAGGCTATCTCGCGACCGGCGAGTTCGCTGACAAAGCCGGAGGTTACGCCATTCAAAAGGTCGGGGATGCCTTTGTCGAAAAACTCGAAGGCGACTACGACAATGTCGTCGGCCTTCCCGTTAAGAGAGTCAAGAGGCTGCTGGCCGAGTTCTTGAGCGCGGAGCATTCCGTCACTATCACCGATATCGCTTTCCCGAACGACTGGGGTGTGGCGATGATCGACAAGGCAGTCACTTTTGTCCCCGGGACCATCGTCGGCGATCAGGTCACAATCAGGGTGGCGCGGAAAAGGAAAAAACATTTTTTCGGCCGGATGATCAACTTCAACTCTCGTTCACCTTTTCGGGTCAAGCCGGAATGTCCCCATTTCGGCGAGTGCGGCGGCTGCGCCTTCCAGAACCTCGCTTATTCCAAGCAGCTCGAGCTCAAAGAGAATTATTTCCTTCGAACCCTGAGGACAATCGGGAAAATCGAAGCAACCGGGCTGGAAAAAGAGCCCATCATCCCTTCGCCGGATATTTATTTCTACAGGAACAAGATGGAGTTTGCCTTCGGAGGAGAAGGCCGCCGCGTCTTTCTTGGCCTTCGCCGCCGCGCTTCTCCTCTGGCAAAAGGCGAAAGAAGCACTGTTGAGCTCAAAAAATGCCCGATCTTCAGCCCCGCTGCCGAAGAGATTTTTCCCCTTGTTGCCGGCTTTGCCAAAGAGACGGGACTCCCCGCCTACGACCCGACCCGGCGGGAAGGCTATTTCCGGAATCTCGTCTTGAGAGAAGGAAAAGCAAGCGGCGATATCCTGGCTATCCTGGGAACGAAGAGCGGCCGGCAGCCAGAAGTCTGGCGGCTCGCCGAAAGGCTGGAGCTTGAGATGTCCCGGATGAAGAGCTTCTGGTGGGTGGAAACCGACCGGGTTTCCGATGTCGTCGACTACACCGCGAAAAAACACATCTCCGGCCAGAAATTCATCGAGGATACGATGGGAAGGTTTCGGTTTCGAATCTCTCCTGAATCCTTCTTCCAGCCTAACCCGAAGGCGGCGGAGATTCTTTACAGCAAAATTGCGGCCGAAGCAAACGCCAGAGCAAGCCGGAGAGTCCTGGGCCTTTACTGCGGGCCGGGGTCGATCGAGATCTTCCTATCCCGGACCGCAGACGAAGTCGTCGGCGTCGATTCTGAACCGATGAACATCGCGACGGCCAGGGAAAACTGCCGGACGAACGGCATCTCTAACTGTCGCTTTATCGAAGGCCGCGTCGAGCGGGTTCTCAAGAAGAGCGACTTCCGCGGCTTTGACCTCGTTGTGCTCGACCCTCCCCGGGCTGGGATCAGCAACAAAGGACTTAAACACATCACAGCCTTGAACATTCCGGCCATCATTTATGTCTCCTGCAACCCGGCTGCCCTGGCGCGCGACCTGAGCCTTTTTGCCCAGCACGGTTACAAGCTCCAGAAGCTCTCCATCTTCGACTTTTTCCCCCACACCCCGCACATGGAATCGCTGGCTGTCATCGTCAAATCTTGACCTGTTTTGCAAATCGGCCCAAACTTTATTAGAATCTCTGCGTATGAAGAACGGGAGGTTTGTATGGATTCAGTCCTCGAAGTCGAAGGCCTAAGAAAAAATTACGGCAGCCTGGAAGCCCTCAAAGGCATCAACTTCCAGGTCAAACCGGGAGAAATCTTCGCCCTCATCGGCCCGAACGGGGCCGGAAAGACGACAGCTCTCCGCATCGTGGCCACTCTCCTCTCCGCCACCGGTGGCAAAGTCACGTTTCTTGGTTTCGACCTGAAAAAGGAACCGGAAAAATTCCGTGAAAAAATCAGCTATCTTCCTGAAGAAGCCGGAGCGTACAGAAACCTCAAGGGCATCGATTATTTGAAGTTCATGGCCAGGTTCTACGCCGATTCCGACGAGAAAACCCGCGAGTTTGTGGATCGAGCCAAATCGATCGCCAGACTGGGAAATCGGATCAACGAGAAGGCCGGCACGTATTCAAAGGGGATGGTCAGGAAACTCCTCCTCGGCCGGGCCCTCATGACCAGGCCGGACCTGGCCATCCTGGACGAACCCACCTCAGGCCTCGACGTTATCAACGCGCTGGAGGTGAGAGAGATCATCAAGAAATTCGCCGCCGAAGGCATCTCCGTGCTCCTGTCCTCGCACAACATGCTCGAGATCGAGTTCCTGTCCGACAGGGTCGCTCTCATCGATAAGGGAGTCATCCTGGATTCCGGCACTTCGAAAGAGCTTAAAGAAAAATACCAGGCCGGAAACTTAGAAGAAGTCTTCAGGAGTGCCCTCAGATGAAAAAATTCCTCAACCTCCTGGCAAAGGAAATCAGAGAGCTTATCACCCTGCAACTCTTCATCTCTCTGCTTTTTACGGTTTTCCTTTTCTATTTCATCGGCCAGATGGCCAAAAGCGAGATGAAGAGGGCCATGCGGACCCAGAAAATTGCGGTCCTCGACCTGGACGCGTCAACACTTTCCCAACAGCTAACCGATAGCCTCAACATGGCCCGTTTCCACGTAGAAAAGCTCCAGGGCAAATCCAAAGAGGAAGCCGTGGAATGGACAAAAGCAAGCGATATCAACCTCCTTTTGGTCATTCCCCCCGGTTTCGGCGAATCCCTGTCGGCCTTAGAGTTGAAGGAGATGGAAACCTACTCTTTCTTGAGGAGCTTTTCCCTCGTAGGAAGCAGGAGTTCGGTCATCTTGGGGAGCGTCATATCCGCGCTCAACAACTACATCTCCGATGACTTCTTAAAAAAGAAAATTCCTGACTTCAGCCCGGAAAAACTCAAGAAACCGGTCCGGAGCAAGGATTTCGTCATCGTCAAAGCCAGGATGGCCGAAGGGTCGGCCTCGTCGATCGCAGGGTTCGTCTCCGCCCAATCCGTTTTTCTCCCCATCATCCTGATGATGATCATTATCTATTCTTCGCAGATGGTCATCTCGGCCATCGCCATGGAGAAGCAGAATAAAACCTTAGAGACGTTGCTCACCGTCCCGATCAGCCGAACGTCCATCGTCACGACCAAGATGTTAGCCTCGGCTGTCGTCGGGCTGGTTTCCGCCGTCATCTATATGTTCGGGTTCAGGTATTACATGGGAGGTTTTATGGGCGATGTGCGACAGGCAGTAGACTCAGCGGGCTTGGGCAGGGTCATCCAGGAGCTTGGCCTTGCCCCGACCGCCAACAGCTACCTCATCCTCGGAATTTCTCTCTTCCTGGCCATCCTCTGCGCCCTGGCCATGGCCACAATTCTCGGCGTTCTGGCCGAAGATTACCGGAGCGCCCAAAGCCTGATCATGCCGCTGATTTTTCTCGTCATGATCCCCTACTTCCTCTCCTTCTTCTCCGATATCAAAAACCTTTCCCTTCCAGTTAAACTCTTCGTTTATGCCATCCCCTTTTCTCATCCCTTCCTGACGACGCAGAACCTGCTCCTGGAAAATTATACCGCCGTCTTTGGCGGCCTTCTTTATATGTTAGTCTTTTTTATCGCCCTGATCCTTATCGCTGCCCGCATCTTTTCCACCGACAGAGTTCTGACCATGAAGCTCAAGTTCCGGCGAAAGAAGCTGCTGCTCTGAACAAAGCCCCTGAATCAATTACTCAATCAATGCCCAGCGCTGAGACTTTGTCCAGAAATATTATTAACGCGATAAATAAGTTATATCACCCCAGCCTTTCCCTCTCCTCTCGAGGGGGGAGGAAGAGGGGCGCCTTATAAATAATTGCGTGGATAATAGTAAGTAGGTAGAGAAAGATCGAGCTTGAAGCTCGGGGAGCCGATTATTTCCTATGGCGGTAGTACTCGGCCGGAGTCCGGCTGGCGATGTACTCAACGGCTTTTTGAATGCAGACCCGGATAGCTTTTTCTGTCGGGGTTTTGGAAAATCCGCCCAGCGCTACAGGGAGGCTTCCGCCGATATTTGTCTCTCCCTCGGCTCCGAAGCTTGTCGCGCTCCCTCCCACTGTCGTCGCCGCGACAATCTGGGAAGTTGTTGCATCGATGATCCTGAGGTCTATGGCAATATGAGCTTTCGTCAGCCCGCCTCCAACAGTCACGCCCAGGACCCGCGTTTCGCCGCCGACGCCCTTGGCTCCGCCTTCAAACTCGGTCACGGCGGCCGTGATGATCAAGTCGGCGCCATAAATCTCGCCCGTAGGAGCTTCGGTCCCTTTCTTGACCCTGCCTGAGGCCGCGAGGTCCTGTTCCTGGAGGACGGTGTCTAACTGTTCTCTCTCCAGAACAATGAAGCGGTTGGAGTTGAAAAGCGCCGTGGTCAGCATGTCTCTCATGCCATCGCCGATTTCTTTGAAATGGATGCCGAACATCCCGAACCAGCCAGTCGGGCCTTCTCCCCTGGCTGTTTTGTCCCTGAACTCGCCGACGGCCAGTCGAGCTTTGGGGCCATCATACCGTTCAGCTCTGGCTTCGGCGATCGACGGGCCTCCGCCTGAGGTCACCGTGGCCGTGGGAGCGCAGGACATCAAGAATCCGAAGATCGTTGCAAGAGAAAATAGAATAAGCGCCTTCTTCATGTTTCCCTCCTCATCACGGCAGGATTATATAAGCGAAAGAAAGCCGTGTCAACGATATCGCGTCGTTTGGATCTCGGCGAAAAGCGGATTTTTATGAAAAAAGATAAGGAAAAAAACTCGAGGGGAGGGCGCCAAAAGTCCGTCCTTCAGAGGACGTATTTAAAGAGTCTGAGACCGGCCGGGACTTTCACCTTCTCCTGATAGATGTCCCGGTAGGTCTCTCTTGCCTTCCCCAGTTTCTCGAAAAGCGGATGGCTCGCGTCAGGCGTATGGGTAGTGAGAATACCGCCTTTGTCATCGACTAACACAAGCTTTGCGCACCTGTTCAGGATGCCGGCTGTGCCGACGCTCGAAGCCACGACAAGCTCTCCTGCCTTCACTCGATCAACAAGCTCTCCGTAGGTCAAGGGTCTTTCTTCCACAGGCACGCCCATTTCCCTCAGGATCGCCACGATTCCCTGGATTGTCACCGAAGGGAGGATGAGGCTGCTCTCCGGAATCTTGATCACCTTCCCCTCGCGGAGGCCAAACAAGCAACAGGAGGAATCCCACTCGCTGACCTGCCGTTCGGCAATCGGGGCCTGCGGGTTGTCATCCAGGAAGAGGGCTGAGGCTGCTTCCGGGCAGAGCTTTTTCGCCTCGTCTATGGCCTTAACGCTCATGAGATAGTTGATGCCCAGCTTGAGGCAGCCGGTCTTGTTGACGCCAACGGCGCGGACCAGATGGGGAACCACAGCCCCGCAAAAGGGCTCTCCCAGGTATCGGTCGTAGCGGCAGGCCATGGCCCGGATGGAAGGCTGAGCGGGAAAGGTCACGCCGATACTCTGCTCTTCATCCACCGTGAACGGCCGGAGGTAGCCCTGGGCTCCGAGTCCAGCCATCTCCTCCAAGAACGCCCTCATGGCGGGTTCTTTGAAGTAAAGATGGATGAACAGATGCTCCAGCTCCTCGATCTCCGGGACAAGCGCTTGCTGGTCGCTGCTCAAATTAAAAGCGATCCCCTTCTGGAACCGTTCGAGGTTCTTGTGCCAGTTGAGAAATATGACCTCACAGTCTCCCCGGCCGTTTTTCTTGCAGTAAAAGCGGATGCCCTCGAAGGCCAGGAACAGTCCATAGTGGATGGACCGGGAGACGGCAAAAACCCTGGCGTCGGGCTCGGCGATCTCGAACTGCTTTTCTGTCAGGGTGTATCTCATCTGCCGGGGCGCCCACTTCACTCCTTCAAACTTGGCCATAAAATGACTCCTTATGATGGCATTCGACAGAATGATCTTTTATTATGTATCATAGTCCAAAGAGAACCTCAACCGGTTCAGGCTCCGTCTATTGACATTTGTCAGCCCGAAGCGATATTCTATTTAGGGGTCAAAAAAATTCTGAGGCTTTAAGCGGGAACGATCATTTGTTCGGAGGTGATTATTTTTATTTTTATCGGGAATTCAAAATAAAAGAAGGAGGAAAAAAGATGACTATGCCATCGAGTAATCCGACAAGGCCGAAGGCCTGCCTGATCTTTATGCTCTTCTTCATGCTCATCTGGCCGATGCCATCCCTTCTTGGCCAGGATATTGAACCCAGGGTCAAAGTCCATACGCTCGCCAACGGCTTGACGTTCATCTTCATGGAAAGGCACGAAGTCCCCGTTTTCAGCGCCGTGTACGGGTTCAAGGTTGGGAGCGTCGACGAGGTCCCCGGCATAACCGGCCTGGCCCACCTCTTCGAGCACATGGCCTTTAAGGGGACTCCCCGGATCGGCACCAGGGATTTCGAAAAGGAAGTAATTATCATGGAGAAAATAAACGCGCTCGGCGCCGAGATCTCCAGAGAACTGATTAAAGGAGACCTGGCAGACAAGGGAAAGGTCGAAAAGCTGAAGAAAGAAATGGCCGAACTCGAGAAAGAGCAGAAGAAATACATCGTCAAGGATGAAATCGACCAGATCTACTCCAACGCCGGCGGGGTCGGGCTTAATGCCGGAACGGGGACGGACGCTACTTTTTACCTCATCAGCCTGCCCTCAAACCAGCTCGATCTTTTCTGCTTGATGGAATCAGAACGGGTCAAGAACGCCGTCCTCCGCGAGTTCTACACCGAGAGAGGTGTCGTCCAGGAAGAGAGAAAACAGACAACTGAAGCCATTCCCATGCGGCAGCTCTCCGAAATCTTCCTGGCGGCGGCCTTCCTTGCTCATCCCTACGGCCATCCCGTGGTCGGCTGGGCTTCAGACATCAACTCCGTCACTCTGGAGGAGGCGGTAGAATTCAAAAGCAAGTATTACACGCCCAACAACTGCGTCGTTGCCTTAGTCGGTGACATCTACCCGGAAAAGGCCATTCCCCTCATCGAGAAATATTTCGCCGACATCCCCCGCGGTCCCGAGCCTCCAATCCTGCGGACAAAGGAGCCGAAACAACTCGGCGAGCGAAGAGCCAAGATTGCTTTCGACGCTGAGCCGCAGATTCTCATCGGTTTTCACAAGCCCACTTACCCCCATAAACACGCTCATGTCCTGGACGTCATCGCCTCCATCTTGACTACCGGAAGAAGCTCCCGCCTGTATAAAGACTTAGTGAAAACGAAGCAGGTAGCCGTGAGCGTCTCGGCGACCGCCTCGTTCCCGGGCATACGGTACGACAACCTGTTCATGATTTCAGTCACGCCCCGGCATCCGCACACCAACGAAGACGTAGAAAACGCCGTTTCCGAGCATCTGGAAAAACTCAAAGTCGAGCCCGTCGAGGCCAAAGAGCTGGAAAAAATCAAGAACCAGATCGAGGCATCCTTCATCCTGAGTCTCAGGAGCAATTTCGGCATGGCCTTCCGGCTGATGAGAGAACAGCTCTTCTTCGGCGACTGGAGGAACATGCTGCGGTATAAGGAAGAAATCGCCAAGGTCGGGCCTGAGGACATCATGGAGGCGGCCAAGGAATATTTCACCGTGCAAAACAGGACTGTCGCTTGCCTGATCAAAAAACAGGCCGATGTCAAAAAATAGGAGGGAGAAAATGAAGAAAAGAAGGAACGACAAAATTTTCCTGGGCATAGCCATATTTTTTCTCCTCTTTGCCTGCGGAATTTTTCTCCAGGCTCAGAAGCATCCCTCCGACCTCGGGAAACCGGAGCCCCTCAAGTTCACTCCGCCGGCTATCCAGAAGTTCCTGGCTGCCAGGGGAATCACAGTCTATTACATAGAAGACCGGGAACTTCCCACCGTCAGCCTGATCGGGTACTTCAAGACCGGCTCTCTTTATGAGCCGGCTGACAAGGCCGGCCTGGCCAGCTTGGTGGGAACGGTCATGAGGACGGGAGGAACAGTTAGGATGACCGGCGATGAGATCGACGAAGAGCTCGAGTTCCTGGCTGCCAGGGTCGAAACAAACATCGGCTCGGAATTCGGTCTGGTAAGCCTATCCTGTCTGAAAAAAGACTTCCCCAGAGTTCTCGAGGTCTGCTCGGACATCTTGACCGCTCCGGCCTTCAGCCAGGAAAAGATAGACCTGGCCAAAAACCAAATGAAGGAGACGATCAGGCGGCGATGGGACATGCCCTTCTCCGTGGCCAACCTGATTTTCAATGAAAAGCTCTACGGCGCCGAGAGCCCCTATGCCAGAAGAACCGCGTTCGCCACGCTTGACAACATCAGCCGGGAGGATTTGATTGCTTTCCATAAAAAATATTTTGCTCCCAACAACACGACCATCGGAGTCACCGGAGACATCTCCAGCGCCGAGGTCAAGAAGCTTCTCGACAAAACCTTCAAGAAATGGGAGCCGAAAAAGATAGAGTACCTGCCCGTCCCGCCTGTTCAGGATGACGTCAGGAAAATCGTCTACTATGTGTACAAAGACACTCCCCAGGCCAACATCGCTCTCGGCCACTTCGGCGTCCGCCGCAACCACCCCGACCAGTACAAGCTGGAGGTCATGAACTACGTCCTCGGCGGAGGCGGGTTCAGCTCGAGGCTGATGCGGGAACTCCGTTCCAACCGCGGCTGGACATACGGCATCTACGGCGGGGCCGGCTCTGGTAGGGACAGGGGCTCGTTCACGATTGCTTCCACCTTGAAGGCCGATAGCCTCGGCGAAGCCCTGCCGCTCATCGAAGAGATTGTCAAAAGCATGCAGGCCGGGCTGATCAAGGATGAGGAAATGGAAGAGGCCAGAAACTACATGATCAACAGCTTCGTCTTCCGGTTCGAATCGAAGCTTTCCATCCTCATGCAAAAAATAAATTATGCCCTGCAGGGCTATCCTGAGGACTACCTGGAAAAATACGTCGAAAACATCAAAAGGGTGACCAAGGAGGGCGTGCTGGAAGCGGCCAAGAAACACCTCGAACCCGGCCGGATGATGATCGTTGTCTGCGGCGACAAGAAGAGGTTCGACAAGCCGCTGGATGACTTTGGACCTGTTGAAGAAATCGACCTCAAGAGCATCATCGATAAGGAGAGGGCCGGCATCATCAAATGAGGTTCAGCGCGTAAGAATCGAGAGTAACTCAGGGGACATGACCAAATTCTCTGGAATTGGGATCGTGTCCCCTGAATTTAGCTTCTTGATTTTCTCCAGGTATTCAAGGATCCGCTTCTTAAGGTTCTGATCTTTCATCCGTTCGAGTGTTTTCTCCAAAAGCTCACGGGCTTCGTTCAAATTCCCGTTATTGACGAGGGCAACGGCCAGGTTGATCCTGGCGACATCGCTCTGCGGGTCAATTCTCAGGGCATTCTGAAACCTGGAGATGGCCTCCGGATACCGGCCGAGTTCATTCAAAATGACGCCCTGCAAGTTAAAAGCTGGAAAGGGAGGATTTTCCTTCTCGGTGGCTTTTTGAACCGTCTCCAGGGCCAGATCAAGCTTCTTCTGGTCATAATAAAGCTTGGCCAGGTTAATAAGGGATTCAACATTCCCGTTAATGGCGTAAGCCTTCTTATACTCCTCTTCCGCCTTGGCAGGTTCCAGCATTTCCTCGAAGACGACGCCAAGCCTCAGGTGAGCGTCGGCCTGGTCGGGCTTCAACTCCAGGCACTTGAGGAAGGCTTTTTCTGCTTCCAAGAAATTGCGTTTTTGCGACTGGATGACCCCAAGCAGATAAAAAGAAGGATAATGGTTAGGGTCCAGGGTTGTCGCCTGATTCAGATATTTAATCGCTTCATCCTCCAGGCCGTAGCGCAGGGCTGTCTGAGCCAATTCGTATTGATATTGAGGATCTTTTTCTTTGGGAAGGGTTGGCTTCTCCCGGGGAGCCGACGCGCAGTTGATGAAGGCCAGGCTCAGAGCAAGAATGAATGAAAATCTCATTTCATTCTCACTCCTTCAAGTCCCCCGGCCTGTAGACTTTGATCCATTCCACTCTGGAAAATCCAACGTCGTTCGTCGCCAGAGCCTCAACGCCTGCCTCTCTCATGGTCGCCGCAATCAACGAGTCATTGACCATCAGTCCGTAGCGGGAGCGGATGGCCTGGCTGCTCAAAATCAACTCCGGCGTTAAAGGATAGACCTTGATGCCCATTTCAAAAATCGCCTGGACGGCAACAAAATAATCCGCTAACCGGCAGACAATCTCTGGCCGTTCTTTGAGCTTTCGTGCAATTTGGGGAGCTTTGGCGAGTTTCTTAAGGCTGGCTTCGGCTAACATCAGCCGATGCACCACTTCGGCCACGACGATCGCCGATGTCACTCCATTGAATTCGCCGGCTTCACAGCGGGCTAAGACATCCGAACATTCGTCAGAATTTCCCGTGAAATGATAAATAAAAATACTGGCATCAACAAAGACTTCCGCTCCCTCCTGAATATCTTTAAACGTCATATATTCCGGGCTCATCCATGACTTCCTTAAGCTTATCGGGGGACAGCCTGATCAGACCCCTGGTTTTGGGCACGATCTCCTTTTTTGACCTGTCCTTCTTCCTTTTTTCCAGGTACTCCGAGAGCGCTTCCTCAAAGATCCGGCTCAGTTGCTCTTTTTTCTCGAGAGCGGCTTTCTTGGCTTCCCGGAGGAGGCGTTCTTCCATCACCGTCCCGATTTTTTTCTTCATCAGTGCCTCCGGCATAAGTAGAATAAACAATCCTGATGGCTATATCAAGAAATATAGATATAACCTGAAACCTGCGTGAAATTATTGGATTTTTGAATTTTTTTGTCTTATAAACGTGATTAATGCGGCATAAAATTAACCTAATTATAGCATAAGGCTCTGTTATTATTAGATTTGCAAGTGTTTTGTGATATCAT
>JBBILQ010000007.1:0-72971 GCA_037444845.1 Candidatus Aminicenantota bacterium | reverse complement strand
AAATTGGTGCTCGAGAGATCATTCGGCCAGCGCAGCAGAAAACGAATTTCTTCTATGATGACGTGATGCAAGGACTTTCTTATCCCTCGACTCATAAGGAGGACAACGGTATGATCAGGAAACCAATCTCAGGCCGATTTTTTGCGCTCACCCTCGCCCTGCTTTTTTTATTTTCTTTCTCTATGAGTCACCGGACAGGCTATCCAAAAGAAGAGTTCATCAAGCGAAGACAGGCTCTGATGGCGAAAGCGGAGAACGGAATAATTATGCTTTTTGGGGAGGCCGTGCCCGTTCCCGGACATCATTTTCGCCAGGATAACGATTTCTATTATTTCTGCGGCGTTGAGGATTCGGGAGCGGTTCTGGTCATGATCCCCAAGACCGGAGAATCGTTTCTCTTTCTTCCCCGGCAGACAGTCCGGGAAGAGATGATGGAAGGCGCTAACCTCCTCATGGACTCCCAGGCCAAAAAAATTTTCGGATTTGCGGAGATCTATGAGGTGAGCTTTTTTGACGAGTTCATCGCTCGCAACGCTCCCCGTTTCAACGAGACCTTTCATCTGCGGCTTTCCCCTCGCGACGCCGTCGATAGCGCTCGCTGGGAAACACAGATTTTCATGGGGCGAAAAAGCCGGCTGCATTACAATGACCAAATTTCGCTCGATAACTACCGCATCCAGAAGCTCCGGGAAAGATACCCGTCTTGCAGTTTTAAAGATATCGCTCCATTGATCGATGGGTTGCGGGCGATCAAGAGCTCGACAGAAATCGAAATCATGAGGCGAAATGGCCGCATCTCGGCTGAGGCCGTCAAGCAGGCCATGCTCGCATCAAGGCCCGGCGTCTTTGAATACGAGATCGAGGCCGCAGCAATGCACGTCATCCTTAGAAACGGAGCTAAGGGCCCTGCTTATCCCCCGATCGTCGGCTCAGGACCCAACACGTGCATCCTCCATTACGAAAAAAATTCCCGTCGCGTTGAAGAAGGAGACCTCATATTGATGGATTTCGGCGCCGACCTGGATTACCTCTGTATGGACATCACACGGACCTGGCCGGCCTCGGGAGAATTCACGAAGGAACAGCGGGAAGTCTACGAGATTGTTCTCGCTGTCCAGAAAGCTTGCATCGAGGCTTACAGGCCCGGGGTAACAGCCGAGGATGTGCAGAAACATGTGGCCGAAGTCATGAAGAAAAAAGGGCTCGATCCGAGAGGCCAGCACGGTGGGATCGGCCACTATGTCGGCCTGGCCACTCATGACGTTGGGCCCCGGGGAATTCCACTCCAGGAGGGGATGGTCTTTGCCATCGAACCAGGGCTCTATTACCCTGAAAAAAAGATTGGCGTCCGCATAGAGGACACCGTCCTTATAACGAAGGACGGCTGTGAAGTTCTGACCAAGGATGTTCCCAAGGAAATCGAGGAAGTCGAGAAACTGCTCGCGAGGCGGGGCCGTTAGGACCAGAATGCCGGAAGGACCCGTCACGAGTAGATAGGAAATCCGTTTTCGGCTGCGTTAGCTTGATGAGCATTCATGGCATCAATTTGACCTCACCCCATCGTGGTGAACGATAGATAGGGGAGTCGTCGGATGTCAAATCGAGCTTAAGACGGGTGAGAGCGAGCCGGAAACCCGCGGCCAAGGCAAAAGCGCCGGCCTATGTCCTCAATGCCATCGATTTGCTGATGGTCATCTCGGATAACCCGGCGGCCGTCGGTCAGGAGCAATTGGCTAAAAAAGATGAGTTGGCTGAACACAGCGAAAAATATCCTTATTTATAAAACATATGAATTCAACGTTAAGTCAGCGGGGCCAGTGCTGACCGTACCAGACGACAAAATTCAAAAGTCCCCACAGCTCTCTCCCCCGGTCCCGTTTCTTTTTCAGGTGTTCGGCGATAATTTCCTGAACAAACCGTGACCGGAGAAATGGGATGACACGGAGAGTCGCGGGCGAAAGATAATCTAACAGCAAATCCCTGAGTTCATGGCAGAACCATTCTGAGTAGGGAAGTTCAAGCCCGATCTTCTTCTTGCGGAGGATTTCCTCCGGCAGATACGGTTTCATCGCTTTTTTCAAAAGATATTTCAGGGTAAAACGGCGAAGCTTCCAGCTTCCTCGAAGACCGGCCAGGTATTCGAACAAGTGAAGGTCAGTGAAGGGGACGCGCGCTTCCAGGGAATGGGCCATGGTCATGCGGTCGTTCTTGATCATCAGGTCGTCGGGAAGATGATAGGTGCAATCGATGTTTAAAAGCGTGTTCAGTTCATCGCCGCCGGAATTCCGGGCATAATGCTGGGTGAAAAAACGGTCAGAGTCGCCGAATCTTTCCCTGAGCTCGGGCCCGTTTTCAAAGAGCTTCTCTTTTTCCTCCGGGGAAAACACTTCCCTCCATTTGAAGTGGCTCACGGGCACGTCGTGCTCAGCTCCTCTGACGAAGCGTTTAAATTTAAAATCGAGGCTGAGCTTTTCATGGGAGACAGGCAGCAGACGGGATAACTGCCCCAGCAACTTCCGGGCGAAACCGGGGGTTCGCCTGTAGATTTTTCGGATTTTGTAGGCGAGGTAGGTTTCGTAACCGGCAAAAACTTCGTCACCGCCCTCTCCCGACAGCAGAACCGTCACGTAGTTTTTGGCCTCACGGGAGAGCAGATAGGTCGGGATGCCTGACCCATCAGCGTATGGCTCATCGATGAAATAGGATTGTTTCTCCAGGTTGTCGGCAACGAGCCGCGGCTTGACAGGGACGTGATGGTGGATCGTGCCGATTTTATCGGCGACAACCCGGGCCGACGAAGATTCGTCGAACGATTTCTCGTCAAACCCGATAGAAAACGTATGAAATTGAGAATCGCCTCTGAGCCGGGACATCAGGACCGCGAGCGTGCTCGAATCAAGGCCTCCCGACAGCATCACGCCGATGGGCACATCGGATATGAGCTGGGACCTGACCGAAGATTCGAGCAATTCCTGGATATGCTCGACCGCCGCTCCGACATCCCGGGGGACTTCAGACCCATATCTTGGCTTCCAGTACTGCTTCTCATCCGTCGAAAGCGTCGCTCCGGAACGGAACTCCAGCCAGTGCCCGGGCCGCACTTCTTTGATCCCTTCGAAGGCTGTTATCTCTCCGGGAATATAATCAAAACTGAAATAGTGATGGAGGGCTTCCAGGCAGGGCTTTTTCTCAAACCCGGGTAAAGAAACAATGGCTTTTATCTCCGAGGCAAACCAGACGGAATTGTCGCTGACGGCGTAGAAAAGCGGCTTGATGCCGAACCGGTCGCGGATGAGATATAGGCTCTTTCTCCGGCCGTCCCAGATGGCCAGGGCAAACATGCCGTTCAATTCGTCAACAAAATCGATGCCTAAGAGTTCGTACAGATAAAGGAGCACTTCGGTGTCAGTCCGCGACCGGAAAGAAAATCGTTGGGACAGAGCATGCTTTTCTTTTAATTCGAGAAAATTGTAGGCTTCGCCGTTGTAAGCGATCGAGATCGTGCCGGCCGCGTTCTGCATCGGCTGGCGGCCCCTGGCCGTGAGGTCGATGATGTTCAGCCTTCGGTGGCTGACAGCATAAGGCCCGTCCGCGTAAGAACCGGCATCATCAGGGCCGCGGTGCCTGAGACAATCCGAGAGTCTTCCGGTGACCCGGGCATCAGCCGGTTTTTCCCGGTCGCCGTTTAACACCCCGACAAAACCGCACACGTTAATCCCGCAGCTTCATGTTGTAGAATATATCCAGCTTGGTTAACCATTCCTGAGGAGTTTTTCCGCGAAGAATATCCTCGGCCAGCGAAAGCCCGATCTCCATGCTCTGGTCGATATTGTTATGAAGGAACAAACCGGGCTTCCCGCTGAAGTAAACGGAGGGAAAACGGCGGGCCGAATACAAGAGAAGGCCCTTGACAAGCGCTTCCCAGCCGACACTGTAAACAGGGTAGACTTTGGGAAGGCTGATGATGAAGCTTTTTTCCTTCAGCGCCCTTTGCCGCTCTGTTACGAGCGCTGCCCGGCGGAGGCTCGCCAGACACAGGTCAAACACCTTTTCATCTGGAGCGGTCCAGAGCTCGTCATTCTCAGAGCAGGGGACTTCGCAGGTGATCGCCGTTTCACCGGTTTCGGGCTGCATGGCCGAGTCAAACCGCTTGGGAACAGAAACACGCCCGAAAACGTATTTCTGTTCCGGAAAATAAAACGACTCGCCGTCAAGCAACGGCTCGCCCTGGACATGGAGAAAAACGAGCCTCAACCCCCGCCATTTGATGTCTTTGATCTGCTGGAGAATATGCTCGGGGGGAGCGAGCTTCATCAACAACTCATCGAGAGGAATCGTCGAGATCAAGGTGTCGAACCTCACCGTTTGCGGACCATCAGCCCTGAACCGGCACTCCTTTGTTCCGTGCTCAATGCTGAGAGAAAAATCACCCACGCCGGTCACGATTTCGCCGCCGTTTTCCCGGACTCGTTGCGCCAGCGACTCCACCAGCCCGCTGATACCGCCTTTGAGGTAATAGTAAAAGTTGTTTTTCGACCGGCCGGTATAATGGCCGACCATGTCTTTAAGAAAAAGAGTAGGGCTGAGCATGGAGATCCGCTTTTTTACGGCGGTCGTCGAAATCTGCGACGGCTCGCCTCCCCAGACTTTCCTTGCATACGGCTCATAAAACAGACCGTATGCTCTTTGCCCAGCCCTTCGAATAAGGTAACTCTCGTAATTATCGTTTTCCCTGAGGCTGGATTTGTCTTTCAGACGGGCAACCAACCGATGCCGGAGAAGAGACACGGCACAGAGCGCTGACTCGAGAAGCCCCAACCCCCTGAACATCTGGAATGAGGTGATGGGGTAGTCAATATAGGATTTTTTGAGCCGAAGCTTGCCCCCGCGCTCATTTTTGACGAGTCTGTCCTGGCAGACCTCCTGGATGAGCCGGAAAGCTGGCTCGGAAGGTGCTTTATGAATCCTGTGAGAACCGAGATCGTAACGGGCGCTGTTTCTCTGGATCGTCCTTAATAGACCGCCGACTTCTAACTCCTTTTCCAGGGCCAGAACTTCACCCGGAAATTCCCTGCTGAGTGCGTGGGCGGTCGTCAAACCGCTGACGCCAGCGCCGATGATCAAAAAACGATATCCGGGTTTTGTCATAAAGGTTACCTATGATATTCTGAAAGGCAAAAAAATTCCAGCCCTCGCCTCCTTGAGGTTGCATCTCTGCTTCTGTGACGAGCCGGATCCTGAGCGTGTTCATTTCGACCTGGCGGTCAGCAGCGGCGTCTTATTTCAGGCCGCCAGTGGCTTGCGAATGAGCCGCCACAGGGCCCGGCCGAGGAGAAAAAGGGCGGCGAAGAAAACAAGAACAATATAGGGCTCGACCGGAAGCCGGTACCTGAGGTTGTTTGCCCCGCCAGGAGTGAAAAAAACGGAAATGAGAAAATTATAATGAATCGCCCCTTCGATGAGACAGGCGAGATGGAAAACATCCTCCTTTTTTCGGCTTGCCAGGATGAAGAGAGCGGGAGCAATCAGGACAAAAGTGAGGAGAGCCAAAAGATGGTGATAAACCCAGTTGTAGAGGTGAAAAAAGAAGAGCCATGGCTTTACCAAGAATTTGGCGCGCCCGAAAACCTTCCCGCTGTGAAGCTCTGTCCAGTACCAAGAGAAACCGTAATAATCTAAAGCTGCCCGGGGCAGCAACCGCAGGTAATCCATGGGGTTTTCTTTGATCAACCTGAGGTTGAGCCGGAAGAGAATCCGCGCGATCTCGGCATCCGACATTTTCAAGTCCTCGATAAAGCGCCAGGCCGTCCGAAAAGGCTGGCCTTTTTCCTGGATGAGAATGGCTGCATACGGATCCAGCTCCGCGTCGCTCCCCATTTTGTACTTCCAGTAAAAATACTGCGTGAAATAGCCCAGCTGGAAAGGCAAGAGCGTGGACGGGCCGAAATAATCATGCTTAACTTTATTCCGCCAGGACCAGGAAAGAATGCCGGCGACGTTGATTAGAAAGAAAATCGCCAGGGGCCCGGCTAATCGTTTGAGCCTGATCCTTCTGTCTTTCGGGCGGAAATGAACGAGCCCGGTTATTCCCACAAGGCAGACAAAGAGGACAGCGAAGCTTGGCCGCGTCAGCACCAAACAGACGGAAAAAAACCCAGCCAGATAAGGAGCCGATTTTTTCCCCGTAAAGATCTTCTGGTAAAACAGAAGCGTCAACCCTAAAAGAGTCAAGCTGAGCGTTTCGGTCAGGATGAGAAACTCGAACCCGACGACGAAATAATCAAGGTTATAGATCAATCCCATGAACACGGCGAACGCTTCGCTCCTCGTGAGAATTTTCGAGAGAGCATAAATCAAATAGCAGTTGATCATCCCGAGGAAAAACATCTGGACAGAGACGATCGCATGGAGATAAAAGGGCGTGATCGAAAAAACGTCATTAAAAAATTGGATGATTTCAATGAAAACTGGATACCCCGGTGTCCGGGCCGGGTTCAGGTCCGAAAAAACGAGATAGGTGACGGAATCGATGTGAGCCCGGGGGACGATGCCTGGAAAAATAAAAACCCTCAGGATGAGAGAGGATGCCAGAAAAACTAAAAGAGGCCAACGCCGGCGGATAAGGGGCCATATTTTGTCTTTAAAAAATCTGGTGCCGCGCCTTTTTCCCATCCTCCACCGCTTCCCTACAGCGCTTTCCATCCCCCGGTTTGCATAAACTGGATGCCTCGGCGACGGTCGGGATTTTTATAATGAAAAAAATACAGGGTGAGAGAGGCCCTGAGCTTCCCGGTTTTTTTCCCGATATAATAGGAGACGAGGTTGCCGCGGTCGAAGACGACGGTAAACCCCGGCGTCGCCACCTCGATATCATCGACATAGGGGAAACTCAGATAATCCCGCCATTTTCCCTCCGGACCATGATGGAGGACAGACACCTGGTACTTTCCTTTGTTAAACTGAATCCGGTACGCGCAGCCTCGATGGAGGGAAAGCTCTCTATAGGTCAGGACGCGCATCCAGACCAGGCGGACATTTTTATTGAGCTGGTAGGATTCCTTCCTGAGGCAATATATTCCAATGATAAGAAAGCCAAAAAACAGGAGAATGCCAATGACCCAGGCTTTCTTCCTCGATACCCTTATCATCTGAAGGTATGAGCTCGCGGCTCGGAATTATATCTTCCTTTCGCTTCGGGTGTCAATTTGAACGGGTCCTGTCACGGCGCTTCCCCGTCCGTCCTCGCTCCGCACCCATCAAGAAAGGGGCCCGGCCTGCGCCAGAGACGCTTGCCGGTTTTTGCCCCCTCTTTATTGCTCAAGAGGGGAAGGAGAGGTTAAGAAACAAAAGGAAAGGGATGGTATAATAGCGTGACGAAGGTCATGAGCAAAGCCAACCAGGAGGAGAATCAGTCCGTTGCGCTTCTCGCCAGAATCCGGAGCCTCCTGCCCCTGGCCATGCTCAAAGATCGCGAGCGGGCAAGTCAGAAGCTCCGCCGCATTCTCCAGAGAAGCCGGGCTGAAGTCCGCCAACCCGGGCCTCAGCTACCGAGATGGCTGTTAGGCGAGATCAGCGCTCTTGAAAGCGGACTCGAGCAGTCTGTCAGGGAGAGAGAAGAGCGTCTCAGGCGAAAGCCTGTCGTCCACTACCCGCCGGCTCTTCCCATCACAGCGAAAGCTCGAGAAATCGTCAAGCTTATCAACCGCCACCCGGTCGTCATCATCTCCGGAGAGACCGGCTGCGGAAAGAGCACCCAGCTTCCCAAGATGTGCCTTGAGGCCGGCCGAGGGGTCGCCGGCAGGATCGGCTGCACCCAGCCCCGCCGGATCGCCGCTGTCACAATCGCCCACCGCATCGCCGAAGAGATGGGTGAGACTCTGGGTCGCTCTGTCGGGTACAAAATCCGCTTCGACGACAAATCTCCGCCCGAGGCCTACATCAAGATCCTGACCGATGGCATGCTCCTGGCTGAAACCCAATCAGACCGCAGCCTCTACGAGTACGACACACTTATCATCGACGAAGCCCACGAACGGAGCCTTAACATCGATTTTCTGTTAGGCATCGTCAAGACCGTCCTGGCTTCGCGGTCGGAGCTCAAAATCATCATCACTTCGGCCACGCTGGACACAGAAAAGTTCTCCCAGGCCTTCGGCGACGCTCCCGTTATCCAAGTCGGCGGCCGACTGTATCCGGTCCATGTCGAGTATATGCCTGCTGAGACTTTCTCCAACGACCCCGATGAAGCCGATTATATCGACCTGGCCGTCGAGGCCGTCGCCCGTCTCAGATCAAGCCATTCGCGCGGAGACATGCTCATCTTCATGCCGACCGAGCAGGACATCCTGGAGACGTGCGATCGGCTCGAAGGGAAAAGCTACGCTGCCACGACCATCCTCCCTCTCTACGCCAGGCTCCCGGCCTCCCAGCAGGGACGGGTCTATTCCGTGAGCGGGCCGAAAATCGTCGTGGCCACTAACGTCGCCGAAACGTCCCTCACCATTCCGGGTATCAAGTATGTCATCGACACGGGTCTGGCTCGAATCTCGCAGTATCAGCCCGGAAGCCGCATCAACAGCTTGCCCATCAGCCAGATTTCAAAAGCCAGCGCTGATCAGCGCAAAGGTCGCTGCGGTCGCGTCCAGGAGGGCCTCTGCATCCGTCTTTACTCGGAAGAGAATTACGAAGCCCGGCCGGTCTTCACCCCGCCCGAGATTCTTCGTTCCAACCTGGCCGAAGTCATCCTGCGGATGATCTATCTCGACCTCGGTCATCCACAAGAATTTCCTTTCGTGGATCGACCTCTGCCCAAGGCCGTCAAGGACGGCTACGAGACGCTCCTTGAGCTCGGAGCCATAACCGGCCGGGCCCGTAATTACGAGCTGACCGACCTCGGCCGCCGGATGGCCGCCATGCCCCTCGACCCGCGAATCTCCCGGATGCTCCTCGAGGCGGTTGAGGAAGGCTGCCTCCGGGAGGTGGCTGTCATCGCTTCAGCCCTGAGCATCCGCGACCCGCGGGAAAGGCCTCCGGAAAAAGAAAGACAGGCCGACCAGGCCCAGGCTGCCTTCTCTCATCCTGACTCTGACTTCTTTGTCTTCCTCAACATCTGGGACAGCTACCACAGCGCTGAAGAGAACCTGAGCTCTCAAAGCCGGCGGAAGAAATTCTGCCGTGACCATTTTCTGTCTTTCGCCCGGATGCGGGAGTGGGCTTTTGTCCATGACCAGATCATCCTCATCCTGAGGGAACAGAAGATTCCTCCCGGGCGCACGCACAAAGTTGAAATGTCGCCGGCGCTCTACGCCGGAATCCACCGGGCCATCCTGAGCGGTTTCCTTTCCAACATCGCCGTCCACAAGGAGAAAAACATCTACCAGGCCGCGAAAGGCCGGGAGGTCATGATCTTCCCCGGTTCGTCGTTGTTCAATAAATCCCGTCCTTGGATCGTCGCGGCCGAGATGGTCCGAACATCGAGGTTGTACGCCCGCACGGCCGCAAGGATCGATCCCGACTGGCTGGAAAACCTGGCCGGCGGCCAGTGCCGGTATTCTTATTCAGAGCCCCGCTGGGATAAAGACCGCGGCGAGGTCCGGGCTAAAGAACGCGTAACTCTCCATGGCCTCGAGATTGTCTCCGGCCGCGACGTGGCCTACGGCCCAAAAAACCCGGAGGAAGCCCACAAAATTTTTGTCAACGACGCTCTGCTCGAGGGACAAATCAAGGATCCGCCCTCCTTTCTCCAGCACAATCTCGCCTTGCAGGAGAAAATCCTCAAGATGGAGGATAAGCTGAGGCGCCGAAACATCATGGTGGACGAGCAGACCATCGCCGACTTTTACTCCCGGCGTTTGTCCGGAATCTTCGACCTCCGCGGGCTCGAAAACCGTCTCAAACAAGCAAAGAGCGATTCTTTCTTGAGACTCGACGAAAAGGACCTTCTCGTTGACTTTCCCGACGAGGAGGAGCTCGCCGGCTATCCGGATGAGCTTGCCATCGGGGAACGCAGCTTCCAGCTATCTTACAGGTTCGCGCCCGGCGACGCCGACGACGGAGCGACGCTCCGTATTCCCTATTCTGGCCTTTCCACTATTCCGGCGACAACCTTGGACTGGGCCGTGCCCGGATATTTCCGGGAAAAAATTGCGGCGCTCATCAGAGGGCTTCCCAAGAATTGCCGGAAGCGACTCATGCCCATTTCCGACACGGTTGACATCATCGTCCGCGAGATGAAAAGAACCGACCTTTCTCTTTATGAAACATTAGCCAACTTCGTCAAGAAGAAGTTCCAGGTGGACATTCCCGCGACCGAATGGGCCAGGGCTGAGGTTCCTGCTCACTTGAAAATTCGGCTGGCGGTCGTTGACGACCGGGGCCGCGAAGTGGCGGCCAGCCGAAACCTGCACTTGTTGCGCCGGGAAAGTTCAACACCGTTTGTTCCCGAGGATTCCCCTGAATGGCAAAAAGCCCGCGCCGCATGGGAAAAAGGAAGCGTGACCGCGTCGAATTTCCAGCCCCTTCCGGAGAGCGTCCAGGTCGGACCGTTCATGCTCGCTTATCCAGCTCTTGAAGCAACAGAAAAGGGTGTCAACGTCAGTCTCTTCAGGACAAAAGAAGAAGCTCTATCATGTCACGTCAGGGGGGTCGCGGCGCTGTTAGAGGCGAGGTTCGCCAAGGACCTGGAGTTCCTGCGCCGGTATCTTAACCTGTTTGAGGAATACGAGAAAGCAGCCCTGTTTTTCGGCGGCAAAGGAGCCGTCGAAAAGGGAATGTTTGAAACGATCAGGAAGGAAGTTTTCCAGAGAGACCTCCGCAGCCCGCAGGAGATCGAAACCTATTCCGAGACCGTGCTTCGCGGCCTCTTCGAGAAGAGCCATCTCCTCCGTGAGACGACCTTCGCCATCCTCGCTCAGCACCGGAAAACCAGAGAGGCAATCGGTTCGATCGCGGCGAGCCAACGCACCGGCCCCGCCGTGTCCGCGCTGGCCGAAGAAATGAGAAAAAGCCTCGAAACCCTGGCGCCGCCGAATTTTCTGGAGATTTGCACCCTCGACCGTCTCATCCACCTGCCGCGTTTTCTAAAAGCACTCGAGATCCGGGCCGAACGCGCCAGGATCGACCTGGAAAAGGATCGTCGTAAGGCGGAGCAGGTTAGACCGTACATCAAGGCTATCGAGCGTTTGAAAAAGAAAACGTCGCAAGCGGCCTCACCTGAAAAGAAAGCAGCCATCGAGGAGTTCGGCTGGCTGGTCGAGGAATTCAAGGTTTCTCTTTTCGCGCCGGAGCTTAAAACCTCGGTGCCCGTATCCCCTAAGCGCCTGGCCATTAAGCTCAAAGAAATTGAATCTCTGACGTGACCCGAGACTTCTCCGGCTTCTTTCAGTCCGGGACAATGGGGTTAGGCTTCCGGAGGACTTGGACATCTATAAAACAAAAACCCTGGGCATGCAAATTGTCACTCTTCTTGCCATTCAGCTCGACGGCACGATCGAGCTCCCCCGGCAGCAAGTGGTGCGTCTCACAAATAACATCACATAAATTGCGATCACCAAAGACGCGCCACCGCGGGGGAGTTTGAGGGGGACGGCGTCGTTCCCCTCAGGGGGTCAGCGGAGTGAAGCGAAGCGCCGAGGGGGGAGCTTGACTCCCCCATGGAAGTGTCCCGTCTTGGCGCATGACTTTGGAAAGGTATTTATCCTGGACTATTCACGAAATGAAAGGAAAAAATCCCCTCTCCCCATGTGGGAGAGGGTCGGGGTGAGGGGGATCATTCAAAGATTCCCCCTCCCCTCTATCCCCTCCCGCCAGGGGAGGGGGCGTTTTATCGTATCATTTTGTGAATAGATCAGGTTATGAGACGGGACACTAGGGACTGAGTTCTGGATATTGTTCCAGGAACTCAGGTACCCTCCGCGCATTTAGCATTTCCTTTCGTCTTGCCCCGGAATTGCCGACAGTTAACGGGGACGGTCCGCCCTTAAGCCCGTCTCCGTCTTTCTTTTTTTGAAAAATCTTTGCGACTTAATTATCATATAAGCACCCTGAGGAATTACTGCCTCCTGGCGCTATTCGGAAAGGAGGTTTTGGAGATGATCGAGGGCAAAGAAAACCTGGGGAAGGCGGGCCGGCTCACCTACGGGATGATCGGCGGAGGGAGGGGCGCTTTCATCGGCGATGTCCATCGCAAGGCCGTGGCTATGGATGGAAAGGCCGATCTCGTCGCTGGCTGCTTTTCGCAATCCCACGAAAACACGCTCGCCACCGGCGAGGCCTTGGGCATCCCGGATAAATCGCGACTCTACAGAAATTTCGAGGAGATGCTCACCGCTGAAGCCCGGCGCAAGGATAAAATAGATTTCGTCATTATCGTCACGCCCAATAATACACACTACGCGATGGCCAGGCTGGCCATGGAAAACGGCATCCACGTTGTCTGCGACAAGCCCCTGACGACGACCAGCAGGGACGCCGAGGAACTCGTCAGTATGGCCAGGGAAAAGGGCATCCTCTTTGGCGTGACCTACGCGTACACAGGCTACCCGATCGTCAAGCACATGCGGCAGATGGTCCGCAACGGCGACCTGGGCGAAATCCGTTTTGTCAGCGCCGAGTATCCCCAGGAATGGCTGGCCACGCCGCTTGAGAAAACCGGCCAGAAGCAGGCGGCCTGGCGAACCGACCCGAAATACGCAGGCGCCTCCAACTGCGTCGGCGACATCGGCAGCCATATCGAAAACATGGTCTCCTATGTGAGCGGGCTAAGAATACAATCGCTCCTGGCCCGGCTCGACGCCTTCGTCGAGGGCCGCCAGCTCGACGACAACGCTTCCATCATGGTCAACTACAAAGGAGGCGCCAAGGGGCTGTACTGGAGCTCGCAGGTCGCCATCGGCCACGACAACGGGCTTCGCGTCCGTGTTTACGGAACGAAGGCTTCGGTCGAGTGGTGCCAGGAATACCCGAACTCCTGCCGTGTTTCCTACCTCGACCAGCCCAGCCAGGTCATCTCTCGCGGACGGGACAAGATGTATCCGCAGGCCCAGGCATACAGCCGGATCCCTTCCGGCCACCCGGAGGGCTATTTCGAGGCTTTCGCCAATATTTACAGTAGCTACATTGAAGCTCTAAGGGATCACCTCTCTGGTAAGCCCGTTTCAGCCGATGACGTTGATTTTCCCGGCGTCGAGGAGGGGCTGAGGGGCGTGACGTTTATCGAAAAATGCGTCGAAAGCTCCCGAAAAGGAGCTGTGTGGGTTGATTTTTAATGGAGGGAAAAATGCCAAGACCTGTAACCTTATTCACAGGGCAATGGGCTGACTTGCCGTTCGAGGAAATCTGCCGCAAGGCCAGCCGATGGGGCTACGACGGCCTTGAGGTCGCATGCTGGGGCGATCACATGGAGGTCCGCAAGGCCGCCACAAGCCCGGCCTACGTCCAGAAGAAAAAACAGATTCTCAAGAAATACAACCTTAAATGCTGGGCTATCAGCAGCCATCTGGCCGGCCAGTGCGTCGGCGACAGCTACGACGCTCGCCTAGATGTTTTCGCGCCCGACCACGTCAAGGGCAAACCAGAAAAGATTCGAAAATGGGCGATTGAAGAGATGACGTTCGCCGCCCGGGCGGCCAAGGCCATGGGTTGCTCCGTGGTCAACGGGTTCATGGGGTCGCCTATCTGGAAAGCCTGGTATTCTTTCCCGCCGACGGCCGAGGAGATGGTCGAGGCGGGGTTCGAAAAAATCTTCAAGCTCTGGACACCCATCCTCGATGAGTTTGACCGCTGCGGCGTGCGGTTTGCCCTGGAGGTCCATCCGACCGAAATCGCTTTCGATCTCTATACGGCCAAGCGTCTTCTCGAGAAGTTCAACGACCGCCCGACGCTCGGGTTCAATTTTGACCCCAGCCATCTCGCTTGGCAGGGCCTTGAGCCTCATCTCTTCATTCGCGAGTTCAGCGATCGCATCTACCACGTCCATATGAAAGATGTGGCCGTAACGCTTGACGGCAAGGCGGGCATCCTGGGGTCTCATCTGCCTTTCGGGGATTTAAAACGAGGCTGGAACTTCCGTTCCCTCGGCCACGGCGACGTCAATTTCGAAGAGATCATCCGCGAGCTCAACAGCATCAACTACATCGGCCCGCTCTCCGTCGAATGGGAGGACAATGGCATGGACCGGGAATATGGGGCAAAGGAAGCCCACGATTTCGTCCGCTCGATCGATTTTGCGGCCTCTGTTATCGCTTTTGACCGCGATATGGAGACAAAATGACGAAACCCAAAAAAAGGAACATCCTTAGCCGCCGCGACTTCCTGAAGTCCACGACCTCCGCCGGCCTGGGCCTGGCTTTAGCCAAGGGAAGTCTACCGAAAGGCTCCCTCGCCGCCGGCCGCCAGACCGCCCTCGGGCCCTCTGATGACCTGCGCCTTGCCCTCATCGGGGCTGGAGAGCAGGGCCGCGTGCTCATGGAGGCGTGCCTGCGCATCCCTGGCCTCCGATTCGCCGGCGTCTGCGATATCTGGGAATACAGCCGGGAATACGCCAAGGGCTATCTCAACAAGTACGGGCAGCAGCCCGCTGTTTATATGGATTACAGGGAACTCCTGGCCAAAGAGAAAGGCCTCGACGCCGCGATCGTGGCCACTCCCGACTGGGTGCACGCCGAGCAGGCCATCGCCTGTTTAGAGGCCGGGCTTCATGTCTACTGCGAGAAAGAGATGTCCAATTCTCTCGACCAAGCCCGGCGCATGGTCCTCGCAGCCCGCCGCACGGGGAAGCTCCTCCAGGTCGGGCATCAGCGCAGGAGCAACCCGCGTTACGTCCACGCCATCGACCGCCTCATCCGAGAGAAAAAACTCCTCGGCCGGCTGACTGCAGCTTACGCCCAATGGAATCGGGCCAGGAGCGACATGTTGGGCTGGCCCAAAAAATACACGATCGACGCGGCCACTCTCGAAAAGTACGGCTACAGCTCGATGCTCGAGTTCCGCAACTGGCGCTGGTTCAAGAAATTCGGCGGCGGACCGATCGTGGACCTCGGGTCGCACCAGATCGACCTCTTCTCCTGGGCTTTTGGCACGAACCCCAGCACCGTCTCGGCCAGCGGCGGCACTGATTATTACAAAGGGCGCGAATGGTTCGACAACGTCATGGCCGTTTTCGAGTACGAAACCGGGCAGGGCACAGCACGCGCCTTTTACCAGGTGCAGACGACGACCAAGCACGGCGGCTTTTTCGAGACCTTCATGGGCGAAAACGGCTCGCTGGTTATCTCCGAGGTTCCAGAACGGGGAAACTGGGCGATGCGCGAGGCGCACGCGCCGGAGTGGGATTCGCTTGTTAAGGACGGGCTTCTTCTTTCGGAAAAGCCGCCCATTCAGAAGGTTGACACGCGCAACATCTTCTTGGACGTCAGAGTGACGGCCGAGGCTGGCCGCTGGCCGCTGCCGGTTGAGCTGGCCAAGCCGCCCCACCAGCCCCACCTGGAGAACTTCTTCGATGCCATCCGCCATGGCACGCCGCTGACCTGTCCGGCTGAGCTGGCTTACGAAAGCGCGGTGGCGGTCCTGCGCGTTAACGAGGCGGTCAAATCCCGCCAGCTCCTCCGTTTCCGCCCTGAACAGTTCAACGCATGAAATCGCAATCCTCCGGAAGAATGTTTATCAAACTTATTATTCCTCTATTTATAATAAGTTTTGTTTTTTCCGTTCGTTCCATGCTTCTGGCTGAGGAACAGAAGAAGCAGGCCTGGGATGGGAACAGGGCGACTCCTGTCCATCTCATCCTGCTCAAGGATGAGTTCGACCAGGTCATCGTCCCCACAGAATCCCACCCGTTGCCCTTCTCCTCGCGTTTTACCTGCGCTCCCTGCCACGACTACAGCATCATCAGTCAAGGTCTCCATTTCATGGCCGCCAGCCCGGCGGCAACCGGCCGGCCGGGAGAGCCCTGGGTCTGGGTCAACGAGAAAACCGGAACCCTCCTTCCTCTCTCATTCCATAAATGGCCGGGCACATGGCATCCTGAAGAAATCGGGCTTTCCGCCTGGGATTTCACGCTCCTTTTCGGCCGGCACCTAACTGGCGGCGGTATCGCCGAGCCGCCTAACGCCGAGGTAACCCCCCCCTCCCGATGGAATGTCTCTGGCAAGGTGGAAATCAATTGCTTGGGTTGCCATAACGTCTCGAACAAACAAAGCCCGAGCGAGTGGGCCAAGCAGATCCTTCGCCAGAATTTCCGCTGGGCCGCCACGGCAGCGGCCGGGCTGGGCGAGGTCGGAGGAATGGCCTCGCGCCTCGGCCCGACCTGGGACATCATCGACGGCCCAAACCCTGACGATACGGAATGGGCTGTGCCGCCTTTTGTCCGCTATGACCGCGCGCTTTTCGACAGCAAACACCAGGCATTTCTCGACATCACGCGCGAGCCCGCCGACTCACGCTGCCTCTCCTGTCACTCGGTGACGCCGGCGGCGATGAAAAAATATGAATTCGACGCCGATGTCCACACGGCAGCGGGTCTCCGCTGCGTGAGCTGTCACCGCAATGACCTCAGCCATGCCATGATCAGGGGCTACGAGGGCGAGAAAGACAACAACCCCCTCCTTTCCGAAGACATTTTTACCTGCTCCGGCTGTCATCTGGGCGGCGACCCGGCTGGAGGCAAAAAGAAGCTGGCCGGCCGGCTGGGCGCTCCCTTCCCGCGGCACAAGGGGTTTCCGGCCGTCCATTTCAAACGCCTCTCCTGCACGGTTTGCCATTCCGGGCCGTGGCCGGAAAACGACCTCACACGGGTCCGGACTTCCCGGGCCAACCGGCTGGGAATCTACGGTGTCGCTCGCTGGCACACTGACCTGCCGGCTATCCTTCAGCCGGTCTATGTCCGCGATGAGCGGGGCAAGCTCACACCGCGCCGTCTGTTCTGGCCGGCTTTCTGGGCGGAGCGAAAGGCCGGCAAGCTTCAACCGCTCCACCCTGAAAGGGTTCTGGCTTCAGCAGGGGCAATCCTTCATCCAGAGCTCGGGGCGGCGAGAATCCTCAACGCCCTGACCCTTGAGCTCGACCCGGATGAAAAAGCGGTGCTCGTCCTCGAAGGTAAGATTTATGAATTGACCCTCGACGGCGGCCTGAGCCTCAGCGAAAGCTCCGCTGGTCTGCAGACAAAAGAGCTTGTCTGGGCGGTCAAAAAAGAAGGATCGGTCGCGCCTCTTGTTCCTGATTTTGACCCGGCGGCCGAGCCGCTCGACCCAGATGTCGAGGCCTGGATTTTCAGGGTTCTTGACGTTCTGACCGGCCTTCCCGATGCTCCGGGTAAGCCGGCTCTCCTTAACCGGGACTCCCTTTACCAGGTTGTTGAGACATCCGTTGAAAAATCAGTCCACCCGGGGCCGCCCACGGCAGCGCCGCAGTTAGTCTGGCTTGTCGATGGAAAATTCCATCCCCTCATCCCGGAACTTGAGCAGAGGACAATCAGCCGACTCGTCGGAACAGAGCAGACCTTAACTGAAGAACAGGTTGAGCTCGTGCTCAAAGCCCTGTCCCGGGAGACAGGACAATCAGACCCCGGTGAAAAAGCAGCCTTTGTTTACGTTTCAGGCGGCAAGATGTTCGCTCTCGATAAAGACGGAAAGCTCGACGCCTTCGATAATCCTGCGGCCAGTGCCGTGACCTGGCCCCTGGCTCACGAAGTCAGGCCGGCCCGCCAATCCCTGGGCATCAACGGATGCAGCGACTGCCATAAGGTTAACTCTCCGTTTCTTTTCCGCAAAGCCAGAGGGACTGGGCCACTCCAGACATCCCGCGTCAAAGTCGTCTCTGCCGGCTCCTTCTCGGGCCTGGCCAGGGCTTACCAGATGTTTTTCGGTTTATCATTCGCTGTGCGGCCTCTATTCAAGGCAATTCTTTTCGTTTCTATCTTAGTGCTTGGGTCAGTCGTCCTGCTTTTGTTCCTTCTCGGCATGGCCCGGGCCTCGGGACTCATAGAAAGAAGCAAGCAAGAATGACAGCATTCCGTATCATCTCGATTGCGGCCGGCTTGAGTTTGGCGGCATTCTTGACCTATAACCGCTTCAAAGAAACGGGCAGCCTAAAAAACAAACCGTTTTTCCCTCGACTAACATCTTACTTCTCCTGGCTCGGCCGGGCTTTCTCCAGGTTCTTAAAGCGCGAGGGATGGGTTGCAGCTCGGTCGTTTTATCTCGGCTGGCTGTTTTGCTATCCACGGCCCTGGCAAAAATGGACCCTGTCCGGTGTTATCTTCAGCTTCATTTATCTTGCGGCCAGCGGGTTTGGGTTCTCTCTTCTCAGCCCGCGCGGCCTTTTCGGCCTGGCTCTTCTCCTCCATGTCAGCCTCGGAGGAATCTTCGTCCTCGGCCTGGCCGTGCTGACTGTCCTGCGAGCCAAAGACTACATCCCCTTTGTTTTGCCTGAACAATCAGCCGGATCGCTGAGCTCCTCCATGAAAAACATCCCATCCCCGCTCTTGACGTCGCTTCTTTTCTGGCTTTTTATCTTATCCGGACTCTCCCTCGGTTTGACGGCGCTCTTTTCTATGCTCCCCTATTTTGCGTTCGAGGCGCAGGTTGACATCATCGGAGTCCACAGGTACAGCGGGCTTGTCGCCCTTCTTTCGGCCATGCTTCTCCTGGATCAGGCAATTTCGCGGCAAAAATCGTGACTGATTTAGAAGAAACAGCCGTCGGCCGTTTTGCTCACCACGCCATGGGAACGACGTTCGAGGCGCTGGTCGCGGGCTGCGAAATGAGTTATGCCCGGCAGGCCGTCCAGGCTGTTTTCGCCGAGGTAGAAAGGCTGGAAGGCCTGTTCAGCCGGTTCAATGCCTCAAGCGAGGTCAGCCAGATCAACCGGCTCAAACCCGGAGAATCAATGAGGATAGGCGTCGAAACGTTCGAATGCTTGACGGCCGCCGAAAAAATCCGCCTGGAGACGGGCGGCGCTTTCGATATCAACTTCCGCTCTCTACTAAAATCAAGGAGGCAAACCGAAGAAGAAGCGCCGAGAATGATATTCTCTTCCTCTAACGGCTTCAACCTGGCCTTAGAGCCGGCGCCAATCGAACAAGGCGAGGCCTGGTTCGACCTTGACCTCGGCGGCATCGGCAAGGGATATGCCCTTGACCGGGCTGTTGAGACCCTCATCCACTGGGACATTGACCGGGTCCTCCTTCACAGCGGCACGAGCACAGTGTTGGCTGTCGGCGATGCTCCTGACCTGAAGCCGGATGAGGAGGGCTGGCCGGTCGGCGCTGGCGCGGCCCGGGGTTTTGCCGGCCCGAACATGCGCCTTTTCCTCAAGAATCGAGCCCTAAGCGGCTCAGGAAAAGAAGTCAAGGGCGCTCACATCGTTGACCCGAGGACAGGCCATCCGGCCGACCGGTATTTGGCCGCCTGGGTCTCCCATCCCCGGGCGGCCGCGGCGGATGCGCTCTCCACAGCCTTTATGGTCATGAGCCTGGAAGAGATCGGACGGTACTGCAACGGGCATCGCGAGGTCTGGGCGTTGGTCATCACAAATGCCCGGGCCTGCTGTGTTTTTAATAAAGAAATTCTTGTATAATTTCTTATGTCTTTTCTCCATCGAGAGTGAAAATGGGAAAGAGGCAATCAGACATCACCCACTCAGGACTCATGGGAAAGGAGTTAACCATGAAAAGAAAAATCGCGCCTGTCATCGGACTTACCTTTGTGCTGATCAGCGCGGCCGTGATCCCTTCCTCCCCTGTCGTTCAAGACCTGGGGAAGGAAGAACTCAAGCTCAAGCTTCCCAAGCCGATGTTCATCGGAACGCCCAGGAACATCCAGAGCGCGAACCTGGAAAGGATCACCGGCAGACCCAGAGGGCCTTTTTCTGTTCCCGCCGGGACAAAGCTCCTCAGCCTGAATAGGCCTGTGTCCTCGAGCGACATGCAGCCGGTCATCGGAGAGATCTCTTTTGTCACCGACGGTGAAAAATCAGGGGAGGACGGCTATTTCGTTGAGCTCGGCCCCGGGAAGCAGTTCGTCCAGATCGACCTCAAGGATTCTTGTCCCCTCCACGCCATCCTCGTCTGGCATTACCACACCCAGGCCCGCGTCTACCGCGACATCATCGTCCTTGTGTCCGATGATAAAGACTTCATCAGCGGCGTTATCACCGTGTTCAACAACGACCACGACAACAGCTCCGGGCTGGGCGTCGGCCGGGATAAAGAATACATCGAAACTTATGAGGGAAAGCTTTTCGACCCGAAAGGCGTCAGGGCCCGCTACGTCCGGCTCTGGTCAAACGGGAATACGGCCAACGACATGAACCACTACGTCGAGGTGGAGGTTTACGGCACTCCATCGAGATGACCAAAAAGGCCTTTTTCTGGCTTTTCTCGCTGGTGTTTGTGGCCGGGCTTCTCTTCCGGGTAACTGCTCTCGGGCTCAGGCCCATGCACCACGACGAGGCCAACCAGGCCCTTAAGTTCGGCGCTCTCCTCGAGCAGGGAGAATACCGCTACGACAGAACAGATCATCATGGCCCCAGCCTGTATTATCTGACCTGGCCTTTTGCCCGCCTCTTAGCGGGTGGAACGCTGGCTTCCCAGAGCGAGACAACGATGCGTTTAGTGCCCGCGTGCTTTGGCCTCGGCATGACGCTCCTTTTTCTTCTGTTTTTGCCATCGCTCGGCCGGACGGCTGTCGTGTTGAGTGCGCTCGGGCTGGCGGTTTCGCCTGCCTTCGTCTATTTTAGCCGCTTCTACATCCAGGAAACGTTGCTCATCTTTTTCCTCACCGGATTTCTCGCTTCGCTCTGGCAATATATCCTGCGGCCCGCTGTCGGCTCAGCGCTCGCCGCCGGCTTTTTCGCCGGGATGATGTACACAACCAAGGAAACCTCGGTCATCGCTTTCGCTACCGCAGCCGCGGCATTCTTTATAACGGCGATACATCAGAAAAAAATGAACAGAAACGGGGGAATAAAAAAAATCTCCACGCCAGAGTCAGAAAAAGAACACCGAGGAAAGAAAGAAAATCGACCACGTCTTTCCCATCTCGCTTTGGCCGTCAGCGCAGCGCTCCTTGTCATTTTCCTTCTTTTCTCGTCCTTTTTTCAAAACCCAAAAGGGGTAATCGATTCTGTTCTCTCCTTCAAGATTTATTTTGTTCGGGCCACAGAAAGCGCCTTCCATATTCAGCCATGGCCCTACTATCTCAAGACGCTCGCTTTTTCCAGGCTAAAGGGAGGACCGCTCTGGAGCGAGGCTTTCCTTCTGGCCCTGGCTCTGGCAGGGAGCGCAGCCGCTTTCAGGCGCAGGCGGAGCTCCCATCCTGACCGTTCCTTCCTTAAGTTCATCTTTTTTTACACGGTTATCGCAACGGCCCTGTTCTCTTTTATTCCGTACAAGACTCCCTGGAACGTTCTTTCCTTCCATCTCGGGTTCATTCTCCTCGCCGGCGCTGGAGCGGCCGTGATACTTGATATCTTCCAGAAGAAGGGCTGGCGCATCATCTCAATCCTTCTTTTAGCGGCGGGGTTTTCCCACTTAGGCTGGCAGAGTTACAGGGCCAATTTCGTCTTCCCTGCTGACCCCCGAAATCCCTATGTTTACGCCCAGACCAGCTTTGGTTACATGAAGCTTGTTGAGAGGGTTGAAGGCATCGCCTCTGCGCGGCCCGAAGGCAAGAAAATGCCGATCAAGGTGGTCGCCGGCCCCTATGAGACCTGGCCCCTGCCCTGGTCTCTAAGGAAGTTCGAAAGCGTGGGTTATTGGCAAAACGCTGGTGAAATCACCCTTTCTGATAGGCCCGCGCTGGTCATCGCCTCCGCCGAGGAAGCAAAGGCGCTCGAACCGTCTATAAATACGGTATATCGGCCGGAATACTATGAATTAAGGCCGAACGTCCTTCTCGTCCTTTTTGTCCGCAGCGATCTCTGGGAGGATTTCCTCAAATCTCGCCCGGGAGTGAGCACGCCGCGGACTATGTGACCGGAAGATCCGGCCTCAACAGGCTATCCAAATTCAGGCACAAAAATTATTGGCGACTTTTTCAAAATCCGCAGAGCATTCCAGAAAAATTCGCGGTATAATCCAGGGGACGCCGTGCTTATTCCAAACGAGCCTCGGAATCGCGCATGAAACAACATTCGTGGATCGAGGAACTCCCTGCTGCCAACGTCGTCTGTGAGACGGACGGGACGATCATTGAAATGAACTCGCAGGCGGCGAGAGATTTCGAGAAAGACGGCGGAGAAAAACTCCTCGGGAAAAACGTCCTCGACTGCCATCCCGAGCCGGCGAGATCTAAGCTCAAGGACATCCTGACCAACCAGAAAACGAACGTCTACACGATCGAGAAAGCCGGGGTGAAGAGGCTCATCTATCAGGCGCCGTGGTACATGGGCGGCCAGTATGCCGGTCTTGTCGAGATTTCGTTCAGAATCCCGACAGAGATTCCTCGCTTCCGTCGCTGACAGGTTCATTGAATGCGCAGTAAAATTAAGGGCGGAACCCGGCCGTGTTTCCCTTTGACTTCCCAGCTATTCTCAGTTATCTTTTAGGTCAACATGACATCAGATTACCCGATGATTAGCTGTTTCGCTTTTTGGCAAATTCATCAAGGAGGTCATCCATGAGAAAATCCCTTTATGTCGCGGCGGTTGGAATCTGTCTGATCGCGATCCTGACGGCCTGCGCGCCTCGAGAGAAATTGCCGCGCATTATCCCCATGAGGGACTTTTTCCGAAACCCGGAGTCGGTGTCCTTCCGGCTCTCGCCCGATGGCCAGTACCTGGCGTTTCTCAAACCCTGGCAGGCGCGCCTGAACGTCCATGTCCAGAAAATCGGAGAGGACGAGGTGACGCGCATTACCAGCGCCACGGAGAGAGATATCGCCGGCTATTTCTGGGCCAGCAACGGCCGGATCGCCTATGTCCAGGACAAGGGCGGAGACGAGAACTTCAGGCTCTACGCGGTGAACATCGACGGCTCCGAGGAAAAGGACCTGACGCCGTTCGAGAAAGTCCGGGTGCAGCTCATTGACGACCTCAAGGACGACGACGACCATGTCCTTGCCGGCATGAACAAGAGGGATCCGCGCTTTTTCGACGCTTACCGGATTAACGTGCTCACGGGTGAAATGGAGATGATCGCCCAGAATCCGGGAAATATCGTCGGCTGGGAGACAGATCATGCCGGAAAGCTCCGTGTGGCCGTCACCTCCGATGGCGTCAACCGGAGCATCCTCTGCAGGGACACAGAAAAGGATGATTTCGAGGTGCTGGTAACGACGAGCTTCAAGGAGACGCTGGCGCCCCTGTTCTTTACCTATGACAACAAGAATCTTTACGTGGCTTCGAACATCGGCCGCGACAAGACGGCCGTCTATGAATACGACGTCAAGGAAAAGAAGCTGACGACGCTTCTTTATGAACATCCTGATGTGGATGTCGAGAACCTGCTCAGGTCAGACAAGCGAAAAATAATCACTGGAGTCTCTTTCTACACCGACAAACGGAAGTATCATTTTTTCGACGACGAGAGGGCCAAGCTTCAGCAGGAACTCGAATCCCGTCTTCCCGGCTATGAAGTGACCCTGACCAACACGAGCAGGGATGAGACGAAAACCCTGGTCTATGCGGGAAGCGACAGAACCCTTGGGTCGTATTATTTCTATGACCGCACGACCTCGGATTTCCGGAAACTCGCGGATGTCGGGCCATGGCTGGTCGAAACGGAGCTCGCTGAGATGAAACCCATCACCTACACCTCCCGGGACGGCTTGACCATCCACGGCTATCTCACCCTCCCTCAGGGCCTGAAACCAAAGAAACTCCCGGTTGTGGTCAACCCTCACGGCGGCCCCTGGGCCAGGGATGTCTGGGAATACAACCCGGAAGTCCAGTTTCTGGCCAACCGCGGCTATGCCGTGCTCCAGGTGAATTTCCGGACCTCAACAGGCTATGGCCGCAAGTTCTGGGAGGCCGGGTTCAAGCAGTGGGGCCTCAAAATCCAGGATGACATCACAGACGGCGTCAAATGGCTGATCGACCAGGGCATCGCAGACCCCGACCGGATTGGGATCTACGGCGGTTCGTTCGGCGGGTATGCGACGCTCGCCGGGCTGGCTTTTACGCCTGACCTCTACGCCTGCGGCGTTGACTATGTAGGCGTCTCGAACCTTTTTACTTTGATCAAGACCATTCCACCCTACTGGGAGCCCATGCGGCAGATGTTCTACGAGATGATCGGCGACCCGGAAAAGGATAAGGAGCTTTATGAGAAGGTTTCCCCCGTCTTCCATGCCGACAACATCAAGGTCCCCGTGCTCGTCGCACAGGGAGCGAACGACCCGCGCGTCAACAAGGCCGAGTCAGACCAGATTGTCGAAGCCTTGAAGAAACGCGGCATCGAAGTCGTTTACATGGTCAAGGATAACGAAGGTCACGGGTTCCGGAACGAGGAAAACCGGTTTGACTTCTACCGGGCCATGGAGGAGTTTTTGGGCAAACATCTGGGCGGCCGGGTGGAAGCGGTCGAACCGAAGAAGTAGCCCCATCTGTTTCTCCTCATTATTCTCCTGAATGCCGGTCAATTTGTCATAAGTTGAGGCATGGTCCAGAAAAATGGTATCATCTTTTAACTCATTTTTAAGGAGGGCGATATGTGGAATGGACGTGATTTAAACAGAAGGGATTTTCTCCTGAGCTGTGCCGCCGGCGTTGGCGTGCTGGCCGGCACTCCTCACAGCGTTCTCGAACGCATTTTCGAGGCAGGCCGTGATAGGGCCGATCTCAGTCCCGAAGAGGTCGCCTCGGACGAAGACTTCTGGTTCCAAGTCCTGCAGGCCTTCACCGAAGACCGCAACATCATCAACCTGAACAACGGCACCATCCAGCCCGGTCTCCGCATTGTCCAGGAAGCTGTCATCCGGCACAGCTCGTTTTCGGGCAACGCCGCCGCTCACTCGATGGCCATCCTGGCCAAAGAAATCGAGAGCTGCCGGCGGCGGCTGGCATTCCACCTGGGCTGCGATCCTGAAGAGCTCGTCATTTGCCGCGGTGGAACAGAGGCAGGCCAAATTCCCATCATGGGAATCGACCTGAAGCGGGGCGACGAGGTGGTCATCACCAACCAGGACTACCCGCGGTTGCTCAGCTCCTGGAAGCAGCGCGAGAGGCGCGAGGGCATTGTTCTCAAGATCGTCCCTCTTCCATCTCCGCCCGTGCCGCTCGACAAGTTCTACGACCTGGTGGCGGAGCAGGTGACGCCGCGGACGAAGGTGATTCATTTCTGCCACATGACTCACTGGACGGGTCAGATGGCGCCTGTCCGCCGGCTCTCGGACATGGCCCACTCGCGAGGCATCGAAGTGCTCTGCGACGGCGCCCACGGCTTCATGCACGTGCCCTTCAAGCTCGCCGACCTCGGCTGCGACTACTACACGGCAAGCCTGCATAAATGGCTGATGGCGCCGCCCGGAAACGGGTTCGTGCGAATTCCCAGGGATAGAATCCCCAAGGTTTGGCCGCTGACGCCCCCCTGGACGGACAGGCCGAATGATATCCGCCGCTTCGAGGACGTGGGGACACGCACACCGGCGAACCGCATCGCCATCGCCGAGGCGATCACCTTCAACGAGGGCATCGGCATCGAGCGGAAATCGGCGCGCCTTCAATACCTGAAAGAGCGCTGGGCTAACCGCCTTCGCGCGCACCCGCGGGTGAGGTTCTACTCGTCTCTTGACCCGGCCGAATCTTGCGCTATCGCCACCTTCGGCGTTGAGGGCCTGGACATGGACAAGCTCGCCGAGCATCTGCTTGACAAGTGGGGGATTGTCGTTTCGACGGTAAAACATCCGGACGGGTTGATCGACGGGATACGGATTGTCGTGAACATCTCATTATCAGTCAGGGAAATCGACACCTTCGCCGACATCATGGAGGACATCATTAAAAAGGGCACCCTTTCTTAGCCGCAGGCGACTTCTTTTTTTCCCCGGAGCTCAGAAGCCATGATCGCCCAGGCGCACCCGACTCCGGCGCGGACAGTGATCGCCGCAAACGGACAGTTCTTAGAGCAGGCGCCGCACTCCATGCAAAGGTCGAGGTCCCTGACCCAGGCCTTGCCGTTTTCAAGCCCGAATACACGATGCGGACAGACATCTTCGCACAGACCACAACCCGTGCACTTGGCCGGTTCATAGGCCAGGGTTGTTACATTCTTGAGATAGCGATGTTCTCTCATCGAAAGCGACTCCTCAAAAAACGCCAGCCAGCAAAGCGACGACAAACGCGAGCCCCAGTCCGGCCGAAAGAAGGATGGCTGGCACAGCCGCCTTCATCTCCCGGACAACACCCGAGAGAGACGTGTATGTGGATGAACCCGTAAAATTCATGGCCAGGAAGGCGGAGATAGCCGGCAGGAGGAGAAAATGGGAAGCTGCGCGCGGCCAGGCCTGCGCGCAGCCGGGAGAGCCTGAAAAAATCAACCCCTGCTCAACATTCACAATCAGCGCCCAGGCCATCCCTAAAAGCCAGCCTTTCCAGGCAAAGGCAGGGCCCGGAATCCAGGGCAGAAGCGCCGGCACACCAACGCAGCCGGCAATGATAGCGCCAAGGTAGGGATAGATTGTTTTCCAGGAAAAGGTAATGAGGCCGAGGAGGTCAAGGATTAAAAGGATAAGAACAGCTGCACCCACGTACTTTAGCGTCAGGACCAGCTCGAGCGGAGTCAGGCTCAGCCTGTCCGCCAGGTTAAAACGAACCGTCCTCATCTCTTCCGAAGCCTTCATGCCCTTGCCGAGAAAAAGCTTGATGTCCGAGGCTCTCACCGGCCCGTAAACAATTTTGAACCCGGACTCTTTTGTCACCTGATGAGCGGCAACTCCCGGCGCCCCGAGCTGAGGCAGGATGAGCGTCCGGTGAGAGACGACTCTCCGAAGGCCGGTCGCCTCAAGCCTCCTTATAATTTCTCCGGTCCCGAAAGTCCCTTTCCCGGCAGCGCACCAGACGTTGATGCCTTTTGTATCGATGACAAGAATCCAGCCATCGACACCGTCGAGCTCTTTCCTCAAGCGGTCAAAGCTCAACTTGAAATTGGCCGAGACAAACACGAATGAACTCGAGTTCGGATTACCGACGGCATAGAGTCCCGGCCTGACAGCATAATTCATCCTTTTTATGCCCAAGCGGACGGCAAAAGAGCCTGAGCTGTCTCTCCAGTTCAACTGTGTGGAAACGACGGGAATCGGCCCGGATGCTGTCTCAAGCTGGCTTTTTATCCAGCCGACGTTTTTATGGACATATCGCTCATCGCTTTGCTCGCTGTCCTTGCTGGCCGAAACGCTGCAGCAATCGGCGCAAGAGCACTCAACCTCTCGTTTCTCTTGACTATCGTTACTCATTCTGCTCAACCTCCGCACCCAGAAGGTTCATTCTTGCACCCTTCGTCAGAGTCGTTATATTTTTTGACTGCATCAGCAAAAAGAGCGATGCTATCGACCACCGGATCTTTTTTATCATCCGGGATAAGCCCAAGGACTCCGGAATAGTAGCGATTAAAAATGGCTTCAATCTCCTCAAAGACCTTTTTCCCCTGCCCGGTCAACGAGATAACCACGTAGCGCCTGTCTTTTTCATTGGTAAGCCTGCTGATCAGGCCGACGAGGACGAGGCCGTTAACTGTCCGGCTGAGAGTGCTCGGGTCCAGGCTGAGGGTTGTGGCGAGGTCTATGAGCGAGACTTCACCTTTGTACCCAACCTCAATCAGGGTATGGCACTGAGAAAGAGTCAGGCCGCAACAGCCTCCCTCAGCCCTGAAACAGCCGTCTATTGCCCTTTCCAGCTGTCTGAGTTTTTCCCTCAGCCAGCGAATTTTCTGAATATCCATTATCTAACACCTCAACTTTATATCATTGTATTATACAACTATTGTAAATGTCAAGCAATATTGGGTTTAGCAAAAAATCTCAACTTCGGCAACGGTCTGGAGGGGCTGAAGAGCGAGAGGAGGAACTAACGGAGGAGGAGAAGAAAAAGAAGAAGGGAAAAAACAGAAAATTAAAGGGCTTTCCTTCCCGCAGGATGACGTTGTGCATCGTCTCCAATGACCCGGGCGGCCCAGAGCATTCCCCGCTTGACGATTTCTCGCGCCTCTGGGACGTCAAAGTCTTTGGCCACGTGGCCGAGCGAGGTGTAAAAAACGCGTCCTTGTCCGTACATCTTCTTCCAGACGACCGGCATGACAACTCCCTTGATCCACGGGGCGTATTCTCCCGAAAAGCGCGTCGTGGCCAGCACCTCGCTCGCCGGGTCGACGTGCATGTAGTACTGCTCGGAGTTCATCGCAAAGTCGCGGAGACCGGCTGTGATCGGGTCCTTATGGTCTATGATGTTGACCTCGTAAGGGATGATGCCTCCCGGGTGAGCGACCCACTGGCCGCCGACCATGAACTGGTATTCTGTGTTGCTTCGGAAGGCATCGGCCAGCCCGCCGTGCCAGCCGGCCAGTCCGACTCCGCTCCTCACGGCCTCGAGCAATCCCCTCTCCTGTTGAGGAGTGATCGTGGACATCGTGTAAACCTGGACGACGAGGTCGAGCGACTTCATTTTCTTTTCGTCCAAGTAGGAATCGAGGGTTGTCGAAATCTCCACCTCAAAGCCCTGTTCAGCCAGCCAGGGCGCAAAGATGTCCACGCACTGCTTGGGCTCATGCCCTTCCCAGCCGCCCCAGACAAAAAGCGCTTTCTTTTTGAGTTGCTCTCCCGCCCAACCTAACGCAGACAACCGAGCTAAAGAGAAGGACAATAAGATCAGAATCCCCTGGGCCAAAGCCCAGAACCTGATCCATGGAAAATGTTTTTTTTGCATCCGTTTCTCCTTCAAAACACCGTGCTCGCCAGCCAAGTCACCCTTATCCAGGAGGTCATCCGTTCTGACGATTACAAATGCAATTCATTGTCATGTGCTGTTTTTAATACCATGCAAGCGATTTTTGGTAGCAAAGGGATTCGACAAAATCGCCACGAGAAGTGGCCCTTCCGTCGCCCATAAAAAATAATATAGTGTCCCCTGAATTATTCGAGGGGGCGGACCCAGATGTTGCGGAAGCGGACAGGGTTGCCGTGTTCCTGCAGAGAGAGCGGCAGCCTGTCCGGATGCGGCATGTAAGGCGTCCGGATTTTGTGCGTCGTCGGGCCAATGAGTTCGACATTGTCATGGATAAGGATTCCGTTGTGAAATACTGTCATCCGCGCCGGGCTCATGACCTTCCCCCCGGCATCAAAGCGCGGCCGCCTGAAAATAACGTCATAAGTCTGCCATTCGCCGGGCTTCCTGCAGACGTTGACCAGGGGCGGATACTGACCGTAGACGGCTCCAGCCATGCCGTCGGCATAGGTCCTGTTCTCGTAGGAATCTAACACCTGGACCTCGTAGGTGTTCATCAGGAAGACGCCGCTGTTTCCCCGCCCCTGGCCTTCGCCGCTGACGGCTGCGGGCGTCGCCCACTCAACATGAACCTGACTGTCGCCGAAGGCTTTTTTCGTCCGGATCGATCCCGTCTTGGCCACGACTTCCATGCATCCAGCCTCAACTTTCCATCTGACCGGTTCCCCTTTGCTGTCTTCCCACTCAGAAAAATCAGTGCCGTTAAAAAGGACGATCGCATCGGACGGCGCCGGCGCTGGAGGCCCCCCTGGCCCGGGGTCGACGACCGGAGGCAGGGGTCTCGCCGGGTCGTGGATGGCCCACCCAAGGACCCCACTCAGCGCAGGCTGTTCCTCTCCCCCCTTTTTCGTCTGGCTCCCCTGACTGCAAAAAAATAGAAACCAGGGCAAAAGAAGGAAAATTGAATATAATGTCCCCATTCCCTTCATCTGCATCTGCATCTCTCCTTCGGGTTTACAACGACCAGTCGGCCCGGTACTCTTTGTGCAGAAACTTGTTGGCCTCGGGGAGGTTCGTAAACTCCATTTTCTCCCCATCCCACTCGAGCACTGTCTTCGCCTCCTGCATCCGGACGGCAATATTCGCTAACAACATGACCTCGGTCAATCTTCCTGAATACTCGAAATCCGTCGTCGATTTTTTCCCTGCCTTGATGGCGGCGACCCATTCCTCGTGGATGCCGGGAGAACGGGGGATGGTCTTTGCCGGCCGCTTGTAGCTTCGCATGAGATCTTCGGGAACAAGACGCGGATTCTCACCGTATGTCCCGCACATCAGCAGTCCCTTCTTCCCCACAAAAAGGCAGCCGCCGCCTTCGTCGCCCATCATCCGGCCGCTTCCTAACTCTTTGGGTCTCGGCGGCATCAACCCGCCGTCGTACCAGATAAGCTTAACCGGCGGGAGTTTGCCGCGGGCCGGGAACTCGTAAGTGACGATCTCAGCCATCGGATAGGAGTCCCTGGTGAATTTCGTCGAGCTCGCCTGGACGGACTTAGGATGCCCGAGGTCGAGCGCCCAGAATGGCTGATCGATGAGGTGGGCACCCATGTCACCTAACGCTCCGGTGCCGAAGTCCCACCAGCCGCGCCAGACAAAAGGATGGTAGGACGGATGGTAGGGCCGCCATGCCGCCGGACCGAGCCAGACGTTCCAATCGATTGTCGGCGGGACGGAGGGTATCTCCTTAGGAGCGTCAATACCCTGCGGCCAGATGGGCCGGTTGGTCCAGACATGAACTTCCTCGACCGGCCCAATGGCTCCATCCCAGATCCACTCGCAGATCAGGCGCGCCCCTTCTCCAGCATGTCCCTGATTCCCCATCTGGGTGGCAACGCCCGCCTTTTTCGCCTCCTGGGCCAGGAGTCTCGCTTCGTTAACCGTGTGGGTGAGCGGCTTCTGGACGAAGACGTGCTTCCCCATCTTGATGGCCATCATGGCGATAACGGCGTGGGTGTGGTCGGGGGTGCTGACGACGATGGCGTCAACGCTTTTTTCCTTGTCTAACATCTCGCGAAAATCTCTATACTTGTTTGCCTTCTCATACTTGGCCTGCTGCTCGGCGGTGTGGCGCTCGTTCTTCAGGAATTTGGCCATCATCTCATCATCCACCTCGCACAGCCCTACGATGTTCTCGGTGCTCACAGAGACAATATCGGAAGCGCCTTTGCCCCACACGCCCACACAGCCGATGTTGAGCGTGTCGCTGGGCGCCTGGACGCCGCGGCCGCCGAGCACATGCCTGGACACAATCATCAGGCCGGCCGCACCCGTGGCCGTTTTTCCTATGAATTCACGCCGGGTTATGGTTTTGAGCTTTTCCATCGTTCCTCCCATTTTTCGTTTGGCAAAAAAACGGTGAACGGCGAGCTTACGCAGGTCAGAGCGCTGCGGAATCCCGCATCGTGATTTGACGCTTCGGAACGAAGACCTGAACCCGATACTTAATCCCAAGCCTCACCGTTCACCAATTATAGATTTACTCGGGCACCGGCCATTTGTCAATACAGTACCTTTCTTTGCCAGTTACATGACGTTGGCGTACGCGAGAAAAGATAAGCGTTCGTTTTCTGCCGCGGCGATGGGAGACATTCAGAACGACTCGATGGCTGCCTATGCTAAGGGCCTGGAGCTCGACCCCGACCATATGAATTCGCTGGATGTTGCCTCACGCGAATTCCGCGCGCGCAGGGGAACCGGAGAGGATCTCCGGCAGCTTCCGAAAGGCATCTTCCATCGGAAGGCAATCGATCGGGCCTTCATGCAGGCGGCGCCGGCCTCCGTAGAGGAAATAGGCCTTCGCCATCGGATAATCTTTTAAGAACGCCCGCAGACCTCGCAAGTGAACACCGCTCACGCGAGCCGTCCTCTTGATTTCAAAGGCGAATAGCCCCCTTGCTCCATACAGGATAAAATCGACCTCCTGGTTGGCAGCCGACCTCCAAAACGAGAGCTTATAGCCGAGGTCAAGGGTATCATTCGTAGCCAAGAGCTCCTGAAAGAGCAGTGTTTCGCAAGCCGCTCCGTCGATTTCTTCGGGCCTGTCGAGAGGACCTTTCGGCCGCAGCGCTCGAAACACGCCGGCATCGAAGAAATAGAATTTCGGGTGGCCGACGAGCCGGCGTTTTGCCCGCTTCGAAAAAACGGGAAGCCGGTAGCCGATAAGGAGGTCCTCAAGGATTCCAAAATAATTCTCGACGACCTTTCTTTCGACCCCACATTCCCTGGCGACTTCGGAAATGTTGAGCACCGCGCTCTGGGAGAAGCTGGCCGCCTCGAGAAACCGCGCAAAAGCACCGAGGTTCCTCGTCAATCCTTCCTGGCGAACCTCTTCCTCCAGGTAGGTCTTCACATAGCTTGCCAGGTACTTATCGGGATCGGGATCGGAATACGCTGCCGGAAGATGGCCGATGCGTTGCGATTTCTCCAGATTGAAGTCATTGCCCAGCTCCGAAGAGGTGAGCGGATGCATGGCCAGAGTTCGGGCCCGGCCCCCCAGCAAGTTGACGCCGCGGCGGCGGAGCTTCCTTGCGCTCGAACCTGTCAAGGCAAACTTACCCTTCCGCATCCCGATGAGACGATGAACCTCTGAAAGCAGATCCGGTATTCTCTGAATCTCGTCGATGACAACCCAGCCTCGGTGGTCAAGGGGAATCAGACTTTCGAGGCGCTGGGGATTCGCCGCCAGCCGCGTGAAGAGTTCAGACTCCAAGAGATCGACGTAAATCGCGTCAGGAAAGGTGCGGTGAACCCACGTGGTTTTACCGGTCCCTCGCGGTCCGAAAAGAAAGAAGCTTTTAGCGTCAGGTGGCTTGAGCAATCTGGGATACATAACTCCAATTTACATATTTATTTGGAATTGTCAACTCCAAATAACGCAAAGGATTATCTCCATAAATCTGCAAGGAAAGGGGCGAACCATGACGCAGAGATTTTCCTACGAAATGGCGGCCAGGCGTTTTCTGGCGTGCTCGATCTCGGGCAAGCCCGGGTCGGCCGTCCTTCCAGAGGTCGAGGAACTTGCGATAATGTTCTTCCGCTTTCTCTTTTAAGCCTTTTTTCTCATACAAGCGGTTTTCGGATGTTTGGATATTGGTGTTTCTTTACATTACAACCTTGTTTCTCGCAATATCAACGCGAGGACACAGGATCAAAACAGTGAGATGATCCACTGGTGGATGACAAGGATCATCGGGCCAAAGACCAACGAGACCACGGTCATCAATTTTAAGAGAATGTTCATCGAAGGACCGGAGGTGTCTTTGAAAGGATCGCCTACGGTGTCTCCCACGACAGCGGCCTTGTGAGTATCAGAGCCCTTGCCACCCAGATTCCCTTCCTCAATCCATTTCTTCGCATTGTCCCAGGCTCCTCCGGCATTGGCCATCTGGAGCGCAAGGGGAACACCCGTGGCAAGAGAACCTAACAACATTCCGGCCAGGGCTTCCGGACCTAAGAGACTTCCCAGAACGATGGGAATCGCTACTGCCGCCACTCCAGGCGCAACCATCTCCTTGAGCGCGCCGGCGGTGGTGATGTCAACGCATCTTGCGTATTCCGCGCGTGCCGTGCCTTCCATCAATCCCTTGATCTCCCTGAACTGCCTTCGAACTTCCTCCACCACCCTGAAGGCCGCCCTTCCGACAGCCATCATTGTTGCTCCGGCAAAATAGTAAGGAATGACGGCGCCGATGAAGACACCCGCCACAATTTTATAGCCTCCTGCAGCGCTCATGATGTCGATGGCTGAAAGACCCATCACCTGCGTATAGGAGAGGAAAAGGGCCAGAGCAGTCAATGCCGCGGAGCCGATGGCAAAACCCTTTCCAACAGCGGCGGTTGTGTTTCCAGCGGCATCCAGAGAATCGGTGATCTTCCGTATATCTTTGCCCATACGGGCCATCTCCGCAACGCCTCCGGAGTTGTCTGCAATGGGCCCGTAGGCGTCCACGGAAACAACCATGCCTGTAATGGCTAACATTCCGATGGCCGCCAGCGCAATGCCAAAGAAACCGCCAAGCTTAAAGGAGGTCAGAATGGCGATCCCGATGATCACCAGAGGGGTGACCGTGCTCCGGCAACTCAAGGCAAATCCATGGATAATCGTTGTGGCTGATCCCGTAATGCTCGCCTTGGCCAGACCCTGAACCGATTTCCCTGAGGTATAGTAGTAAGCTGTATATCCGATCACCATTCCTGACACAATGCCCGCAAAGGTGGCCAGGAAGTAAGAGAGATTTCCGTCGAACATCACCCAGACCAGAATGAGCGCCCCGATCGAATAGAAGACAGAACTGGCAAGGGTTCCGTTGTTGAGCGCCTTTCTCGGATCGGATTTCTCGTCGGTTCGAACAAAGAAGACTCCAAGGATGGAGGCGATGATTCCGATGGCGTAGAGAAGAAAGGAGAGAATCACTCCCTTGATTTTGAGTTCCGGTGTCGGAAGCGTGGTCATGGCGATGATCACTCCGGAGAGGAGCGAACCGATATAGGACTCATAGAGATCCGCGCCCATCCCGGCCACATCGCCTACATTGTCTCCCACATTATCGGCAATCGTTGCGGGATTCCGGGGATCATCCTCCGGAATTCCGGCCTCGACCTTTCCCACAAGGTCGGCGCCCACATCGGCGGCTTTCGTATAAATGCCCCCTCCCACTCTTGCAAAAAGAGCGACGGAACTGGCGCCCATGCTGAAACCGGCGATGATGCCTGCGGCTTCGGTCATTTTTTCTACCAATCCCCCGGGAGCAAGCTGACTTAGAACCATAAAAACGACTGAAAAGACCAGAAGCCCCAATCCCACAACCGTAAGTCCCATCACTGCGCCGCCCGGAAAGGCCACAGAAAGGGCCTGGTTAAATCCCCGGGTGGCTCCCTGAGCCGTTCGAGAGTTCGCCCTCGTGGCAATGCTCAATCCCACATAACCAGCCACCATGGAACAGGCCGCTCCTATTAGATAGGAGAACGCTGTGAGAATGGAGAAATGCCATCCCTGGCCTTTTAACCCTATGGCCAGGAGGATTGCCACGATGGCCGCAAAGATGCAGATGGCCTTATATTCCCTTTTCAAAAAAGCCATTGCCCCTTCATGGACGGCCTCTGAAATGGCAACCATCTCGGCGTTTCCGGGGTCCTGTTTCATGACCCTTTTGGCCGTAATAAGGACAAAAGATAAAGCGATAATCCCCGTGAGTGCCGCAACTCCAATCCAGACCATAATTAACTCTCCTCCGTTCTAATTTTTTTCTGAAACCGGTTCATCGCCGTTTGCAATCCCTCCATAAACATCCCCCTGAAAGCCTCTGCGGCCACTTCCTCCGCTTTCTTCTCTTCCGCGACAGGCGGAACCACTGTGGCAATGGTGAAGTTAGCCTCTGATAAAAAAAGAGAAGCATTTCGTTTTCAGCTGCGCCGGTTAAATGATCGCTCCAGTGCCAGTTTTGCTCCATCCTATTGTTGGGCATGATAAATCGAAGCCTCATCGGGTGTCAAATTAGATTGAAACCATCCGAAAGGAGCAAGGAAGCGGGGAACGAGCCGAAAAGCGCCGGAAATCTGACAGGCTTCTCCTCCCGGGGCAAGAGAAGATTACGATAAATATTCGGCCGACGACTCAGCAGCCCTCAGGAGTTCCTGGTAGGCGATTGTCCCCATGACCGTCAGAGTTTTGGTAACGTCGGCGCCTGAAATCAGCTTGGCCAGGCCAAAATCCATGATCTTTGCCTGGCCCTTTTCCGTCAACATGATGTTCGCCGGCTTGGTTGGAGCATATCTAATCGGAGCTGCTTACAACCCGCCACGGGTTTCTTGACAAGGAACGCCAATAAATTGTAAATAAGGAACGAAAAACAGATAAAATGAGCGCGAACCTGGTTGTCGTCGGGTATGGTTTGGGGCTGAATCAGAGGCTTGAGCACTGCGAGGTCATTCGCAAGACCAAAGGTCTAAACTTCCACGGCGTTTGCGAGCCTGTGGAGGTTTGCCGGGAAGAAGCTTGCCGTTTCTATAACGTCCGCGGCTATGCTGGTATCGAAGAAGTCGTTACCGACGATCACGTTGACGCCGTTGTCATTGCCACGCCGAACGAGAGCCACGCCCGGCTCGCCCTGCGCTGCCTTGAAGCCGGAAAACATGTCATCCTGGAAAAACCCATGTGTCTTTCAACGGCTGAGGCCGACGCTCTTATCGACTCGAGCCGCAAGCACCGGCGGCTTCTTGCGGTCAGGCACAACCGCCGCTGGGATGGGGATTATCTTACGGTCAAGAATGTGATCGACGAAGGAAGCCTGGGGCCGCTTTTTGTCGTCGATTCTTCTTTGAGCGCTCACATCCGGCCGTCGAACTGGCGGTCGCAAAAAAGCCAGGGCGGAGGATGGTTTGTCGATTGGGGCTGTCACTTGATTGACCAGATTCTGGACCTCATCCCCTCTTCTCCTGCAAGCGTTTTTGCTGTCATCGCCTCGCGGGGGTGGCAGGTTGAAGTCGAAACATATGCCCGGCTCGTGCTCCAGTTCGAGAACGGGATCATTTCCGAAATAGAGACCAGCAATATCTCCTGGATTCCACGTCCGCGCTGGTATATCCTGGGAGAGACGGGCAGCCTGGTTTATTCCGGCGGGAAATTTCTTCTCCGGACAGCGATTGAAGAAAAGGAAATCATCTCGCAGATAAGCAGAGACCATGAGTTTTATGCCAATTTTTCTGGCGCCATCAATGAAGGAAAAGAGCTTATCGTCAAGCCGGAACAGGCAAGGCAGGTTATCGCCGTGATAGAAGCCGCTTTCCGGTCAGCGGAGACGGGCCAAGCCGTAAGGCTGGCTTCCCAGCCCTGAAGAGGAAAATATGGACGCCAACGCGGTCGTGGTAGGCTATGGGAGATCTCTCCATACCCGGATATTTCATTGCGATGCCATCAAGAACACAGAAGGCCTCAACCTCTACGGAATTTGTGCCCGAAATTCCCAATTTCAGGAAGAAGCCAGGAAAGCCTATGGAGTGAAAATCTTTCCCAGTTTCTCGGAAGTCCTCGGGGACGAGCAGGTGGATCTTGTGGCCATCTCCACTCCGAGCTATTGTCATGCCGAGATGGCGATCCAGGCCTTAAACGCCGGAAAACACGCCGCTGTCGAAAAGCCGATGTGCCTTCATGTATCCGAAGCCGATGCCATGATTGAGGCCGCCCGCGAGAAAGGCCGGATCTTAACCACGCGACACAACCGGCGCTGGGACTCGGATTTTTTGACGGTTAAAAAGGTCCTCTCCGAAAGAAAAATTAGCCCTGTTTTTCTCCTCCACATTGCCTATACCGACCTTCTCAAACCAACGGGCTGGAGAGCCCAACGCGGCACTGGGGGAGGAGTCATTTATGACCTCGGGTCGCATTTGATTGATCAAGCCCTCCAGCTTGTGTCCGCTCCTCCGCTATCTGTTTTTGCTTTTGCCGGCACCTGGGCGTGGGACGTCGAATCAGAGACATATGCGCGGGTGCTTCTGAGGTTTGCCGACGGCTCGCGCGTCGACATCGAGCTCAGCCACAATTCCTGGATCCCAAGGCCGCGCTGGTATGTCCTCGGCGCCCAGGGAAGCCTGGTCTCCGAAAAGGGGAAATTTCTGCTCCGGACAAAGAACGGGCCGGAGGAACTGGCGCCAGCCCCTGCGGTTAAGGAGGGCTTCTACACCAATGTCGCTCAAGCGCTCCAGGGAAAGGCCAAAGTCGCAGTGACTCCTGAAGAATCGAAGCTTGTCATCCGTATTATCGAGGCGGCCTTCCAGTCTGCTGAATCGGGAAGGGCCGTCGATTTATGAGAACCGATACACTCGTGGAGGGATGCTCATGACACATGAAGTCTGGGGAGAATTTTCGTTCGGGGATTCTACGATCATCTCATTCGATGCCTCTGTTTATGAAGCACGCTCCGGTTCTGCGGAAGGAACATTGGCGCCGCTGCGTTTTACTAATGGAAAATCACTGCGGGTGAAGCCCGCTGTCTCCATTGAAATCCAAAGCATCGATGTTGTTGGTCAGGAAGAGGACGGTGGAATCCGGCTCAGCTGCTCCGGCGGAGGGACCATCACTCTCTTAGATGAAAAATCTCAACCTCTTTTCGAAGCTTGCTGGAAGAGCAAAGAGAATCAAGTGTCCATCCTGGTCAGGCAGCACATCGTCGCCGACCTCACGGCCAAAATAGACCTCCAAGGAAAAGGAAAAGGTTCTTTCGAGGGCTATACGATATCCGGAGAGTTTTTGGCCCGCCAGGATGGGGTGGATGCGTCCGGCCTGGGAATTTTCAAGCTCAGCGGGAAGGGGTCCGTGGATTGATTTTATCCTCCACGGAGCTGGCCACGACATTTGCCGCGCAGCTTCTCTTCGAGCCGAGACTTATACTTATTCACGATTGTTGGAGGGGAAACCGGCACAAACAGGCTCATGCGGCAACCACAACAGACAACAAAATTCCTCTTTCCTGGAGGCGAAAAATATTCGCTAAACATGTAAACTGTCCCCATTTTTTGATAATCTAAAAGAAAGGAGGAATCATGGCAACGCTAAAAGCCGCTGAACTCGTCAGCCTGGTCCGGTCTGTTTTTCCGCGCCATCCGGGTGACCGGTGCCTCGCTATTCTTATTGATATCCCGCGCCGCCCAGAAAACGACAACACGGCCTGGAAGGAAAGGCGGAAGCTCGCATCGGAGTGGTTTAAAACCCTTAAAAAACATTCGGCTGAGATCCCCATCGACACGGTGAAACTCATCGCCTATCCTGACACAGGCTCGAATAACGCCGACCTGCCAGCCCAGGCCACTCTCGTTGAAACCCCTCTGCCCGCTGTGGCGGAAGCCCTGAGTTGGTGTGGTGATCAGCTTCTCTTTGAGGACATATTTAAAGACATGCAGCTCTTCCTGGCACCGACAGAGTATTCGACGACAGCTCCCCTCAAGAACGCCGCCAAAAAGCATGGCTTCAGGGCTGCCACCATGCCCGGGTTTACACCCGCCATGATTCCCGCGCTCCGGATCGATTACAACGAAGTAAGCCGCAGGGTTTTGTTGCTCAAAGAAAAGCTCGACAGCGCGGAAGCCGCGGAAATCCGTTTTGCTGTGGACGGCCGCAAGGAATATCGCATGACATTCGACCTTCGCTGGCGAACCGCGCACGCGAGCAACGGCCGTTTCCGCGACAAGGCCACGGCTGGCAACCTGCCCAGCGGCGAAGCCTACATCGTCCCCTATGAAGGCGAAAGATCCGAGCCCAGCCGGACAGAAGGAACGCTGCCGGTGGAGGTTAATCAGGAGCTTGTGCTCTTCCACATCAAGGAAAATAGAGCCTTCTCTGTTCAAGGGGATGGAACGCAAGCCAGGGCAGAGGCAGACCATCTCAAACGGGAACCGGCTTACGGGAACATGGCCGAGCTCGGGTTCGGAGTGCTGGCTGATTTCGGCCTCCAACCGATCGGCGAAATCCTCCTCGACGAGAAGCTTGGCCTTCACATCGCCTTTGGCAGGAGCGACCACTTCGGCGGATCGGTCGGGCCGGCCGCTTTCTCATCGCCCGGCGAAGTCATTCATCTCGACCGCATTTATATCCCGGCCACCCAGCCCCGCGTAACGGTCTTATCTGTCATGATTGAATATGGGGACAGAGCTCCAGAGAAAATCATGGAAAAGGGAGACTATCTTATTTTCTATTAGCCTGATCTATTCACAAAATGATACGATAAAACGCCCCCTCCCCTGGCGGGAGGGGATAGAGGGGAGGGGGAATCTTTGAATGATCCCCCTCACCCCGACCCTCTCCCACATGGGGAGAGGGGATTTTTTCCTTTCATTTCGTGAATAGTCCAGGTTAGTAGTCACCACTCCTCTTTGTCCCAGTTCCTTGGCAATCGCTTTATACTCGATTTCCTTGAAGCCGCGAATCTTCGACAAATCTGTTTAAAGCCGGCCGGAGATCGCCGCCGAGAAGCGAACGGTGAAGCGCTTCCGGAGTGAGAAAAACTCTTCTTCTGTCATCCCGGTATTCTTGTCTCTGTCTTGAAAGCCGGGCGTTTTTTTGCATAATAAAAGACAAAGAGGAAAACATGGGGCATATCAAATTAAAAATATTTGTTTTGATAACTGCGGGAGTCCTTATCGTATCCTGCGCTTCTCCGCAGAAGAGCAAAATGCGTTTTTACCGCGGCGCTCAACCCCCAAGCGAGTATTTCGGGGTCATTCGTTCCTCGCCAGATGAAATTGAATTCCAGATCAGGGTGGAATTCATGGAGTCTCACCTCTATCATCTCGTCCTGGATGGGGAGGCGCCGATTGCGGAGGGGTGGTTTCCCACGGTCAGGTTGGGGGCAACAAACGCTTACTCGGTCAAGATGAAAGCCAAAAAAGGGATAAAGTTCATCCCCGGAAAAACATATCGGTTGTGCATCGGCAGAACAAGCCCCGACGCCGTTCTCGTTTATTCCAACAGCTATAACTGCCTCGTCGACTACGAGTTCATCCTGCCTGAGAAATAGACTCTGGTTCTGGCGGCATCTCTCGGGAAAGAACGGAATACCAATGCAACCGCAATGAAGGGATATTCTTCCGGTTGAAATTCACAGGTGGTCGGCCAGGATCTTGATGCCGATGAGGATGAGAATCAGCCCGCCGGCCAGCTCCGCGCGTTTTCCGATGACTCGCCCGGCGAGAGGGCCAAGCTTCATGCCGACCACCGTCATCATAAAAGCGACAATGCCGATGATCGCCGCGGGATAGACGACAGCCACACGCAGGGCACCTAAGCTCAATCCTACCGCTAAGGAATCGAGGCTTGTCGCGACAGAAAGGACCAAAAGGGGAAAGCCCTTGGTGGGGTCAGATTTCTTAACTCTGATGTCTTCGCCGCCTTTGAACGACTCTAAAATCATTCTGCTGCCGACACCTAAAAGGAGAGCGAAGGCAACCCAGTGGTCGAAGCGTTCGACAAACCTGATAATTGTCGTCCCGGCGCTCCAGCCGATGACCGGCATCATGAACTGAAAAAGCCCGAACGAAGAAGCAAGCCGGAACGTCTGGCTAATCGACGCCCGGACCAGGTTCAGCCCGAGGCCGAGCGAAACGGCGAAAGCGTCCATGGCCAGGGCAAAAGCCAGACCTAAGACGACCAGGAAATTCACGGCTGACGGCCCTCCAGAAATTCAACGGCCAGAGAGGCCATCAGAAGGACCGCCTGCGGCAGCGCCTTCTCGTCGATTTCAAAACCAGGGTGATGGTGCGGAAAGGGACAGCCGTCGCCAGCGCCGAAGAAGAAAAATGCGCCCGGAACTTCCTGGAGATAATAAGCGAAATCTTCCCCGCCCATGATCGGGTCGATGCGTTTAAGGCAGTTTTCTCCGAAAACTTTCGCGGCCATGCCCGTGACGAAATCCACCATCCCCGAGTGATTCACCAGAGCAGGATAACCTTTGACATAATTGAAGCTACACGACGCACCTAAGGCTCTGGCTGTTTCCTCTGCGATTTCCTGCAGCCGTCGCTGGGCCAGGTCCTGGATAGATGCGTCGAAGCTCCTCACGGTGCCGCTCAGCGAAACCTCGGCCGGGATGATGTTGAAGACCGTTCCGCCGCTCACCGTGCCGAAGGACACGACGCACGGTTTGAGCGGGTCAACGTTCCGGCTGACGATCGTCTGGACGTTAACGACGATGTGAGAGGCTGCGAGGATGGGGTCAATGGCCGTGTGCGGCATCGAGCCGTGGCCGCCTTTTCCCCTGACGACGAGGGAAAATTCATCCGACTGAGCCATCATCGCGCCCTTGACGATGCCGACCGTGCCCGTAGGGAGCGGCTGCCAGAGATGAAGGCCGAAGACCGCATCAACTCCTTCGAGCGCTCCCTCCTCGATCATCCTTTTTGCCCCGCCGGGCGGCCTCTCTTCAGCCGGCTGGAAAAGGAAAACGACGCGGCCCGGAAAACCGTCTTTTCTTCCGGCCAGAAATTTCGCTACGCCCATTAGAATCGCCATGTGGCCGTCGTGGCCGCAGGCGTGAGCGGCGCCTGCGTTTAAGGATTTGTACTCCTTATCGCCCTCCTCTTGAAGAGGCAGCGCATCCATGTCTGCGCGCAAAGCGACGGTCTTCCCCTTTCCGGCTCCTTCTAACACGGCGATAAGGCCAGTCCCCGCAGCCGACCGGACCGGAAGCCCGAGGTCTTCCAGGAAGCGACGGATGACATCTGAGGTCCTCTTCTCCTCGTTGGCGATCTCCGGATGCCGGTGAAAATCGCGCCGCCAGCGAACGAGCTCCCCCACCAAGGCGTTGATATCGCCCTTCAAATTAGCCAGCGTTCCACCATTATCACTTCTAAATTTGTTCATTCCTTGCCTCCCCGCTTTCAAAATTCCTAATTTTTTTCAACCCCATGTCTTGAGGGGCGAAACTTCCTTGATCCGGTCGAAATCCTCATCTTTATGAAGGAGATACAAGTCATTGTCGATGCCCCCCGAATAGGCTGACGGCCACGGTCACGGCAGCATTCACGACCAGAGCCACAAACCCGGCGTTCAAGCCCAGAAACGGGTCATGCCGGCTGAAGACGAGGACGGCCGCCAGGACAAACCCCGTCACCAGCCCCCAAACGACTCCCCGGCGGCTCACTCCTTTCCAGAACAAACCCAGGACAACGCCCGGGAAAAACTGGCTGACGCCGTTGTAGCCGATGAGAAGAAGGTTAACCAGGGCATTAGGAAGGAAAAGGGCAAAAAGAAGGGCAAACCCCATGATGACGAGGACCATGAGGCGCGACAGGCCGAGAACCTTCTCTTCGCTGGCTTTAGGCGCAAAGCCTGCCTGATAAACATTCTTAGCGAGCAACGTGGAAGCAAAAAGCACCAGGACGGAGGATGGCACCATGGCCGTGACTGCGCCGGCTGCTCCGACAAACCCCATGAACCACGAGGGATACGTTTTATTGACGAGTTCGAGGAAAGCCAGGTCGCCGTTCCTAAGCCCCGGGATGACAAGAAGCGCCGTGAACCCGACCATGACAACGAGCAGGACCGGAATCTGATAGAAGGGCATGATGACGGCGTTCCTCTTGATCGTCTCCGCGCTCCGGGCCGAGAAAGCCGACCCGAAAACGTGCGGCCACATGTAAAAGCCGAGACCGGTCAATAACACCGTTGACATGACCCAGAGGACGTCCATACCCGGCGCCGCGCCCGGGAAGACAAGATGTCCAGGATGCGCCTCCAGAAGAGCCCGGAACATCTTATCGAAGCCTCCGAAGTAAATGTGCGGAACCCCTATCCCGACAACCGCCACGGCAGCAATCATCATGACATCCTTGATGATGGACACCCAGGCCGTCCCGCGGATGCCGCTCGTGTAGACAAAGGCGCAGGTCAGGACAAACCCGACGAGGATCGCGGCATTGGGTCGGATAGCGCCGTTGCTCGCCACCTCGACGATGAGCCCGAGACCGGCGAGCTGGAGCTGAAGATAAGGGAGGATGGAGAGAACTCCAATGGCAGCCACAAGAACCCCCAGGCCGCGGCTTTCGTACCTCTTGATGAAAAAATCCGGCTGGGTATGAAGCCCGTAGCGCTTTCCCACTTTCCATATCGCCGGCAAAATGAAAAAGGAGACGGTGTAGGCCAGGGTTCCGTAGATCAGGATATAAAACGTCGGCGCGCCCCTGGAATAAGCCCAGCCGCTGGCCCCCAGGAAAGTGAAGGTCGTGTAGATTTCTCCGGCCATGAGGAGCCAGATCAGGAGGACGCCGAAGCGGCGGCCGCCCACGGTCCAGTTCTCTAAGTTCATCTTGACTTTCCGGCCGGCAAAGATGCCGAGGCCGGCCGAAAAGACGATCGTGGCGAAGATGATCAGGAGCGCCGTGTTCATGAGTCGCCGGTCCTGTCGCTCTTATTGAACTTCTTCTCCGCCCAGTAGGCGGCCATCAAGATAAATGGCGTCAGGAATACCCAGAGGATGACCCAGAAAAGGACGAACGGAAAGCCAAGGATGATGGGCTTAATTCTGTTAACAAGCGGCAGCGCAAAAACGAGAGTCAGGAAAGGTATGGAACCAAAGATGAGGGCCAGCTTTGTCCCTTTTAGCATGAGCGGCCTCCTTTCTTGAAGCTCCGCCCATTATATGCAAACGCCAGCGCCTTCTCAAGGAAATCGCAGGCTCCGTATAAAATTTAAAATTGGGGACATCTCACTCGTCTACCCAATTTTTCTGCGCCAGAAAGCACCCCGGGAGGTATCGAAAGGAGCTGTTCAATGGCCTAAGAACGTAATCACAACCTGGGCCCCGGAGCTAAGAGAATAATTTTTGAATAAAAAAGTAATCTTATGAAAAAAATTGGGGTGGTTATGTATGCTGTCACAATTTAGGTTTATAATAAATGCTTCACCAGCGCGCCATGGAAGAAAAAATCATTCTTCGAGGAGTCAGAGTCCACAACCTGAAGAATATCAACCTTGACCTTCCTCTCTACAAGCTCATCGTCGTCACAGGAGTCAGCGGGTCGGGGAAATCCTCCCTGGCTTTCGACACCCTCTACGCTGAGGGCCAGCGCCGCTACATCGAGAGTCTCTCCTCTTACGCCCGCCAGTTCCTTGAGCGCATGGACAAGCCCGACGCCGACCTCATCGACGGCATCACTCCGGCCATCGCCATCCAGCAGAAGGCAGCGACCAAGAACCCGCGCTCAACCGTGGCCACAGTCACGGAAATCCACGATTTCCTTCGCGTCCTCTTCGCCCGCATCGGCCTCATCCACTGCCTCCGCTGCGGCCGGCCGGTCCGGCGCGATACGATCGACGGCGCGGTGGAGACGCTTTTTAAGCTTCCGCCTCGAACGCGCCTGCTCATTCTTTTCTCCTGGCCGATCGATAAAAAACTGGCCTCACTCAAGAAAGAGGGGTTTTCAAGGATCGTCCAGGATGGTCAGATTAAAAACCTTGAAGACGCTGATGCCGGCGACAAACCGGCGGTCGACGTCCTCGTCGACAGGCTCGCCCTCGACCCCGAGGATAGAGAGCGGCTGGTCGATTCACTCGAGATCGCCTTAAAAAAAGGCGACGGCCGGGCGACCGTCAGGGCTGAAGCGGGAAGAGAATTCCTCTTCTCCGACCGCCTGGAGTGCAAAGAATGCCGGGCTCTCTACGAGGCGCCTTTTCCCAACCTTTTTTCATTCAACAGCCCCCAGGGAGCTTGCCCGGTTTGCCACGGGTTCGGAGACCTGGCTGTCTTAGACGAAGACAAGATCATCCCGGACAAAACGAAGAGCCTTGAAGATGGCGCTGTCGAGCCCTGGACAAAGGCGGGCTCGCACTGGTGGATGAAAGAGCTCATCCGCGAAGCCAGAAAAAAAGGCATCCCCACGAGCCTGTCCTACTCGAAGCTTAAACCTGACCAGCAGCGATTCGTCATGGAGGGAGGAGGCGGCTATGAAGGCGTCAAGGGGTTCTTCGACTGGATAGAGACAAAAAAATACAAAGTCCAGGTCCGGGTTTTTCTCAGCCGCTACCGAAAGTATGTGCCCTGCGCGGCCTGCGGCGGCACGCGGCTTAACCCCCAGGCCCTGAGCGTCAAGGTCAAAGGCCGGTCGATCGGGGATGTGGCCAGGATGACGGTCAAGGAAGCCTTTTCTTTTTTCCAGGGTCTCAGCCTCACGCCCTTCGAGCAGCGCGTCGCCGAGAAACTCATGGCCGAGGTCCAAAACAGGCTCCGCTTCCTCCTTGAAGTCGGCCTCGATTACCTCACTCTCGACCGGATGACCTTCACGCTTAGCGGCGGTGAAGCCCAGCGGATCAACCTCGCCGCCGCCCTGAGCGCTTCTCTTGTCGGCACCCTGTTTGTCCTGGATGAGCCGAGCATCGGCCTCCATGCCCGCGACAACCGTCGTCTTGTCCAGATTCTTAAATCTCTCAAAGACATCGGCAACACCGTTCTTGTTGTCGAGCATGACCCGGAAATCATCCGACAAGCGGAGCACCTCATCGACCTGGGCCCGCGGGCGGGCGAAGCCGGGGGCGAGGTCCTCTACTCTGGTCCTTTCCGTGAATTCCTCAAAAACCATAACACACTCACCGCTCAGTACTTGAAGGGAATAAAAAAAATCGACCTGCCCGATCGCCGGCGGCGTCCGACCGGCCTCATCGAAATCAAGGACGCCTCCAAGCACAACCTGAAGCATCTCGATATCCGCCTTCCTCTCGGCATTTTCACCTGCGTTACCGGTGTTTCGGGCTCGGGCAAGAGCACTCTCCTTTACGATGTCCTCTTCCGCGGCTGGAGAGGCGAAGCAAAGGATGGGTTCCGCGAGATCAAGGGGAAGTACCGTGTAGACAAGGTCATCATGGTCGACCAATCCCCGGTCAGTACTTCTCCGCGCTCCATCCCCGCTACTTATACCAAGGCTATGGACGGCATCCGGGATCTCTTCAGCCAGACGCGCGAAGCTAAGGCCTTCGGCTACAAGCCGGGTTATTTCTCCTTCAACACGCCGGGAGGACGCTGCGAGGAGTGCAAGGGCGCAGGTCAACAGATTGTCGAGATGCAGTTCCTGTCGGATGTCGTCCTCACCTGTGATGCCTGCAAAGGCAAGCGCTTCCGCAAGGAAATCCTCGAGGTCAAGTACAGAGGCCTGAATATCGACCAAGTCCTGGCCCTGAGCGTCACCGAAGCGAGGGACTTCTTCGCTGACCGCGGCGATGTCAGGAACAGACTGGCGCCGCTCGAGGAAGTCGGGCTCGGCTACCTCCGGTTAGGCCAGCCGACAACGACTCTCTCCGGCGGGGAGCTGCAGAGGATCAAGTTAGCCTATCATCTCGTCCATGAGAAACAGAAGCGAATCCTTTACCTTTTCGATGAGCCGACCATCGGGCTTCACGTTGACGATGTCTCGGTCCTGCTCAGGTGCTTCCAGAAGCTTGTCTCCGAGGGACACACGGTCGTCGTCATCGAGCATAACCTGGACATCATCAAGTGCGCCGACAACGTCATCGACCTCGGCCCTGAAGGAGGCGACAGGGGAGGCGAGATCGTCGCCGAAGGAACTCCCGAGGCGGTCGCCTGGTCCAGAAAGTCGATCACCGGCCGCTACCTGAGGCCTTATCTCGAACAGAAACGTTGATCTTCTTTTTCAGCTCTTCCAAGAAACCCGGATGGAGCTTAAAACCGAGCGATTCGGCCCTCCGGGCATGTTCCCAGGATTTCTCGTAGTTACCCTTCTTGAAATAGATAACCGCCACGTTGTTGTGGACAGCGGCGGCTGAAGGATCGAGCGCCAAAATTCTCAGGTAGAAATCAAGCGCGCGTTCCAGTTCTCCAAGCCCAAGACGGATATTGCCTAAGTTGAGGAGGGCCTGTTTGTTCTTCGGGTCCAAAGCGAGGGCTGTCTCAAACTCCGTTAGCGCTCTCTTGACCATCCCTTTTTCCGCATAGGCAACCCCCGCGTTGTTGTGGGCGAGCGAAGAGCCAGGGTCGAGCACCCTGGCTCTCTCGGCCATGGCGATGGCCTCGTCAAATTGTCTCTTCTTGAGATAACAGGAACTCATGTTAAGATAAACATTCGAAGTTTCGTAACCGCATTCCAGGGCCAGATGAAGCTCCCGGATGGCTTCGTCTGGTCGATTCTCAAGAAGGAGACAGTAGCCGAGGCTGGCGCGAGCTTCGCCAAACCGCGGGTTGAGATGGGTCGCCCGCAAGAACATGGCCGCTGCCTCGGCAACCCGGCCTTCATCCAGATGGCAATTCCCCAGGTTATAACACGCTTTTTCGTCTCTTGAATTCAAGGCCAAGGTTTTCATGAAATCGCTCTTGGCCGCTCCGGTCTTTCCGGCCCTGTGATGAACCCTTCCCCTTACGGCGTATGCGGCTGATAGGTCCGGGTCCAGGACGACAGCTTTTTCTGCCAGTTCAAGAGCCCTCGCATCGTCTTTTTTCCTGAGACACAGCTCAGCCAGGTTGGCATAAGCCAGGGCAAACCTCGGGCTAACTGAGATGGCCTTGAGAAAAGAAGTTTCAGATTCTTCGAGCCTGTCCAGCCGAAGATGGATTTCTCCGAGATTGGAGTGGGCTTCTGCGAAATTGGGTTTCAGTTCGATCGCTCTCAAGTAGCAATCGCTGGCCCTTTCCAGCTCTCCCTTTTTGCCATAAGCAATCCCCAGGTTGTAGAGAACTTGAGAACGCTCGCCTTTCTTTTCCAGAATCGTCTGGTATTGTCTGATGGCCTCGTCGATGCGGCCGCTTCGCCGCAGGGCGATGCCGTGGAGGTTCAGGCCTTCCAGGTTCGACGGGTCAAACCGGAGCGCCTTCTGGCACTCGGCGATGACCTCATCATACTTTTCCTGCTCCAGGTAAATCTGCGCCAGGAGAAGGTGAACATCCTCTAAGTTCTGGCGCCGGGCGATCCCCCTATCCAGCTTTCTTCTTATCTCCTCCCGCTTTATGGCAACCGCTATCTTTCGGCAGAGCTCCGCCGTTTCCTCCCAGCTTTCTTTCGGGAGCGGAAAGCGGGCCCCGTGAAAAGACCGGTTTCTGTTGAGCAGGATAATTCGGGCATTCAGCCTGTCGAACCCATTCCCCCGGCTGTAGATGTCCATCAGCGAATCCGGATCATCCACATGGACAGCGCCGAAAAGGTGGGCTATCTCGTGCTGCAAACTTCCAACACCCGTTTGCCTATCCACCGGCATTTTGAGGACGACAATTCCCTCCTTGAAAATCGAATATCCATAATATTTTTCGTCCAGGCTTTTCTGGGCGGTGAAGGCGACGACGATATCATGAAAGCCTTTTTCAACGCGCGCCTCCAGGTCCTCCGCCAGGAGGTCAAGGGAGGAGACATAATCAGAGCTTGTCCACTCGCTGAACTCGGCGATAGCGAGCCTGATTCCGAACGACTTCTCGAAACTCTTAGAGGCTGCGTCCACAACCTCTTTGGTTTTCTCCTTCCAGGCCGGATCCTGGCGGCATTCTTCATCCGCCAGGACAAGAAGGGTCAAGGGCCTCGTTTCGAGGCCGCAAAGAGGGACAACCGCGTTTAACCACGTTAAGCAAAACATGCCGACGCCGCAAATAACTTTATTCATTATGCAGAACCCGTGTCAATCTGATGTTTTTCCTGCATTTGCTCTCATTTAAGTTTAATCCCACGATCAAACACGAGTCAACAAGCGTTCATCGGAACAAGCCAGTTTGACCCAAAAATTTGTCCTGTGATATAAATTATTGAGTACGACAATGGAGGGAAAATGAACCGTCTGGCCAGACGCGGCTTCGTTCTTTTTTTCCTTTTTGCCACAACCCGGGTTGCCCTGTTCCAGGCAGCGGCCCAAGAGGACAGGCTTGCCAGGTTTGCTGCGGCCATTAAAGCCTTTGAGGCATTTGTCTCCGAGCAGATGTTTTTCGACCGGATGCCCGGCCTCTCCGTCGGCTTCATCAAGGACGATTTCACCTGGACGAGGGGCTTCGGCTACGCTGACCTCGAGAACAAAGTCCCGGCCAAGGCAGAAAGCTCCTACCGGTTGGCCTCAATCACCAAGACAATCACGGCCATCGCTGTGCTTCAGCTCGCCGAGGAAGGAAAAATCGACCTCGACGCTGAAATCCAGGCCTATGTCCCCTATTTTCCGCGGAAAAAATGGCCGGTGACCGTCCGCCAGCTCTTAGGACACATCGGCGGCATCAGTCACTACAGAGATTACGCTATAGAGGGCCGCATCAAGGAGCCGAAAAACACGCGGGAGGCGCTGGCCATCTTTCAGAACTTTGACCTCGTCGCAGAGCCGAGCACGCGGTACAATTACTCAAGCTACGGTTTTAACCTGTTAGGGGCTGCCGTCGAGGGAGCAAGCGCCATTCCCTACGGAGAATACATCACAAAACGCATCTTCGAGCCCCTCGGGATGGCGAGCTCCCGGCTGGATAATCCGCGCGACCTTATCCCGGACCGGGTCCGCGGATACCAGGTTGTCAAAGGCGGGCTCAAGAATTCCGAGTTTGTCGATGTCTCGAGCCGGTTCGCCAGCGGCGGCCTCCGCTCGTCTGTCGTTGACCTTCTCAAGTATGCCCGCGGCATCATCAACGGTGAGCTCCTCAGCGAGCCGGCCCGGAAAAAAATGTTCTCGTCGATGGCCCTGCGCAACGGTCTTTTCACGTGGTATGGCATGGGCTGGGATGTGGAGCCGTGGGACGGTTATTTTGCCGCGGGCCACGGAGGCTCGCAGCAGGAGACGCGAACTCATCTTCTCATTTTTCCCGCCGACAGGTTTGCTGTGGCCATCGCCTCGAACCTCGAGGCATCGAACCTCATCGCCTACGTCAGGCGGCTTACAGAGCTCGTCCTTGATGACGACATCGATGGCTCTGCGTATGCTTCCGATAAGGTTCTGCAATCTATTTATTCGGCCGTCAACCTCGCCTTCACTCACGGGATGAGCCAATACCAGTGGAACAGGCTTCCTCTCTCGCAGAATCAAAATGAGATCCGGCAAGCTTTTGATTATTTCAACGAAAACGTCAGCGAGAAGGCGCTCCGCAAGGATTTCGAGGCGAGGAAGGAAAAGATTCTTGCCGGCGTTCATCCCGCTTCCAACCAGGCCTTCACCAAAATCGGAAGCTACATGGCCATGGCTTTAAAGGAGGAGTGGGGGAAAGATCAGCTCCTGACCTACCTCAGGCAAGGTCCGGTGGCTTTCTTCAGTGACTACATCAAGCTCACAACTTCTGATGGCGCACCCAAAAGACATCCTCGCTTCAAGCCTGAATTCACGAGCCTCATGGCCGATTGGGAAAAGGATTGGACAAGGAATTACACCGACGAAATCAGGCAATTGTCACTAACTCCCGGCTCTGACTTCGTCAGGATCATGGCCAGGCTCAAGCAGGATTTTAACGGCGCCGCCCTCTACCCTGATTTCACGGCCGCCTTATCCAGCGCGGCCGAGCACTACTTGAGGAAGAATAATCCTGAGAAGGCCGCGGCGATCCTGATGTCCGGACAGCCTCTCTACCCGGCTTCTCCTTTGCTCAACGTATCGCTCGGCCTGGCTCATCTGTGGAAGGGCGACGTGGAAACAGCTCGCCCGTTCTACAAAAAGGCTCACGAATTCGACTCCACTCACCCGGCAGTAAGCGTTGAACGGTATATCGCTTCGGGAAGGTTGCTGGCGCGGGAGGAAAAGCCCAAGGAGGCCCTCGAACTCGGAGGGATTGCCCTTAAATTTTACCCAAAAGAGACACGCCTCTACGTCGAGCTCAGCGACCTCTGTGTCATTCTTGGACAGAAGGACAGAGCTACCGACTACCTGAGGAAGGCGCTCCAGATCGACCCCAAGAATGAAAACGTCAGGCTGAAGCTCAAAGCCCTGGAAAAATAAAGGGGGACAAAATGAAGCAGGGAATAGGCGACCGGTTTCAGGAGGAGACAAAGTACGGCAGGGGAAGACTGGAGGGCGGATACCTGGACTGGCGGGCAAGGCCTGAACCCGCCAAGAGATATCCTGATGCGCCACGCTTCAAGTTAGACCCGCCTGAGCGAGAAGGAGGCATTCCCCTCTGGGAAGCGGTCGGCAGGCGCCGCAGCGTCAGGGAATACAAAAACATTCCCCTGACCAGGGCCGAACTCTCCCAGCTTATCTGGGCCGGGCAGGGCGTGACAAAAAAAATTTCGGGCTATGAGCTTCGAGCCGCGCCGTCAGCCGGAGCGCTCTACCCGGTGGAAACGTATTTTTTCATCCAGAATGTCGAAGGTTTAGAGAGAGGAATCTATCATTACGGCGTCAAGGAACACGCGCTTGAGCTCATTCGTCAGGGTGATTTCCGTTCTGCCCTCGCAGAAGCAGCCCTGGACCAGGAGTTTCTGGCTGAGGCGGCCGTCGTCTTCGCCTGGACGGCTGTGTTCGGCCGGTCCAAATGGAAATACAGAGAAAGGGCTTATCGCTATGTTTATCTTGACGCCGGCCATATCGCTCAGAATGTGGCCCTGGCGGCGGTGGCTCTCGGGCTCGGCTCCTGTCAGGTGGCGGCACTCTATGACGATGAGGTGAACGCCCTGATCGGTGTCGATGGGGAGGAAGAGAGTATCATCTACCTGACGAGCGTCGGCCGTCCCTGATCACCGCTTCAGGCCGGTCTTTCGTCAAAAGCTTCAGCGAAGGGGTCTCGAAATTCGGATCCCGGTATATCTTGCCAGGATGCCTCGTTAATGACTTGGGCCAAGCGCGGCGATCATTCTCGACTGATTTTTTCCCTGGATAAAATTTGGCTTAAAATCATAAAGACCAGCGATAGCTTATCTTGATGAGAAAAATGTTATCGCCCGGCGCAGTAATCAAGTCGCCCAAGTCGCGCCCTAACCTCAATTCGCCTGGATGAGACGTATCATAACGATTCTGGGTCCAGACGAAGTATAGCAGGGAGCCGGGCAAATATTCCCAGCGCAGAACTACTGTTCCCCGCAGCGATTTAAAATTGAAATCAGGGTTGCTAAAACTAAAAGGCTGGGCTGGCCCCTGGCCGTCTGGGTCAACTATGTATTTCTCATTCTCGAATTTGATAGTCGAGCTATTTTGGCCGAATATGTTATATTCATAGCTTCGCGGCCGGGCTAATTCTCTGAAGGCCGAATAATCACCGACGGCCAAAAAAGGTTGCAGATAGGCCTGCAGGGTGAGGCGGGGGGAGAAGGTTAGATCAAGCCTTATTTCGGCCGCCAGAGTTTTTCTATCCAGATGGGCAAAAACATAGCGCTTGCCATAGGTAGAGGCCATGAAAGGGTCAGAAACTCTTGTGACCCACTGGATATTAGTGGATTCCCGGTATAGCATCGGGCCAAAGGAGAGGCTAAGATTGGAGCGCGGTTTCCAGCGAAGCCCCGGTTGGACCATCCAGTCGAGGCCATCCTTGGGAAGATGGCTGATATATGATTCAAGGTAAAAGACCAAGGGCAAGCGGCTGTTAGATTCGAGGAATAAACTGAGATTATAACCCCAGGGGATGAGAGCCATCGGCCCTCCCCGAGTCAGCGTATGACTAAGAAAGGATGGAAATAGGGCCATCTGGAGATTGAACTGCCAGAAATTTCGAAAAACTCCCTGAATAAGGCTAAAAAATCCGTCACCTGTTTTCTCTCCTCCGAAATTGTAGTTTCTAAACCATCCTCCGCCTATAAGAAACTGCTGAAAAATTTGATTGGGTTTGGTCCACATATATCCCGGTATGGCCATTATATTAATCACATCAGAGCCAGATGATTGATACCCGACATCATTGGGGTTGAAACCAGGGGAAAGGGCTCCTGCAGAAATGAAGCAGAGAAAATTGCCAGATTGTTTGACTAAATTGAAGCGACCTCCCCAGCCAGAAAGAGAAGTGGCTTGTGGGTTGAGATGAACATGAGTGGCGTCAGGTCTTTGGAAATAATGCATGGAAGAACGCTGCAGTCTGAGGATATCAGCCGGGTCTCCCTCAACTTTAGTGCCTCCCAGCCAGCCTCCCACTACCCAATGGCGCTTTTCATCCAGAAAACTCCAGCCATCGGCCGCCAAGCTGAATGCCCTTCGGTTGAGGATAGAACTTAGGTTTTCGTCATTCAGGTCGCGGATAACAGCGGTAGCCATAAGACCAAAGCCCCGCTGGCCTTGGGAGATATCCCAAAGAGAGCGAAAGATGCCGTAATAAGAAAAGGGTTCCACTTCATCCCTGAATCTTTCTCCCGATGAATCAACGTCAGCGTATTCTCGGGCAGTAAAGGCGTTAATGAAGCCAACATTCCAGCCGTTAGTTTTTCCTGTCAATTTGAAAGCACCCAGAATAGTGGTCCGGTCTGGAACGCTGGCATAACCATCGTGAAAAGGAGAGCCCTGAGGCGCTCTCCCTATTCTTCGGCTATAAAAAAATCTTGGATTTGGCCAGTTAATATTAGCGTCTATATAAATGCCTCCTCGTCCGAAATTGTTGAAGATGGAGGCTCCTTCAATAAAAAAGGGTCTTTTCTCCTGGTAATAGGTCTCATAGGCGGAAAGGTTGATGACCGCCGGGTCAACCTCGACCTGACCAAAATCTGGGTTAAGGGTAACATCGAGAGTCAAGTTGCTTTTCAACCCAATTTTAAAGTCCAAACCCCCGTTTCCCTTGTATTTTGACCCAGTCTCAAAGGGATTACCTGGCTCAGCCGGTTGAAACTGAGATTGGCCTACCGCATAAGGGAAGAGCTCGATGTGGCGGCCTGGAGATATCCCGGCCAGGCCTTCCAATCGAGCAAAACGCGAGACAAAGGCGTTTACGTTTTTTGGGGCCCAGGAGAAAGTAACTATTTCATTTTTCCGTTTAATGATGCGGCGGAAATTAACGCCCCAGACATAACTTCCCTTTTTAGGGAAACGTATTTGATTAAAGGGAATCTTAATTTCGGCGCACCACCCCTCTTCATTGGAGCTTACTTTTACTTCCCAAACCCCATCCCAGGTGCTATCAGAATTGACGTCATTATAGAGGATGCCGTCTTGAATTGAGCCCGTGGGGTTGACGCCGAAGAAATATCCACTCTGACGGTCAAAATAAGGGTCGATATAGACAAAGAACCAGTCAGAATCAAGCTTGGTGTCGCGTCGACCAAGAAGCCGGGAAATTCCTTTAGGGTTTGAATCATAGCAAAAGGCGGCGAAATAAATAGCCCGTTCATCGTAAGCCACCCAGATCTCGCTTTTCTCTGAGGCTGGCGCTCCATCTTGGGGGTCGGATTGGATAAACCCCTTGGCTGGCTCACCCTGCCATGCCCTTTCATTAAGCTGGCCGTCGATAATTATTGGCTCTTCTATTCGGACAGGCTTAACCGCCTTTTCTTTAAACTCAGTGGATGATTTGGAAATGGGCAAGGATGAAAGTCCTGGAGAACTTAGGGCTAACGCCAGGCAGGTTGAATAGATTATAGAAAGGGGCAGGTGAGCACGAAAAGAGAAACTCGATAACCGCAGTGAAAAGTTAATAAACCTCATCCCTTTAACCTCCGTTCCATCTTGAACCTTAATTTTCTTAATTAGGCGAGATTCGTAATTCTTATATTTTTTTAGGGCTCAAAACCATTTATCTACGCTCCATCAATTAACTCACATATTATCTACGCAAAATCTTACCGAAAGGTTCCCAAAGATATTTAATCGGAGTCTTCGTTTCCTTGAATTTACTTCAAACTCAACATCGGCTAAGAGTTTTGTGCTATAATAAAAACCAGGAAATCAGGGGAAAAGCTGCAAGGGAGGATATAGTGAGCAAAAAATTTGCCCTTATCGGTTTTTGTTTTCTTTTTGTGTTCGCCGGCTGCAAGAAAAAAGCAGCCGAAAAGCCGAGGGTCGAGACGCTTGACGGCGTGACTTACATCCACAACCCGGCGACCCCGCTTCATCCCGATAAAACGGTGGCTTTCGAAGAAGAACTTACTTTCCGGGAAAAGGATGAAACGGGCGAAATCCGTCTTTTCAGGCCCACCTGGTTTGCGATCGATGCGACCGGCAACGCCTATATCTCTGATAACTCGGACATGTCAATTAAGGTTTTTAACCCGCAGGGGAAATACTTGAAGACAATCGGGAGGAAGGGAAATGGCCCTGGGGAGTTTGAAAGCATCGGCAGCATGATTTTTCTTCCAGACGGACGGCTCTTAGTGCCCGATGATCAGCAGCGGCGAACCTCGTTTTTCAGCCCGGACGGGCAATTCCTGTCGAGCTTCCCGTGGAAAAAATTATACGGCCCTGTTTATCTGGTTACCGCTTCTTCTTTCATCGTCAATGAAATAGTCTACAGCGGCGAGTCGAGGGAACTCTGGGTGAAAGCGCTTGATTTCTCGGGCGAAGAGTTGTTCTCGTTCGGGAGGTTCACTTTGCCGGAATTCAAGGAGCTCCGCCTGGGAGAAATAACTGTAGGCATGCCTGTCCCCTGGGGCACTGCCTCGGTGTTCACGGGCGACCAGAAAAGGCAATGGCTTTATCATTGCCTGAACGATAAATATGTCATCGAAGTCTTCGATGGATGGAGCAAGCTTTTCCGGAAAATCGACAAACCCTATAAGCCTATGGCCGTAACGGACGAAGATATCCAGAAGTTCAAATCCAGCTCATCTGTGAGGCCTGGCAGTCTGGTCGCCAAGCTCCGCGAGCAGATGGAATTTCCCGAGGTCAAAACTATAACAGAACGCATGCTTGTCGACAGCGACGGAAATCTCTGGGTGCACACGAACGAGGGAAAAAAGGAAGGCGAGAAAACCCTTACGGCCTATGATATCTTCAACCCCGAGGGATTCTACGAAGCTAAAGTCTGGCTGGATATGGGGCCTTCTCTCTTCGCCGCCGGCAAGATGTACCGCATGGCCGATGACGAGGAGACCGGCCTCCGCCTCCTCAAGCGCTACCGAATCATCTGGAAAAAAAGCTCATAGAATGTGCACAATCTGCTTGTAAAAAAATGCCCAAATATTCTTGTATGGTCGTCGCGAGTGAAGCGCGGCGATCTGTTTTCTCCTGCTAAATAGGCACTTTCCTGGCCGAAGACGAAAAAGGCGGCGACGGGAACGAAAAGTTCATGCGCCTGGCCCTGGGCGAGTGCGCCACCGCCATCAGATTTTTTCCGGGCCAACGATACCGCCCGATATAATCGTATTCATGGCCTCGGGCACGGTCCAATCCAGGCTCCTCACCTGTGATTCTTTGACCATAACCATGAACCCCGAGGTCGGGTTGGGCGCGGTGGGGATGAAGACTTTGAGCAGTTTGCCGGTTCTCTCTTCAGCGGAACTGACGGTTCCGGTCACAAACCCGATCGACCACAGGCCGGGCCGGAAATGCTCCACCATGACAGCTCTCTTGAAAGCCTGCTTCTCGGGAAGGGAAATCGCGTCGGCCAGCTTCTTGCCGAGCGTGTAAATGGTCTTGATTAAAGGGATGCGCGTCGAGATAACCTCAATCAGGCTAAAAGCCCTCCGGCCGAGCCAGTTGCTGGCCGCCAGGCCGAGAAGATAAAGAAAGATGAGGACCAGCAGGAACCCGAGTCCCGGGATTTTAAACCCTAAAAACCTGTCTATCAGGCCGGTGATGCGGGCGTCGATGGCCAGGTAAAGGAAACGGATGACGAGGTAGGAAAGCCCCAACGGGATGATGGCCAGGAAGCCTCTGAAGATATGGATTCTCAAGTGTTTAAAAAAGTCTCTCATGAAAAATTCCCCTCTTAGTTGAGCTTCTTCATCCCTCCCTTGGCGATGAAGTAGCCGAAGAGAAAGCCAATCACAACCGCTAAGGGCACCAAAATCACCTGCGACATGGCTATTCTCCAGAAGAAGATGCGGAAAACGACTTCTTCTGTGTTCTGGAGGAGGATGATCGCCAGGAGGGAGAGCAAAATGAGCACGAGAAGAATCTTTGCCTTCACGGCTAAACCTCCTTTACAGCCATTTTTTCCGCCAAAAGTAAAATAACATGAAAACGCCAACCGCCGCCATCAGGGCGAGCACCGCAAAATACCCCCACCGCCAATTCAGCTCCGGCATGAAGTCGAAATTCATCCCGTAGATGCCGGCGATGAACGTCAAGGGGATGAAAATGGTGGCGATGATGGTCAGGACCTTCATGATCTCGTTCATCCGGTTGCTGACGCTGGAGAGGTAGATATCCAGCATCCCGGAGAGCATGTCCCTGTAGGTTTCGACAGTATCGATCACCTGGATGGTGTGGTCGTAGACATCCCGAAGGAAGATGCCGGTCGATTCCTTGATGAGGGGCGAGCCGGCGCGCTCCAGGCCGCTGATGACTTCTCGCAACGGCCAGACCGACTTGCGCAGAAAGATTATCTCTCTTTTCAGCGTGTGGAGCGCCTGGATGGTCTTGCGGCCCGGGTCGCTGATGAGTTCTTCTTCAAGGGCTTCCACGTGTTCGCCGAACTTTTCCAGGATGAGAAAATAGTTATCGACGATGGCATCGATCAGGGCGTAAGCCAGATAGTCCGGCCCCATCTTCCGCAGCCGGCCTTTCCCCGACCTTATTCTTTCTCTCACAGGGTCGAACACGTCACCCTCGCCCTCCTGGAAGGAAATGATGAAGTTCGGCCCGACGATCAGGCTCACCTGCTCTGACAGGACGCCTTTCTTTTTCCGCTCAAAGCTGAGCATCCGCACGACGATGAAGAGATAATCGCCCATGTCCTCAAGCTTGGGTCTTTGGGCCGTGTTCATGATGTCCTCGAGGATGAGAGGATGGACGCCGAAATGCCCGCCCATCTTGCCGATGATTTCGCCGTCATGGACGCCGTAAACGTTGATCCAGGTGACCGTGGCCGTTTCTTTGAACGGGAAACACTCCTCAACGGCCTTGGCCTCTTTTACCTCGAAATTTTTCTCATCATAGTCGATGATAATGATCTTAGTCCTTTCGGCCTTTTTCTCGCCGATGTGGATGAGGCTCCCTGGCGGAAGGCCGCTCTTGCGCGATCGTCTGTGGACATGACGGGCCATTCTTTTTCACCTCCCAATCAGGTTATCCCAAGGGTAGCGCGAACCGGCCGTTTTTCCCGTTCATTTGAGCCGCGCTTCGACGATCTTCCAGTCGATGTTCTTGAAAAAGGCCTCGATGTAGTCTGCTCTTTTCAATCCATAGTCGATCATGAAAGCATGCTCGAAGACGTCCATGATCAGGAGAGGCAGGCAGCCAGCCGGATGCCCGACATCGTGCTCGTTGATCCAGAAGTTGATGAGCCTGCCGCTCGCTGTATCCTGGTAGAGGACAGCCCAGCCGATACCCCGCATGGCGCCCGTGGTCTTGAAATCCTTTTCCCAGGCATCAAAGCTTCCGAAATCCGCGGCGATCATTCGGCCGAGTTTTCCGTTAAGGTTGGGAGCTTCTTTTCCCCCCAGGCTCTCAAAGTAGTACTCATGCAGCCGCATGCCGTTGAATTCCCAGCCCAGCCTTCGCTTGAGCTCGGCGAACTCGGGCGTGCCTGCTTTTCCGTCCCTCAACATCTGCGCAAGAGCTTCGAGGACTTTGTTCGTGTTCGTGACATATCCCTGGTAGAGGGTGAAGTGATTCTTCAGCAGGGTTTCGCTAAAGCCAGGCATGCCGATGAGCCCAGAATAATCTTTTGCCGTGTAAGCCATCATCCTTTCCTCCTCTCTAAAATTGGCTCTTATGGGAAGCGCGAGTCCCCAGAACATGGCAACCCCTCCTACCCCTGCCGTGGCCACGAACTCTCGACGCTTCATCAGCTATCTTTTTGCCTCTTTCTCCTCTCTAATTTCTTTTTCTTCCTTCGCTTCAGGGGCAAGGCCGACTTTTTTCCGGATTTCAGCCTCGATCTGCGCCGCCAGATCAGGGCTTTCTTTGAGCAGCTTCTTGACGTTGTCGCGGCCCTGACCAAGCCTTTCTCCTTTATAGGAGTACCATGTGCCGGTTTTCTCGATGAGCCCGACGTTCACTCCGCAGTCAACGAGGTCTCCTTCCCTGGAGATTCCGCGCCCGTAAATGATGTCAAACTCCGCGTCCTTGAAGGGCGGGGCCATCTTGTTTTTGACAATCTTCACCTTGACGCGGTTGCCAACAATGCTATCCCCCTCTCTCAGGGCGGTTATCCGGCGGATGTCGATGCGCATCGAGGCATAAAACTTCAGCGCCCTGCCGCCTGTTGTCGTCTCCGGGCTGCCGATAAACACGCCGATCTTCTCCCTCATCTGGTTGACAAAGATGAAGCAGGTTTTGGACCGGCTGACGATAGCCGTGAGCTTACGCAGAGCCTGGGACATCAGCCTGGCCTGGAGGCCCATGTGGGCGTCGCCCATCTCGCCTTCAAGCTCGGCCTTGGGCACGAGGGCGGCTACCGAGTCAACGACGATGACGTCCACAGCGCCGCTCCGGACCAGGACTTCGGCAATCTCCAGGCCCTGCTCGCCGTAGTCGGGCTGAGAGATGAGGAGGTTATCCACATCCACGCCGACGCTGGCCGCGTAGCGCGGGTCAAGAGCATGCTCAGCGTCGATGAAGGCTGCCTGGCCACTCCGCTTCTGGGCTTCGGCGATGACGTGAAGCGCCAGCGTCGTCTTGCCGGTGGCTTCCGGGCCAAAGACTTCGACGACCCGGCCGCGAGGAAACCCGCCGATCCCCAGGGCCAGGTCAAAAGCAATCGATCCGGTGGGGATGGCCTCGACCTTGATGGCCGCTTCTTTCTGGCCGAGCTTCATCACCGAGCCTTTGCCGAACTGTTTTTCTATCTGGGAGACGGCTGCCTCGATGGCCCGGGTCCGCGAGGCCTGCTTTTGTTCTGTGTCTTCGCCTTTCATCTTATCCTCCTCATCATAAGGGACGTATCCACCCAGGAGTTTCTATCAAAAGGTCAAAATACTTTTTTTATTTTATCACAAACCGGGACGGTCCTCACGGAGGGCCGCCCCCACCCAAAATTGGCGTTAGAAAATTGTCTTTGCGAGCGAAGCGAAGCAATCCGGCCCTTTGGGTCGTCCCGGGCCCGGCGAGGGATCTCATCAGATAAACTTGAGATCGCCACGTCGCTTTGCTCCTCGCGACGACTCCGTCGGATCGCCACGCACCCAATGAGTGCTCGCGATGACAGGGATAGCCTTTTCCTAACGGCAAATCTGGGGCCTCATAATTTTAGTAGGTGTAGAATCCGCGGCCTGTCTTACGCCCGAGATACCCGGCATCCACCATCTTCCTGAGAAGCGGGCAAGGTCGATACCTCGGGTCTTTGAACCCCTCATGAAGGACTTCCATGATGGAGAGGCAAACATCCAGGCCAATGAGGTCGGCCAAGGTGAGCGGGCCCATCGGATGGTTCATCCCGAGCTTCATGACCGTGTCGATGGCCTCCGCCGTGCCCACGCCTTCCATCAGGGCGTAGACAGCCTCGTTGATCATCGGCATCAGGATGCGGTTGGCGATGAACCCGGGAAAATCGTTAGCCTCGACCGGAACCTTGCCCATTTTCTCGGCCAGGGCCTTGACTGAAGCGAACGTCTCCTCGGACGTGGCCAGCCCGCGAACGAGCTCGACCAGCGTCATCAGCGGCACGGGGTTCATGAAGTGCATGCCCATGAACTGAGACGGCCGGGCGGTCTGGGCAGCCAGCCGGGTGATTGAGATCGAAGAGGTGTTAGACGCCAGGATGATCTCAGGCGCCAGGATTTTATCGAGCGCCGTGAGGACTTTTTTCTTAACGTCAAAATCCTCGAACACGGCTTCGACAACGAAATCCGCGGCCTTGAGGTCCTCAAGCTCGGCCGTGGGTTTGACGCGGCCCAGGATGGCTGCTTTGTCCTCTGTGATCTTTCCCTTCTCGATAAGCTTGGCCAGGCTCTTGTCGATTCCCTTGAGGGCGCGGTCAAGGTAGCTCTGGTCTATATCGTTGAGAAGGACCGAAAATCCGGATGCGGCGGCTACCTGGGCGATGCCGCTGCCCATGGTCCCTGCTCCAATTATTCCGATCGTTTTTACGTCCATATCCCCTCCTTTCCCTTGCTCAGACTATCTCCACAGCCATGGCCACCGCGTCGCCGCCGCCCAGGCAGAGGGCAGCGATGCCTTTCTTGAGCCCGCGGTGCTTGAGTGCGTAAACAAGCGTGGCAAGAATCCGGGCGCCTGTGGCACCGATCGGATGGCCCAGCGCGACGGCCCCGCCGTGGACATTGACTTTCTCGCGGTCGAGTTTGAGTTCCTTGAGCAGGACAACAAGCTGGGCCGAGAAGGCCTCGTTGATTTCGAATAAATCGACCTCCTCGATTTTCCAGCCGACGTTGGCCAGGAGCTTCTCTATCGCACCTTTGGGAGCATACATAACCATCGATGGTTCAACCCCGTTTGTGGCAGAGCCCAGGATTCGAGCCATGGCCGGGTTGAGTCCCCGGTTCTTGATCGCTTCCTCCGAGGCAACAACGACCGCAGCCGCCCCGTCATTCAACGTCGAGGCGTTGCCGGCTGTGACCGTGCCATCCTTTTTGAAAGCGGGCCTGAGCTTAGAAAGCTTCTCCAATGTTGTGTCTCGACGCGGCCCTTCATCGACAGCAAAGACGACCGGGTCGCCTTTTTTCTGGGGGATCGTGATGGGCACAATCTCATCGTTGAAATACCCTTTCTCGATGGCATGGATGGCTTTCTGCTGGCTGCTCAGCGCATACTGGTCCTGCTCTTCCCTCGTCGCGCCGAACTTCTCGGCCACAACCTCTCCCGTCATTCCCATGTGGACGTTGTCGAAAGCGCACCAGAGGCCATCCAGGATCATGGCATCCTTGACCTGGACATCCCCAAACTTGACTCCCTCTCTCATCCCCCAGACAAGATGCGGGGCCCGGCTCATGCTCTCCATTCCGCCGGCAACGACCACCTCTTTCTCCTCGACCTGGATTGCCTGAGCGGCGAGGGCCACAGCTTTCAAGGCCGATCCGCAGACCTTGTTCACGGCAAAACAGCTGACCGAATAAGGGATTCCTCCCTTGACGGCCGCCTGTTTGGCCGGCGCCTGGCCGATGCCGGCCGAGACGACGCTTCCCATGATGACCTCATCCACATCCTCGCCGCGAAGGTTTGCGCGTCTGAGAGCTTCCCGGATGACGACCCCGCCCAGGTCGGCCGCAGTGAAATCCTTGAGCGCACCCAGGAAGGTTCCGATGGGCGTCCGCGCGGCGCTCACGATGAAAACATCCCGTTTTTCACACATCGATCAATCCTTTCGCGAATTATTTAAGAGCCCTTCATTTTTATCATAATTGATGCTTGGTGTAAACACGAAGGAAGATCGATGCGGTCGCCGAAGGTCTGGATGGCGGCAATGACTCCGGGCATAAGCTCGCTGCCGGTTAAGACCTCAAAATAACGGGTCAAGGACCGGAAGGCTGCACGCAGAGCTCCCCCAGAAGCGGGCGCTTGTACTTTAAGAAGATGCGCAGCATCTTGGGAACAGTAAAGACGACCTGACGGTGGGGGACATTGAGGAGGAGTGTCTCCCGCATCCACTCACCCCACTCTTCATCGCTGCCTGAAGTTGAGCTTCCATCCCTCAATCGATTAGAGCGCATCAAGGAGGTAAGCAGCGCAGTTCGAGGTTAAAACACATGCACACGGGAGTATTTTAGAGTCAGGTCAAAAAGCAGATACAAGGCAGCAAGCTGAGTGGTTTGGGTAGGGGCACAGAAGGACCAAATGTATCTAACAGCTTTGGCGGACCTTGATACCTTTCCCCTAGTCCTTTATTTATTTATGCAATGGCGAAGATAAATCTTTCAGACATGCAAATAGAAGAAAGACGATTCAGCGTTCCCGCCCTCCTGCTGTTCACTGCACTCCTATGGATTCTATTCCCCAGGGTTACCGAGTCTCTATAAAAGAGGCAGTAATATAGCTCTAAAATTTTATTTCATAGGCAAAACGTCGGCTGTGTGCTGCACTTTATGGGTTAGTCTTGCTTATAAGGTGAGACTCGATTCCAGGGCATTGGTCCGGACGCAGATTCGTTATGTGCCTAAACGCCATTTTTAGGGTATATATACCTCAGCAGTGCTCAAAGGACTATAGAGATTTATCCCCCCAGCGGCAAGAACATCCCCATTGCTTAGTCGCACCAACCGAAACCGGGAGCGTGCATCGCGCATTGAAGGTCTTGACTGCCAGGTCCCGCTCGAAACTATATACTCTTCCGCCGTTGAAAGGACTACGTTTCCGTGTGACGCTACTCCACCTGCAACGAAGATATTAGCGGTTGTAAGCTTGACTATTCCGAAACCAGCGCGACCACCATTTAACGAACCTGTCCTAGCCCACGTCCCAGTGCTTGCAGTAAAAATCTCGGCTGTGCTGAGATTGACACCATACACATCGGTTCCGCCAGCCCTCAAGACTTTCGTTTCACTACTTGAGCTTGAGAGAACAGCAAATCCTGCGCTGTGTACCCCGTCATGCATGCTACCCGTTGACGTCCATGATCCCGTCGATGGATTGTAAATCTCCGCTGAAGACAACACATTTCCTGGGCCACTGCTTCCACCTGCCGCGAGAACCTTACCGTTACTGAGCAAAGTGGCCCCAAAATCGTATCGGGCAGATCGCATCGAACCAGTTGGGGACCACGATGAAGCAATTAACGGAACTAAGATAAGACCAAGGACACAAGTCCGCAAAAAATGTTTAAAAAAGATAAGAAGTTCCTTTTCAGCTTTGCTGGCTGGGTGAGCATCTTTGTCCTCATTTTCCCCTTCAACCATCGTCAGGAAATATAAATCATGACAAAGTAAGATGTCAAGGGTCATCGGAAGTCTCTCCTGGTGGGCCAAAGCGGCTCAAAAGCCGCAGAGACGATAAAAAACGCCGGAGCGCAGCCGGACCTCTCCTTCTGGGCAAAGAAAGGAATCATGAAAAATATTCTGCGCCTGTCTCAGAATCCATCAGAACTTCCTGATAGACGAGACGAGGCGGGGGAGGCTTGTCCGCGACAAAGGTCAGCTTAAGGTGGTGGATGATGCGATCGACCACGGAGAAATCGGTGATAAGGAAAAAACCCCGGTCGGCGTTCGCGCCATTCTCCACAGGTCCCGGCTGAAGCTGGGGAAAAGATTGAGGTCACCGGCCGAGGCCGCCGGATTGGCCGGAGCAGACGCGGCGGAGCGGAAGTTATCCATCCTCTGAAAGGAGACGAGAAATGCGATGCACCTACAACCGATGGAAGATCTCGCGGGCACTGGACTCCGGAAAGCCCCTCTCCGGGCGGGTGGAAAAACATCTCCGCAGCTGCGGCGCGTGCCGCGAGTTCGCCAGGCTCAGCAAGGAGCTGGAACGGCGATTGACCAAGGACGCCGTCACGCTCATCCAGGGCGCCCGAGGCGACCTCGGAAAAAAATCGATGCCGGCGGTGAGTGCTCCGGCGAAGCCCGGCGTCGCGGTCTCTGCTCCATCCAGGGGGGAGTTCTCTCGCCTGAAACCAATCCTGGCCGCGGCAGGGTTGCTGGCGGCCGTCGGGATTTCCCTCATCTGGGTTTTCACCCCGCGCTCCGAAAAGCTGCCCCCCCTCAACGGGCTCTTCGAATTCACCCGGCCCCAGGCCTATCTGGAATCCGCCCTGCTAAAGGCCGAGGCCCCCTATGAAGAAGAAATCCAGGAACTCAAGCGGACCGTTAAGTCGACGGCCGACTATCTCCGCGCCCGCTTCGACATCAAGCTCGGCCAATAAACAACGAGTCTAAGCCTCTTCATATCGGTGAATGCCCTGCCGCGATGAATCGGGCGCTGATCAGCCCAGGGTAAATATTTCCGCTCCGTAAACGCTCACCACGGCGGTCTCGCCGAGCATGGCGCCCATCTTGGCGTGGACGTGTCCGTGGTAGATGTACTTGGGCTGTTTTTCCTCGGCATACCGGCGCAGGGCTTCGCTTCCGGTGTGGGCATAATCATCCTTGTCGGTGATTTTGAGAAGCGGAGCGTGGCAGATAAAAATGTCCACGCAGGGAAATTTGCCGAGCTTGTCGGTGGCTGCCAAATCGTCCCATTCGAAAGTTCCGGCCTCCTTGAAAGCCGGAACGCCGGCAAACCCGCCGATGAGCCAGTTGCGATGCTGCACCATCCGCAGATGGATGTCCTGGACGAAAGGGGGAAAGGGCTTCCTGGTGTCATGATTCCCCTTGACGGCGAAGATGGGCTTGTTGAAGCGTCCATAGATCTCTTCGAGGATGGCGAATTCCACATCCCCGCAGGAGAGGACAAAGTCCACCCTCTTCTGGAATTTCTCCGTGAAATGAGGATTCTCGTAGTCTGCCACGACCAGGACATTGCTGGGATAACCGATCATTGCCGCTAATGTAAACGAACCATTTTTTGTTACCCCCCACCTCCATCCTCCCCCTCAAGGGGGAGGGTAAGGGTGGGGGTGATGTCACATTGTTTATTTCGCTTATATTAGCCTGGACTATTCACGAAATGAAAGGAAAAAATCCCCTCTCCCCATGTGGGAGAGGGTCGGGGTGAGGGGGATCATTCAAAGATTCCCCCTCCCCTCTATCCCCTCCCGCCAGGGGAGGGGGCGTTTTATCGTATCATTTTGTGAATAGATCAGGTTAGTTCCATTTTAACCCAAACCGGGAAGCAAATGCGCGTTTATGCCGGAGCCCCCTAAAAGAAACATCAAACATGCTATGAATTATTGACAGGGCAACAAAAACCTTTTGTCTATTTCACGGGCCCCCAGTGTTTATCAAGCCAGTCGAGATCATTCAGGTGGAGACAGGCCGCCGGCAGCTCTCAGAGAAAAACCGGGGCGGTTCAAAAGGGAGCGGGGCAAAATTGAGTGCTTTTATCTTTTGATCCGGCGGTCATCCGCTGGATCATCATCTCACTGGCCCGAGATACTTATCGAGCCAGGCCAGGGTTTCTTTGATTTGCTCGTTCAAGGGAAGGAAATGGTCTGTTTCGTAAACTTTTTGAACCTTCTCCTTCGCCGAAGTCCCCAAAAGATCGAACATTGGCTTGGAGGATGTCTCGTAAGGGAAGGCCATATCGTACCGGCCGCTGAGCATCAGGACAGGGATTTTCACTCGCCTGACGTAACCTGAATTATTGACCTCTGGCCTGCGGCCCGTTTCCAAGCCACCAATGAGCACGATGCCCGTTTGCAGGCGGTCCTCCACGGCGAGGATGAGAGGCGCCATGCGACCGCCCCAACTATTGCCCAGAAAGGCGAGCTTACCGGTGTCGATATCAGGACGCGTCTCGAGATAATCGACAGACCTCCTGAAATCCTTCACCTGTTGAATGCGTTGCTCGACTAATTGGAAGGAATCGACGGCGAAGGAAGTCGTCAACTTCCGTTCGAATGTCCCTTTATAAACGGGAAAAACGGCCGCCCGGCCATTGCGTACAAGGAATGAGAGATTTCTAAAATCGAAATGGTCTGCCAGATTTTGACTCGATTCTGTTTCCGCAGAAGTCTGGCCAGGGAAATAAATCACCGTCTGATACGGAGGCAAAACGTCTTTCGGAAGAAAGAGATGGATGGCCATCCTCTCGTTTCCGTAGGCTGCATCGAACGAGATTATTTCCTGGACCCAGTCTGGAGATCGCTCATCCCGGCTTTCCAGGCGGACGTGCAATTCTGTCTTGTCGTAGGAGAATTGGTTCTTATACACTCCGAAAATGGCGTCCGGAACCGGCGTTTCCTTGTAGAAATCCTCCGTCGGAGGAACGTAGGGCTCGAATGTCTGAGCAGGTATCTTCTCCGGTTCGATATAGAGGACACAGCGGAAGCCATTTTTGGGCGAGCGATCGAAGGACGGAGACTGGGCCCAATTGCTGAAAAGGTAAGCGGCGTCGTTCCAGGCGCCGCCCCGGATAACCCTTCCCTCCAAAGTTTCGTTCCAGCACCATTCCCTGATGTTTCCTCCCATGTCGTAAGCCCCGAAAGCGGTGGCGTCGTCGTTCGTTCCTACTGCGTCCGGACCTTCGCCCCTGAAATTGCACTTTTGTGATATGTATGAAATGAATGTGCCCCAACGATGAAGGAGAGGCGTGAATTCGCCCCTGGCGATTCCCCAATGATATCCGGTCGGAAGACTTTTCCCCGAGAACTCTGCGAATGCAGCGGCCTCGTACCAGCTCACGCCCGAAACGGGGTGGCTCTCCTGGCCACGAGGAAAATCTCCGGCGCGCCATGTCGAAGGACCCGGCCTGCCCGTCTGGTCCACGAACTCAGCCATGGCCTCCTCCCAGGTGAGAGTCTTACCTTCTTTAATAAAGACATGCTTCCAATATTTTTGGTCCCTGTAACCTCCGGCATTAATGAATTCCTTATACTGCCGGTTAGTGACTTCGTATTTGTCGATGAAGAAATCTTCAATCCGTCCGAGGTCTGTCTCGGCGCCGGAGACCCGGACCATCGCAGGTGGGAAGCCGCTTGTCTTATCAAGAACCCTAAAGATTTTAGAAGGGACAATGAATCCTTTTTGGGTTAAATCGAAATTATGGGTGGAGATCACGGCCAGAACAGGCTCGTGACCATCCTTCTCCATTCTCAACTGCACATAGCCAGCGGAGAAACGAGTTTTCTCAATGGGCGTAACGCCGAGCTTCTGCCATTGTCCTTCCTGCTCTGCCACTGCTTTCGCCAAAATCCGAGCGCCGGGCGGATCCGTCTTGACATCGATGTCCACAGAGCAGCGGGATAGGAGGTCGGCCAGCCGGGGGTCATTCCCGGCATATTTTTCTACCCTCTCGGCCAGCCGATAAGCCTTAATCCATTGAGCGTCGCCGGATTGCCGGAGCCTGATGGTCTGCTCCGCCTCAGGGATGGCGACCTCTTTTGCCCAGCGGATCTTGGCCTGGCGGTTGAAGAACCAGGCGGCAGCGAGGGCGATGGCGGCGAGCGCAAGTGCGGCCGGAATGGCCACGACGGGCTTCCGGAGAAGACGCAGGAGTGCCCGCAGGCTGAATGCTTTCACCTCCTCGGCTCGCAGACTCTCCCGGAATTTTTGGATGTCCTTCCCCATCTCCGCCGCCGAAGAGTAGCGCGCCTCCGGATTCTTTTTCAGGGCACGATTGACAACCTGCTGTAACTCCGGAGCGATGTCGGGCTTGATCGCCTTCAGCGGCTTCGGCTCCTCATGGACAACGGTATAAAGAATCGACGCCTCATGATCCCCGATAAAGGGCAAACTCCCGCTCAGCATCTCGTATAGCACCACGCCCAAAGACCAGATGTCGGTGCGCTGGTCAAGGTCCTTCCCGAGGGCTTGTTCGGGAGACATGTAGGCCACGGTCCCCAGCGTCGTCCCTTCCCGCGTCAGCAGCGTCCCACCCTTCACCTTGGCCAGCCCAAAATCCATCACCTTCGCCTGGCCCTTGTCCGTCACCATGATGTTGGCGCTCTTGATGTCCCGGTGGATGATCCCTTTTCTGTGCGCTTCCTCCAGGCCTTCAGAGACCTGAACGGCAAGGTCGAGCACCTCCCCGAGGCTCAATGGATTCTTGGCCAGCTTGGCCTTGAGGCTATGTCCCTCGATAAACTCCATGGCGATGAACGGCTTCTCCCCCTCGTCATGAATCTCGTAGATCGTGCAGATGTTCGGGTGGGAAAGCGCGGCGGCCGCCCGGGCCTCCAGGACGAACCTCTCCCGGGCTTCCGGGCTCTGGACCAGCTCGGGCGGAAGAAACTTGAGAGCCACATTGCGCTTGAGCTTGGTGTCCTCGGCCATGTAGACGATCCCCATGCCCCCGCGCCCGACGACCTTCAGAACCCGGTACTTCCCGGCCAACAATGTCTCCGGCGCCAGCTCCTCCATCGGCCGGAGGATCGTCCGGGTCTGGGAAAAAACGATGCGTTCGTCGGCGCTGACCGGCGTCCCGCACTTGCTGCAGAAACGGGAGTCGTCCGAGATGTCGGTCTGGCATTGGGGGCACTTCATGACCCGCCTCCCTCAACCAAGTAATGTCATAACAATATGAATTTGAAGGGGAATTGTCAATTCATTCAGCCGGAGAACAAGCTAAGGCTAGCAAAAATAAGGACAGTAACTACCGTCCCCGTTATTTCCAGATTGCGTTGTTCGCATTCGCTAGTCATAAATTCAGAAAGCCCAAGATATTCAGCTTATCATCGGCTGTCGTCGGCTTGACCGGTCATCTCGTCATGACTTAATATTGCCTCCGTGGCCGCAAGGGGCGTTTCCCTAGTTATAACGGTCAGTACTTCGAGAAAGATGGATTTTTCGCCAGGATAAGCTTCTTCCCATGAAGAAATATCTCAAGCTGTGGATTCTTCCTTTGGTCCTTGTCGTCGTCTCTCTCGGCGCCCGAACTCTGGCGCGCTCCGCCTGGGATTCCCTGGTCGATTTCAGAGCGCCGCAGTTCAGCCTTGAGCCGGGGGAGCGCGCCGAACCGCTCAGCCGCGTCGTCATCGTCGTCGCGGATGGGCTGCGGATCGATGCGTTCCACAGGATAGATTACCTTTCCCGGCACAAACAGAACGGAGCCTACTTTATCCTCAAAACGGGGCAGCCGTCTCTCTCCCTCCCCAGCTTCGCGGTCATCGCGACGGGCGCCTGGCAGGACGTTACCGGTGTGACGACCAACTGGTTCGAGGGCCCCGTGAGACAGGACAGCCTGTTCTCACTGGCGAGCGACGCCGGCATCGCCTCTGCCATCGTGGGAGAAGAGGGATGGGGCAAGCTCTTCGGCGAGGCGGCGGCGAAAAGCTTCACCAGGAAGTGGGAAGACGATTATATAACGTTCGACGAGCGGACGCTGGAAAAGGCCATCGAGTTCCTGTCCGAGAGCCCCGGCCTTCTGCTCGTCCATTTCGTGGAAACAGACGAGGCGGGTCATGACTTCGGCGGAGCAAGCCCCGAGTACCAAAAATACGCCGACCACATCGGCACGCTGATCGAAAGACTCCACCGGAACCTGCCGGAGGACGCGGTCCTGATGGTCACCGCTGACCACGGGCAGATCGACCGGGGAGGCCATGGCGGATGGGAGGAGGTGGTCACCCATGTGCCACTCCTTATGTTCGGGAAAAGGATCAACCCGGGTGACTACGGAAAGGCAAAGCAGACCGACATCGCGCCGACGGCGGCCGCGTTGGCGGGGCTTCCGATCCCTCCCTACTCGCAGGGGAGGATATTAGCGGAGGCGCTGGACCTGGGCGACCGGAAAGCGCAGCTCCAGGAACTCATCTCCAGACAAAAAGAGGCTTTCACCAAAGCCTATCTGAAGGCCATCGGAGCGAATACTGAGCAAATCCTGGCGGAAGTCAAGCCCCTTCCTACGGAGGGCGGCGATGCGTATTGGGACAGAGTTTTCGAGAGCGGAAGAAAAGCGAAAATCGCCGCTCGAAGGGCCCGGAACATCCCCCTCGTGCTCGCCGTTGCTCTCCTGCCGCTTCTGGCATTCTGGATTGCCGGAAGAAAGTACGCGCTCTCCTTCGCGCGCCCGGCCGTCCTGTCTCTTCTTTATTTTGCCGTTTTTTACGGGTTGTTCTTCGCTTCGGGCAAGACCGTCTCGTTGAGTGCCATCAACGACGAGGACTTGCTGCAGCGGTTTTTCAATGAGGTCATGCTGTCTGCCGCAGTGGCAGCGGTGGCGGCCGTCATCGGGCTCGCCTTCCTAGACAGGAGAAAAGAAAGGTACGAGGCGGCAAAGTCTTCGGTCATCTTGATCGCCGTCATCGCCTTTTTAGTCCTCCTCCAGATCGATCTCTTCTTTCTCCATAACGGGCCCCTGCTCACCTGGCACATTCCCGATATGCGGCTCGGGTTCAAGTATTACCTCGACCTGATGGCGCTCGTCATCCTGGGACTGGCCTCTGTCGTTTTTCCTCTCATCTCCATCGGCGCGCACAGGCTTTGGTCGCGGCTCGAATTTTGAGGCCGGCGACAATTTTCGTCCGGGCCTATTGACCTGGCCCGGCTTGTCGGGTATAAGGAACGGGATGCACTTCTTCTTAGCCGTCCGCAATCCGCATCTTCGACAGAGTGAAAAAAGCCGCCGCCACCTTTAGTCTGATCCTCGTCATCGGCCTTGCGCCGAGGCCGATCCCGTGCCTGTCTTCTCTCTCCGCCACCGACCTTTCGAGGCGGATCAACCTCATCCTGGACAAGCCCGGCCTCCGGAAAGTCATCTTCTCCGCCTGCATCATCCGGCGCGACAGCGGCGAAACCGTCTACGAAAAGAATTCACACCTGGCTCTCATTCCGGCCTCGAACATGAAGATCATCACGACCGCCGCGGCGCTGGAATATCTGGGGCGGGATTTCGCCTTTGTCACCCGGGTGGGATTATGCGGCGACGCGCTCGTCGTCAAGGGGAGCGGCGATCCTCTGTTCGGCGACAAGGAGACGGACCTCAAGAACGGGCGCCGCGCCGAGCCGATCGTTCGCGAGATCGCGGCCCGTCTCCAAGAGATGGGCGTGGCGGCCGTCTCGGATATCGTGCTCGACACCTCGATCTTCGACAGCCGGCGCGTCCATCCGAGCTGGCCTGAAAACCAGCTCCATCAGAAGTACGCCTGCGAGGTGAGCGGCATCAACTACAGCGGCAACTGCGTGCAGCTCAGCGCGGCGCAGCGCCAGGGGAAAGTGGTCCTCACGCTCGACCCGCGGACCGACTATGTCAAGCTCAGAAATGCCATGACCATCTGGAAGAGCCGGAAAAGCTGGTTCAGCGTCGAGCGCACGGAAGCGCCCAACGAGCTCCTCATCCAGGGGAACTGCCGGACGCAGGCCGGTCCATACTCCGTGGCCGTCGAGAATCCGGCACTTTTCTTCGGACAGGTGCTCAGGGAGGCCCTGATCAAGACGGGTATCGAAGTCGGCGGATATGTCTTAGAGAAGCCGATGGCCGAGGACTGCGAATTCCGTCAGGTCGCCGAATACACGACCTCGATCGGAGACTGCCTCCAACGGGCAAACAAGGACAGCCTGGGCCTCGCGGCGGAGGCCCTGTTGAAGAGACTGGCCGCTCAATCCAACCCGGACGCCGAGGGAAGCTGGGAAGGGGGCGAAAGAGCCGTATCCGAATACCTGCGAAGGCTTGGAGTCGAGGGCGGAGAATTCGTTATCGCGGATGGCAGCGGCCTCAGCCGGGACAACCGGCTGAGCGCGAACGCCCTGGCCCGCATCTTGCTCCATCGCTCTTCCTGCCCCGACTGGGACTTCTACAAGAGCTCGCTCGCCGTGGGCGGGTTCGACGGCACCATCGAGAACCATTTCTGGGAAAAGAAGTACCGGGGCCGCGTCCTGGCCAAGTCCGGCTACATCCAGGCTGTGCGGGCGTTGTCCGGGGTCGTCCAGACGGACAGAGGCGAGTACATTTTTTCCTTCCTGGCCAATAAGGCCGGAAACGGCGCGCGCGCGGCCATCGACAACGCCGTCAAAGCCGTCCTGGACTGGGCCTCCCAGAAATAGCCGGGAACGGGTCGGACCGAAATAAATAACTGATATTAAACAACTTAGTCACAAAAGCGGTAATTACTCAATAATTTGTGGCAATTTCTATTAATGGTTTCACTGATATCAGAAACAGAATGAACACAACCCGA
>JBBILQ010000006.1:59778-75635 GCA_037444845.1 Candidatus Aminicenantota bacterium | reverse complement strand
AGAATGGACGTTCGGGAAGCGGAGAGCTCAACGAGACCTTGAGTATTGATTTTTTTGGCGCCCGGTGATAGGATTTCATCCGAGGGAATGAGGCGGAAGCATGAATGAAGTTGAAGAACTTTCCAAGCTGGATATCGAAAGCCTTCCGCCGTTACGGCCTCTCGTCCTGGATGACCTCCACTATAAAGTCTTGAAAAACCTGCACCTTGAGCTGGGAGCTGGCCCAGTCCTTTTCCTCCTCTCGCCCTCCTATTCGGTGCTCAACCCGACGCCGACCGACGAGGTCACGGATTTCATCACCCAGAAAGAACGGTTGCTCGATTATGTCAGGGAATGCATCATCCGGAACCTGGCCATCTATTCTGTTCTCTTAGACATCAACAGCTATTTTGTCGAGCAGAACAGCTACCTTGTCCTGGCCAGGCTGAGGGAGAAGGACTCGGGAGGACGACGTTTTGAGATCAAGTTCTACACGAACTCTCCCGTGGAATTAACGACCCATTACGAGGACAAGATTTATATAGGCCGGGATTTCGTCGACCTGTTCAATTTCAAACGGAAGTATTTCGGCGTCAAGGAAATGATCATCTCCCTAAAAGACCAGAACGAAGTCTTGATCGACAAAGCTCAGGAGAAACTTAAAAGTCCCCTCGAATACAAGTCATTCTTCCAGGAGATCAAAGAGCTGGTCAACGAGCTTCGGTCGGAGAGCCTGCTCATTCTTCAGTCGCTCCCGCCGTACCTTGATTTTAGCAAGCTCGCCGAAAAAGACCTAATCGATATCAACGCCCAGTACCGGACGATCAATCACTTCGTCATCGAGCTCCACGATGAGGTGGCGGAGTTCGAGAACCTCCTTCATTTCAAGAAGGCAAACGATTTTGTCCGGTATGTCACCAAGTACAAAAAAGATGTCACCAACCTCATCTCTTATGTCAACATCAAGATCACTGGTTTCTTGACCCAGAAAATTTACAGCTCGAAGAACCGCGAAAAATAAGCCTTATTTAGGGAATCCTTCCTCGATCCGGATGTCGCTGTACGTCGTGGAGAGGAAGAGCCGGGGTTTGTCGGCGATCTCAGCATACGCCCTGGCTCTTGTGAGACTGTTTTGTTCTTCGATGGCGATATTCCCGGGCAGCCGCCAGAAAATGTCGCCGTTTTTGGTCTGGGCTTCGAGGGGATACTTCTCGCCAGGGGGCCAATACAGAGTAATGGGGGAGTAGTCGCAGCGGACTTCCATGGGCGCCATAATCGGAAGAGGGGTCAGGCTGACTTTTCCGTGGGACAGCAGGACTGTTGTTTTGCCTGAAAAATCGACGAGCTCGACGTCTTCATAAGAGGAGGAGATATAGATTTCCTGCGCTCCGATCGCCCGGCCGTGAACGGCCAGGTGCTTACCTGAAACCCAGAGGTTCCCGCTGAGGCGGTTCAGTTTGATCCGCCCATAGTCGTCCCTGATTTCCAAGTTATCCGTGATGTCATCAATGTCAACGGTGGCGTGGCGGCTGTCGATCGTCGTCAGGCCGACGCAGGAGAGGGAAATTCTTTCGTAGGAGTTCCGGATATAGAGCGGGCCAGGGAGGTCTTCCCCGCTTATTTCGGTGTGGGGGGCGTCGATGGTGATTTTCTGCGCGATATCCTTGAGCCGGATTTTTCCGTGGGAATGATCGATGTCCATCTCTCCCGTCACTCCCCTGGCCAGGATGGTCGAGTGCTTGCTTTTGATCCAACAATTTGACTGGACGGCCTCGACATCAACCTCCTCATGGCTGTTTTCGAGCTTGAGTTCGCCGGCGACCTTGGCCGCGCTGACTTTCCCATGACGATTGAAGATCGCGGCCTTTCCGACGCCCTCTGCCTTGACTAGCCCATGGGAATTCCTGACGTCGATGTCCATGCTCAGGGGCAAGGTAATGATAAAGCTTGTCTCGAAGTTCCTCTTTTTAAATTCGTCCCGGTTGGTGCTGAGAGTCAGGAAGGAATCGTCTTTCGTCACGATAGGGTAAAGCCTTTCGGCTACCTGGCGAGCCTTCTCTTCGTTCCGACGCCAGATTTTCTTTCTAAAAGTAAAAGTGATCTTGTCATTTTCAATCCCCTTGATCTCAACGTGCCCGTGGGCGTTGACGACCTTGAGGGCAGGGGGAAGAGGCGGCTCGATGACCTGCGATTCTTCGTATTCATACGCATTCCAGTCGAGGGCGACATAATCTTCCCAGTCGAAGTCGAGCTTGCCCGTCCTGGCGTGATAAAAGAAGACGCCGGCGGCGATGATAAGGACAAGAAGGACGATCTCTCTAACTTTCATGGTTGATCCTGCGTGTCTCTGGAGACCTCGGCTTCCTCTCTCCTTTCCTTCAGCCCGAAATAAAGCTTCCAGACCCCCCAGATGATCAGGGCCACGGGCCAGAGCCGGGCAACCAGGTCCCAGATGTCGACATCGAGGTTGTCCAGGAAGAAAATGAGGCCGATGACGATGAGGATGATGCCCCAGGCTAATGCGTCGCGTTGTTTCTTGGCCATGGTGTCCTCCTATGCTCTTTCTATCTGGCCTTGGAAAAATAGTCAACGATGAGCTTGAGGCCGATGATGATGACCACAGCGGGCCAAAAATCAAAGATCTTATCGTAGCTGACGACCTCAAAATTGCCCAAGAGCAGGATGCCGCCGATGAGGATGAGCAGGGCGCCCCAGAAGACAGACCCGGACTTGACGACGGCAGTCACGTCCTCTTCTTCTTTGGCTCCTTCGCCCTGAAGAGCTTGGCGGTTGATGCGTCTGGCCACCTGGACCGAATCGATGATCTGGAAAAAGTAGAACCCGGCCAGGATGAGAGCGACAAACGGCTGGGCGCTGCCGTGTTGCTGCATGGAAACGAGCCCGGCGAAGATAAAAAGATAGATGAACCCCTTGATGACCTCCCCGTTATAGAAGGCGCCGATGCCAAACGGAAAGAGGGCTGAGAGAATCCCGGCCAGAGTCGGCGACTTGATGGGTTCTTTCACGACGCCCTTTTCTTCCATGGTGATTCCTCCTCTTTTAGGGTTTGGTCCTCGTTTCCGCCGAGAAGATTCCACTCCTTGATGGAAACGAGGAAATTGTCTTTATATGCCTTCAGCCGGTCCGCCCAGGAGCCGGCCCTGGCGTAAAGTTTCTCCACCTGGCTGTAGCCGAGATGAAGGTTTCGGTCGATGGACCGGTCGATGGCTTTTTTATTCGGGTTGAAAACATAAAACGAGACGAGGATCATGAAGACCGTGGCGGCAGCGAACACCGGCTGGAGCGACGGCTGAAGGAGGAAGTCCAGGCTGAGCTTGAGCCTGAACCGCGACGACTTTTTCTCTTCGGGGATGGCATAGAGTTTTGACTTGAGGCCCTCGCTGACCTCAACCTCGGGGAAGCCGTGGAAAGCCCCCTTGACCTCTCTTAGGCCGGCAAGAAGAAGGGAACAGGAGGGACAGGTCTTGAGGTGCTCTTCGACAAAGCTTCTCTCGGCTGGGCCGAGTTCTTCCTCTAAAAAAGAGGCAAGAAGCTCCTCGATCCTGTCACAGGCCATGGATCGTCTCCTTTCTTGAGCCTAAGATTTTCGCCAGCTCCAGCCTTCCCCGGTTGATCCTTGATTTTACTGTTCCGATCGGAAGACCCAAAATTTCGGCAACATCCTCGTAGCTTTTCCCCTGGATGTCGCGGAGGATGACGGCCATTCGGTTTTCCGGCGACAGGCTGTTCAGGCCGTTCCAGACGGCCTTCCTGCTGGCTTCTTTGAGAAGGCTCGCTTCAGGGCTCTCGGCCGCGTCCTCGCTGAGAAAATGTTCGTCAAACTCGTCACGGTTAGCTTTCTCCCACTTCGTCTTGCGGTAGGCGTCGATGAGATGGTTCTTGGCCAGCGTCAGAAGCCAGGCGGTGAAGTTTTTCGCCCGGTCGTACTTGGACAGGGAATGGTAGAGCTTCAAGAAGATGTCCTGGGTCAGGTCCTCGGCCTCCTCGTAGCTTCCAGCGAACTGGTAGGCCATGTTAAAGACCTTCTTGGAGTACGCGTCAACGAGCATTCGCCAGGCTCCTTCCTTGCCTTCCAGGCATTCGGCGATGACTTCGTTCAAGTCCACTCACTTCATCCTGATAGACGAGAATCGCCTGCGGAAAGTTCCCGGATTTTTCACCTTTTCGGGCTATTTTAGCCTCACCTTCTCCTGCTGTCAAACCCGATAAGTGGCTTGACTTAAAAAATAAGATATGTCAGGATATTTTTCGCATTTCAACGGGGACGGTCCTTCCAATGCGGGGACGTTCCTCACGGAGGACCGTCCCCTTTTATTTAAGGAGGAGTTTATGGAAGGAATCGTCGGTTATGGTGCCTCGATCCCGCGCAACCGAATCAAAGTCGAGGAGATCGCCAAAGTCTGGGGAGCTGATGCGCCCAGCTACAGGAAAGGGCTGCTCGTCGAGGAGAAGTCCGTTCCTTCCCCCGACCAGGACACTATCAGCATGTCGGTCGAGGCGTCGAAAAGCGCTCTCAAAAGAGCGCGCATCAACCCCAGGGAAATCGGGGCCGTCTACGTCGGCTCGGAATCTCACCCCTATGCCGTGAAGCCGAGCGGCACGGTTTTAGCCGAAGCCATCGGAGCCACTCCCGAAGTCCACACGGCTGATTTTGAGTTCGCCTGCAAAGCGGGCACAGAAGGGATGTTTGTCGCGCTGAGTCTGGTTAAGGCTGGCGAAATCAAGTACGGGCTGGCCGTTGGTGCCGACACATCCCAGGGCGCTCCTGGCGACGCTCTGGAATATACCGCCTCTGCCGGCGCAGCCGCCTTCATTTTCGGACTCGAGAACGTCATCGCTGAAGCTCTCGACACGTATTCTTACACAACCGATACGCCCGATTTCTGGCGCCGCGAGTACCAGTACTATCCTCAGCATGGAGGCCGGTTCACCGGCGACCCTGCTTATTTCAAGCACATCGTGGGCGCGGCTAAAGGGATCATGGAAAAATCGGGCCTTAAACCAGCAGATTTCAACTACGTCATCTTCCACCAGCCCAACGGCAAGTTCCCGTTCCGCGTCGGCGAGATGTTAGGGTTCGAGAAAAAGCAGATCGAGCCAGGCTGGCTGGTCAACAAACTCGGCAATACTTATTCAGGGTCTTCACCCATGGGCCTGACCGCCACTCTGGACATCTCCAAGCCCGGAGACATGATTCTGATTGTCTCCTACGGGTCTGGTGCGGGAAGCGACGCCTTTGTTTTCAGGGTGACGGAAAGAATAGAGAAAGTCCGGGATCTTGCTCCCAAAACGCGGGAGCTTTTAGAGAAAAACCGCTGCTACCTGGATTACGGGACCTATGCCAAGTTCCGCCAGAAAATCAAGAAAGCGACTTAGGAGGAGACGATGAGAGAAGTGGCAGTTATCGGAGTTGGGATGACCAAATGGGGAGAGCTGTGGGAGAAATCCCTGCGGCAGATTTTCGTCGAGACGGCCTTGCTCGCCCTCGACGATGCTGGCGTTGACCGGATTGATTCCCTCATCGTCGGGTCGATGTCGAGCGGGCTTTTTGTGGGCCAGGAGCACATTGCTTCGCTGCTCGCCGACTACCTGGGCCAGACGCCTGTGCCCGCAGCCCGGGTCGAGTCAGCCTGCGCTTCGGGCGGGCTGGCCCTGCGGATGGGTTTTATAGAAGTCGCATCCGGGATGGCCGATGTCGTCTTGGCCGGCGGGGTTGAAAAGATGACCGACGTCACCGGCAATGAGGCGACCTTCGCCCTGGGCACGGCCGCTGACCAGGAGTATGAATGCTTTCATGGGATCACTTTCCCCGGCCTCTATGCCCTGATCGCCCAGGCGCACATGGAAAAATACGGAACAACCAGGGAACAACTCGCCATGGTCGCTGTGAAAAACCATGACAACGGATTCTTGAACCCCCTGGCTCAATTTCCGTTCAAGATTACGGTGGATTCGGTCCTGAACTCCGTGCTCGTCGCTGACCCCCTGCGGGTGCTTGACTGCTCTCCGATCACGGACGGCGCGGCGGCGCTTGTCCTCTGCCCAGTAGAAATGGCCAGGAAGTTGAAAAAGCCGATCGTCAAAATCACGGGCAGCGGCCAGGCGACAGACACGATCGCCCTCAGCTCACGGAAGGACATTACCTGGCTCGAATCGACCTTTCAAGCAGCCAAGAAAGCTTACGCCATGGCCGGGAAAAAGCCTGAGGATATCGACGTTGTTGAGGTCCACGACTGCTTCACGATCGCCGAAATATGCGTCACGGAAGCGCTCGGGTTGGTGGAGAAGGGGAAGGGCGGAAAAGCCGTCGAGGAGGGTCTGACTGCTCTCAACGGAAAGATTCCGGTCAACGCAAGCGGCGGTCTGAAGGCCAAAGGTCACCCTGTGGGAGCCACGGGAGTTGCCCAAGCCGTCGAGATCGTCAAGCAGCTCCGCGGAGAGGCTGGGCCGCGCCAGGTCAAGGCCGCTAAGGTCGGCCTGACTCAGAACATGGGCGGAAGCGGCGGGTCTACCGTCGTCCACATTCTTGAGCGAGTTTAAAGGGAGGAACGCCATGCCGACACCATCACGCTATTGGAGAGAAATCCCCCAACGATACAGGCTTGAGGCCGGAAAATGCCGCAACTGCGGGTATGTTGCTTTTCCACCCCGGCTTGTCTGCCCGGCCTGCAAGGCGCGGGAATTCGATACAATCACGCTTGCCGATGCGGGAAAGATTCTGACCTACACCATCATCCGTGTCCCGCCCCAACCGTTTGTCGACCAGGCTCCCTATGCGATGGGCATCGTCGAGCTCGACGACGGGGTGAGGCTGACCGGCCAGATCGTCGACTGCGATTTCGAAGAGCTCAAGACAGGACGGCGGGTCAAGATTGAGTTCCGCAAGATTTATCAGGAGGGTGAATCAGGCGTTATCTACTACGGCTACAAATTCGTACCCGATTGATTTTCCTCTGCAAAAAGGGGATAGATTATGTTTCGAATTGAAAGCAAAGTCGATACCCAAAGCCAGGAATACAAAGACAATTTTGAGCAGATGAAGCGAGTCGTCGCCGAGTACAGGGAGCGGCTGGCCAAAGTCCAGGAGGGAGGCCCCCCCAAGTACCGCGATCTCCACAAATCCCGGAAAAAGCTCCTGGTCAGGGAAAGGCTGGAACGCCTTTTCGACCCCGATAGCCCGTTCCTCGAGCTGAGCCCGCTGGCGGCCTGGGACATGTACGACAACGAGGCGCCGGCCGCCTCCATGGTCACAGGAATCGGCGTCGTCCATGGCCGCGAGGTCCTGGTCGTGGCCAACGATGCCACAGTCAAGGGCGGAACCTATTTCCCGATGACCATCAAGAAGCACGTCAGGGCGCAGGAAATCGCCAGGGAGAACAGGCTCCCCTGCATCTACCTTGTGGATTCAGGCGGGATTTTTCTGCCGCATCAAGCAGGAACGTTTCCCGACAAGGAGCATTTCGGCCGGATTTTCTACAACCAGGCGCGGCTTTCGGCTCTGGGCATCCCCCAGATTTCGATCGTCATGGGCTCCTGCACGGCTGGCGGCGCCTATGTGCCGGCCATGAGCGACGAGACGGTCATCGTCAGGCGGCAGGGTACAATCTTCATTGGAGGGCCGCCGCTCGTCAAGGCGGCAACGGGCGAGGAGGTGACGGACGAAGACCTGGGAGGGGCCGACGTCCACTGCCGCATATCCGGAGTTTCTGATTATTATGCGTATGACGACGCGCATGCCCTCGAGATTGCCCGCAACATTGTCGAAACGCTCGACCCGCCCAAAAAATTCGAGCTCGACATGGCCAAGCCCGAAGACCCGGCCTACGACCCGGAAGAGATTTACGGCATTGTGCCCCGCGACCTTCGCAAGACCTTTGACATCAAGGAAGTCATTGCCCGTCTGGTCGACGGCAGCCGGTTTCAGGAGTTCAAGGAGCTTTACGGCCAGACGCTCGTCTGCGGGTTTGCCCGGATCATGGGCTATCCGGTGGGCATCCTGGCCAATAACGGTGTCCTTTTCTCCCAGAGCTCTCTCAAAGGCGCTCACTTCATCACGCTCTGCGCCATGCGCAAGGTCCCGCTCATCTTCCTCCAGAATATCACCGGGTTTATCGTCGGCAAGCAATACGAGCACGGCGGGATCGCCAAGGACGGCGCCAAGCTTGTCCATGCGGTGGCCAACGCGGATGTCCCCAAGCTCACGGTCATCATCGGCGGCTCTTATGGCGCCGGGAATTATGCCATGTGCGGACGCGCCTACGGCCCGCGGCTGCTGTGGATGTGGCCGAACGCCAGAATCAGCGTCATGGGCGGCGAGCAGGCCGCCAACGTCCTGCTCACGGTCAAGATAAAAAGGCTCCAGGAACAGGGTGTTGAGATGTCCGAGGAAGAAAAAGAAAACTTGATGAAGCCCATCCTTGAGAAATACGAAGCCGAGGCCAGCCCCTACTTCAGCACGGCCCGGCTCTGGGACGACGGAATCCTCGAGCCCCTGGAAACGCGCGCCGCCCTGGCCTTGGGCATCTCGATGAGCCTCAACGCTCCGATCCCCGACTACAAGGTCGGTATTTTCCGGATGTGATCGGGCGATGGACCGATGAAGATGCGAGAGAAGAGGTACGAGACAATCTTAATCGGCCGCGAGGATAAAGTTGGCCGCATCAGCTTAAATCGTCCTGACGTGCATAACGCTTTTAACGTGACGATGATCCGTGAGCTGGCTGATGCCTTCGCCATGGTCAGAGAGGATGACTCGGTTCGCGTGGCCATCCTTACAGGAGTCGGGGAATCCTTCTGCGCCGGCGCCGACCTCAACTGGATGCGGGAGGTCATCCGCTATTCCTTCGACCAGAACCTCAAGGAGTCGCTCGGCGTGGCGGAACTCATGCACGTCATCTACACGCTGCCCAAGCCGACGATTGCCCGGGTCAATGGGACGGCCATCGGAGGCGGCAATGGGCTCCTCTCAGCCTGTGATATTGTCATTGCTTCAGAGCGGGCCAGGTTCGGACTGAGCGAGGTCAAGATCGGGCTTGTGCCGGCGGTTATTTCCCCCTATGTCATCCGTCGTATCGGCGAGAGCGCAGCCCGGGAGTATTTCCTCTCGGGCGAAAGGTTCAACGCTCAAAGGGCGCTCGAAATCGGCCTGGTCAACAAGGTCGTTCCGCACGAGGAGCTCGACCGGAAAGTCGAAGAAGTCATCCATCTCTTCCTGAGCTCAGGGCCTGAGGCGATGGCCAGTTGCAAAGAGCTTCTCCACCGCGTCCCGGCCATGAGCCTTGAGGAAACCAAGCCCTACACAGCCGAGATGATCGCTCGCCTGCGCGTGAGCGCTGAAGGCCAGGAGGGGATGGCTGCTTTTTTAGAAAAGAGGAAGCCGGCCTGGGTCAATGAGCAGAACGAAAAAAAACCAGAAGAAAAGAAAGAAAAAAAGAGAGAAGCGTAAGAAATCAATCATGTTCAAGAAAATCCTGATCGCCAACCGGGGAGAGATTGCCGTTCGCGTAATCAAAGCCTGCCGTGAGGTGGGTATCGCATCGGTGGCTGTCTATTCCGATGTCGACCGGGCCAGCCTCCATGTCCAAATGGCTGATGAAGCAGTCTGCATTGGCCCGGCGCCGGCCACAGAAAGCTATCTCAACATGGACAGGATCGTTGAGGCGGCCCGGGCCACCGGAGCTGAGGCTATTCATCCCGGTTACGGATTCCTGGCAGAAAACCCGGAGTTCGCCAGGCGCCTTGAAGAAGAGAAGCTCGTTTTCATAGGGCCCAATTCAAAGGCCCTCGCCCTTGTAGGCGATAAGATCCGCGCCCGCCAGACCATGGAAAAAGCCGGCATCCCGATTATTCCTGGCATGAAGCGGGTGCTCAAGGATATCAGCGAATGCGAGGCCGAGGCGCGGCGGCTCGGCTATCCGGTGATGATCAAAGCTTCAGCCGGCGGCGGCGGCAAGGGGATGCGCATCGTCTCCTCGGAGGAAGAGTTGAGGCCAGGGCTCGAGGCCGGAATGAGAGAGGCCAAGGCTGCTTTTGGCGACGAGTCCGTCTATCTTGAGAAATGCATCGAGGACCCGAGGCATGTGGAGTTTCAGGTTCTGGCCGATAACTACGGCCATGTTGTCCACCTCTTCGAGCGCGAATGCTCCATCCAGAGGCGGCACCAGAAAATCGTCGAGGAAACGCCTTCGACGGCCCTCGACCCAGAGCTCAGGCGGAAAATGGGGGAGACGGCCAAAAAAGTCCTGAAAGTCGCCCGCTACAACAACGCCGGGACCGTCGAATTCCTGCTCGACAAAGACAAAAATTTTTATTTCCTTGAGGTCAACGCCCGCCTTCAAGTTGAACATCCGGTCACCGAGCTGACGACTGGCGTTGACCTGGTCCACCAGCAGATTCGTATCGCGGCAGGCGAAAAGCTCGGCTTAAAAGAAGAAGAACTCAGCCAGCGCGGCCATGCCATCGAGTGCCGGATTTACGCCGAAGATCCCTCCAAAAATTTTCTCCCTTCCTCGGGAAAAATTCTTTACCTAAAGGAACCAAAGGGGCCGGGCGTCCGGCATGATTGCGGCATCTACAGCGGCTGGGAAGTGCCGATTTATTACGACCCCATCTTAGCCAAGCTCATCGTCTGGGCCGAGACGAGGGAGGTGGCTTGCCAGAGAATGAAGACTGCCCTTGAGGACTATGTCGTTCTTGGCATCAACACGACCATCCGCTTTCTCCGGGACGTCATCTCTCATCCCAGGTTCAGGGATGGAGCGACGACCACGAGCTTCATCAAGAATCATTTTGATGGATGGAAAGAGGAGGGGGCAAGCGAAGATTTGCTCAGGCTGGCTGTAGCCGCAGCGGCTTTCAGCGATTTTAGCCGAAGCCAGGCAGGGATGGTCGAGGCGGCGACGCCGGTCAAGGAAAGCTATTCCCCCTGGAAAACTCTCGGCAGGTGGAGGATCGGAGGCAAGAGCTGAGATGGAATTCGAGTTCCTGATCAACAACGTCCGGCACAAGATCAGCCTGGAGAAAAAAGAAGACCGATTCTTCATCCGCCATCAGGACAAATTACTCGAAGCGGATATTGAGGCCATCTCCCCGAACATGTTTTCGCTTCTCGTCGAGGGCAGGTCGTATCTCGTTTATATCGCCGGAGATAAAGAAAAAAAATACATTTCTCTTGGCAGCGACCTGTTCATCATCCAGAAGCCGGGAGAAGAAGTGAGAGGTATCGACCGGGGGGAAGACCGACTCCAGAAGGAAAAACCGGTTATCACGGCGCCCATGCCGGGGAAGGTCATCAAGGTTTGCGTCGCCGAAAATGAAGCCGTCCGGAAGAACCAAACCCTGGCCATCGTTGAAGCCATGAAGATGGAAAACGAGCTCAAGTCGCCCATCGAAGGTGTGGTCAAGAAGATTTTCGTAGCTGACGGCGACCTCGTCGATTCCGAGAAACCCCTCCTCGAGCTCGAAGCCCCGAAATAGGGGAAAGCTTACTCATTCACCCATTTTCTCTATTCAAGAACTGGCCCCAAGAATGTGTTTGTGCGCTCAAAATTGCCATTCGAACTAAAAAGTTTTGAGAAATTTCCAATTTTTTGAGGCGATATAAGCACCAGGGCAATTTGGAGTTTTCAAAACCGCCTGGCGGGCATATACTTATAAAGAACATGGACAAACGTCTGGTAACCCAATGGGATAAAGGAGCGCCAGGGAAAATGAAACTTTTTGGATTAGGATGGAGTTTTAGAGGGTGAGAATGGATGAGCATGAGCTGATGCGACAGGTCCAGGAAGGAAACGAGATGGCTTTCGGCCAGATCATCACGGCTTACAAAGACAGGATTGTCAACTACCTCTACCAATTCACCGGCGATTATCAGAAGGCCGTCGAGCTTTCCCAGGAGACGTTCATCCGGGTTTATTTCAAGGCCAACCACTACCGGCCAATCGCCCCTCTTTCTTCCTGGATTTACGCTATCGCCACGAACCTGGCCAGGACGGAGATGAAAAAGGCGCGCCGGGCCTCCCTGGTTTCGCTGGATGACCTCACCACTCACGAATTCCAGGATAATGCCTACGCGACGGACCCGCCCGACTCGGGATTGATCAAGAACCTGAGAGAAGCGCTCAATTCTCTCCACCCACGCTACAGGTTGCCCGTTATTCTTAAGGACATGGAGGGTTTCTCTCAGGAAGAGATCGCCGAGATTCTGAAGAAACCGGTGGGGACGATCAAGGCCAGGATCAGCCGCGGCCGCCATTTTCTTAAAAAAAGGCTGGAAAAGGCCCTGGACGGCGGGCGGCTTTCAGCCTGAGACGAGGAGAGAAGAAATGGATGAGCTTGAGATTCTAAGAAAACTCGGTCGAGCCCACGCTCCGCCTGGCTTCGAACAAAGAGTCATGGCTCAGCTTTCCCTCAGGAAGAGGAGCACGAGGGAAAGAAGGAGAGCGTTCGGGCTTTCGCTGGCAGGGGCGTTTGCCTCACTTCTGGCAGTTCTTGTCCTGCTGAACGTGTTTGTCCTCCAGAAAAAGACGCCGCTCGGACTGGCGGACAACGAGAGAGGCTATTATCCTGCTTTAGGAATCGGATCGAAGCCGACATCGGAGCAGACTATCCCCGTCATCGAGACCCTTGATTATGCGGCTGAAATCCGGAGCAGGTCTGCTGAGCCGGGGGTGATTTATCTTCTGGAACAGGTCTCCGACACGGCAATAAAGGAAATTAAATACTGAGGAGGTTCCTGATAATGAAAAAGAATGTCAAACTCAGGCTGAGTTTAATGGCCATAACGGCAGTGCTGGCATTGAGCCTGACGGCAGCGGCCAGAGGCCCCGCCCTGGACGAAAACACTGTCGAGAATGTCTCTAAAAAGGTCTTTGCCAGCGTCGTCAAAGTAGAAACGCGCAACGGGATGACAAGAGTCGCCACTGGTGTCATCATCGACAAAGACGGCTCAATCGTCACCACGGCGCTTGTCTCTCCCAGGGACGAGAAAATAATAGTCACAACCACAGACGGAAAGCGGACCGAGGCCAAGTTCCTCGGGCTGGACCCAGAAACCAGCCTGGCTCTTCTCCAGATCAAAGAGAAGAACCTTGCACCCATCACCCTAGCCAAGGCCAGCGGACTTTCACCCGGCTCCTGGATCGGCGTCATCAGCATTTCGCCCGAGAACACTCCGGCCGTCACGCAGGGAATAGTGAGCTCCATCGCCCCGGATAAGCTGCGCTTGAACGTCTGGGTGACGCGCGGCGCAAGCGGCAGCCCGGTGGTCAACAGGGATGGGCAGATGGTCGGACTGCTGCGGGGAATCTACGCGGAAGACCAGCCCGTCGTTTTCGAGTTCAGGGAGAAGGAAATCGTCGGCTCGGGCTATGTTTTCAGCCGGGCCGAGGCCCCTTCATCCGGGATGGCCCTGGCCGTTCCCGTGGATATCGTCGCGATGGTCAGCGCTGAAATCAAGGAAAAGGGCAAGGTCAGCCGCGGCTGGATGGGGGTATCCATTTCTGAAAATGAAAGAGGTCAAGTTGAAATCCATGATGCTGAATCTGATAGCCCGGCCGAGCTTGCTGGCCTGAAAGAGGGAGATATTCTTCTCAAGATTAACGGCCGGCCGATAACTTCCGCCTCGATGTTTGTCTCCGAGATCAGGACCAGCAAACCTGGCCAGGACATCAAGCTCGAGGTTGAAAGAGCCGGCAAAGCGACTGATGCTAAAGTAAAGCTCGGCGAGTATCCAGAAAAAGAGGCCAGGCGAGAGCTGGAGCTTCGGTATCCGCGGCTTTTTCCGACCCGGCCTGCCGAGCCGCTGAAGGTCAAACCCGAGAAAGCTCCGGAAGCACCGGGGTCACCTGGACAACGGCTGCGTGAAATCTGGCCGCGCTGGGAAAAGAGAAAATACATCGGCGTTTATCTCGAAGCCATTAACAAGGAGTTGCTGGAATACTTTGGCGTCAAAGAGGGAAGCGGCCTTCTCGTGACCAGACTGACCAAGGACGGCCCGGCAGAGAAAGCGGGACTAAAGGTGGGAGACGTCATCATCCGTGTCGACGGGAAGCTGGTTTATTCAGTGGACGAACTGAGTGAAATGATCCAGGACAGGAAGAAAGCCGACAAGGTCAAGATCGACCTCATCCGGAATAAGAAAGCGCTGGCCATCGAGGTAGAAATCGAGGAAGAAGAAAGACAGGAGTTTGGCTGGAGTTACAGTTTCAGCCCAGAAGCCTGGGGCGATTTCAGCGAAGAATTGGCGCGGCAGTTCGAAAAATCGCGGGAGGTCTATGAGAAGTCCGCCCAACAAAGCCTGGAGAAGATGAAGAAGCTGAAAGAGGAGATGTTAGAACAGAGCGAGAAGCTTAAACAAGAAAAAGAAAAAATTTTTGAGAAAAGCAAGGAAGAAGCTCAGAAACTCAAAAGACTCTTAACCGGAGACCGTGTCGTCTTCAGGGTCTAAGCGCAAAAAACGGGAGTGAAACTTCTCTATCCATCTCCGAGCAGGGGGATCTTACAGGAAGACAGCCCCCCTGCTTTTGTTGTCTCAATCGCAGGGCTCGTCGCTTTTGCGGCGGGGCAGCCATTTCCCGAGATAGGCCTCGAATTCAGCATCAGAAAGCCTCCTTTTTTTGTAGAACCCGCGGTCCCAGCGCTGCTTGAGCGCCTCATAGAGGATGATGGCCGCGGAGACCGAAAGATTGAGGCTTTCGACCATTCCCAGCATGGGGATTTTGATGATATAGTCTGCTAAATCCAGGGCAGTCTGCGATACTCCCTCTGCCTCGCTGCCTAAGACGATGACCATGGGTTGAGTGTAGTCGAGCTCTGTGTAGATGATGGCGTCCTTGCCCAGATGCGCCACCGCCACTTTGAACCCCTTTTCTTTGAGCGGCAGCAGGCACTCGCGCGCCGAGGAATAGACGCGGGTCTCAACCCACTTTTCCGCCCGCGTCGAAATGGCCTTGTTGAAGACGACGGCTTCTGGAGAGCGAGAGATGATATCCGCATAGAGGACGCCGGCCGCGTCGCAGGTCCTGATGACCGCGCTGGCGTTGTGGGCGATGGTAACGCCTTCGAGCACAACCCGAAGGTCGGGCTGGCGCAGCGAAAGCAGACGTCTGACTTTCCTTATTCTTTCTTGCGTGGGCACGGAGAGAATATAGCAGAGCAACCTCAGCGATTCAACAGCAGAACCTTGACGGCCAGAGCCAGCCAGAGCGCCACCGTCGCGATGAGAGCCCGGTATTCTTTGTTTTGTTTATAGAGCGCCCAGCTAAATTTCTCCCGGGAGGCGTGGTTGCGCTTTCTAGGCGAAGGGAAAAAAAGGGGCACCTTTTTCCCGTATTCCTCGTACTGTTCCGGGAAAAGCTCCTTCATTCGCCTTCTTTCCTGGACGATAATGAGCGGGTAGAACACAGCGAAATACACGATGAACAGCCAGACGATCCACCATGAACGCGACCCGGCCGCAATGCCCGCCCCCAGGATGAAGTTCCCAAGATAGAGGGGATTTCTGGAATACCGGTAGGGACCAGAGACGGCCAGCCTTTTCTCCTTGCGCAAGTGGCCTGAGGCCCAGGTCCTGATGGCAAGGCCGAGAACTGAGATGGAGACACCGATGAGAATCGAGGTCCAGTTGGGAGTGGCCAGAAGGACGACCGCCACGGCTGTTAGTGAGCCGGTCCTGACCCGGATCCTGCTGAGGATTTCTTGAGGACCAAAATCACACATGGCTTTCCCATGCTTCCTTTATCGCTTCAACGGCATCTTCGACCTTGAGGGCTTTGAGGCAGTCGAGCGTCGGACAGGTTCTTTTATAACAAGGGTTGCAGTTGAGCTTATGAAAAACGACTCTGTCAGACGGCCTGAAA